>JAAYHC010000027.1 GCA_012735535.1 Bacillota bacterium
ATATATTGACAAGGTGCGAATTAAGTTTCGGGGAAGCCGAGACCTCCGGGTGCTATACCTAAAGAACCATGCAGAACTGAGCGAATAGCATAAAACCGTTTATGCTTAAAACCGTTTATAACATTCTAATTTCGGGGCAGCCTAATTATTAGCTTATTAGCGGTAGAAACCGGAGATGTCGGCACCAAAGCGGATCAGTAAGCACAAATGAAAAGGACTGACTCGCTGAGTCAGCCCTTTGGTGATCGTATTAACTGTCCTTACTTCGCAATGGTGAAGGTGCCTTTGTTAGCATCCAGCACGTGGCAGAGTTTGCAGTCGCCGCCATAGTTGGTGATGAAGTGGTTGTCAGCACCAACGAGGTGGCCCTTGTGCAGGATCGGACCGAAAGGCCATTTGCTGTTCGGACCATGGCATCTTACACAGGCGTCATAATTCGCATTGTCTGCTACCTTCGGATGGCCCTGGATAGCGTTGGCTTCTTTAGCCAGGCTGTAGTTGCCGGTGTGGCAAGCAGCACAGCCGACCTTGTCAGCAGCTAGTGCAACGAGGCCAAGAGAAACAAGGATGATAGCGGAGATAGCAACGACCAACAACACTTTTCTCATTACAGTTTTCCCCCTCTATTTAATAATGCTTGTACCAGCGGTACACATGATAAAATATACCATAATGGTTGAGAATTGTAAAGCAATGTAATTATTTCTCTGGCTGTTTCCAGCCGGTTTAGGTGAAGGCTTTTTCGTTGGCGAGATAGCCACAGTCGGCGCACTTAACCTCCAAAAATAAAGTATCACCGGCCCAGACCTCTTCCCACTCATCGGCGGCCCAGGTGATTTTCCCGGTGCTTGGATCCTTGCGGACTTCTTGGGCCAGTTTTTTCACTAGATAAAAGTGGGTGCGGTTTTGGCCACACTGTGGGCAGAGATAGCGTTTGGGCAAGAGTGTCACCTCCCAGGCTAGTATTGGCCCGACTAGAATCCGCCGATACTAGCAGGACTTAGTAATCACCCTGCCGAAAAATTTTTGAGGTGGTCAAGGTGAAAACTATTCTGTTAGTCTGCACTGGTAATACCTGCCGAAGTAGCATGGCCGAAGCTCTTCTACGCGACTTGCTGGCCAAGGCCGATCTCGCCGATAAGGCTGTCGTCAAAAGTGCCGGCACCCACACCATCTCAGGCCAGCCGGCCAATCCAACAGCCCGCCGGGTCTTGGCAGCCGAGTGGCAACTCGACCTATCCGAGCATTCCACTACGCAGATTACCCCCGATCTCTTAGCTTCAGTCGATCTGATCTTAACCATGTCCAACCGGCATAAGGAGTATATCCAGGCTAACAACCCCGATCTCGTCGCGAAAGTGTACACTTTACCCGAGTTCGCAGGTTATCCCGATGAGGAGGTGGCCGATCCGTTCGGGTCCGGGGAGGCCGAATATCTGAGCGTTGCCAAGCAGATTTACCGGTATCTCGAAGCCAGCCTGCCGAAGATCCGGGATTTTTTACATTCAGAGGAGGAACAAGAGTGAGAGTAGCCATTGGCTCAGACCACGGTGGGTTTCAGTTAAAAGAGCTGATAAAAAAGGAACTATCCGGTCCGGAGCTTGAGTTCATGGATTTCGGGACGCATAGCACCGATTCTTGTGATTACCCCGATATTGCTTTTGCGGTTGCCGAAGCAGTTGCCCGCGGTGAGTTTGCCCGTGGTATTTTAATCTGTGGCACCGGTATCGGGATGTGCATCGCCGCGAACAAGGTTCCCGGCGTACGCGCAGCTTTATGCCATGACGTTTTCTCCGCTCGTGCCACACGGGAGCATAATGACAGCAATATTTTAACCCTGGGTGAGCGAGTAGTGGGCCCGGGCTTGGCGGTAATGATTGTGCAGACCTGGCTGGGCACCGCTTTTTCCGGAGATGAACGGCACAAGCGACGCCTCGCTAAAATAGAGCGCTATTCAGTTGAAGGAGGGAACTAAATGTTACATATCATTGACCATCCATTGATCCAGCACAAGTTGGCCTTCATTCGTGACAAAAATACGAGCTCCAAAGAGTTTCGCGAGCTGGTTGACGAAGTAGCCACCCTCATGGCTTACGAGGTCACGCGAAACATGCCCCTGGAAGATGTCGTGGTGGAAACTCCGGTTGCCACAGCCAAGTGCAAGACCATTGCCGGCAAAAAGTTAGCGGTAGTCCCGATTTTGCGGGCCGGGTTGGGTATGGTTGACGGGATTTTAAAGCTGATTCCTAATGCCAGGGTCGGTCATATTGGGTTGTACCGCGACCCGGAATCGCTTCAGCCGATTTCCTATTATGGCAAACTGCCGTCTGATGTGTACGAGCGCGAGGTTATTGTTGTTGACCCGATGCTGGCTACCGGAGGGTCGGCCTCGGCGGCGGTAGATTTTCTGAAGGAACAGGGCGCGACCAATATTAAATTAATGTGCCTAATTGCGGCACCCGAAGGTGTCAAGCTCTTTAGCGAAAACCACCCCGATGTGGACATTTATGCGGCGGCTCTCGATGAAAGGCTAAATGATCACGGGTACATCGTCCCCGGTCTTGGCGACGCCGGCGACCGGATCTTCGGGACCAAGTAAGATGGCTGACACTCGTCCGTCTTGGGATCAGTATTTCATGGAGATCGCCCACCTGGTGGCCAAGCGCTCAACCTGTCTCCGCCGGCAGGTTGGAGCGGTGATTGTCAAGGATCGGCGCATCCTGACTACCGGCTACAACGGTGCACCGGCCGGGGTCCCGCATTGTGCCGAAGTTGGTTGCCTGCGCGAGCAGTTGGGCGTCCCATCCGGGGAGCGCCATGAGCTCTGCCGGGCGATTCATGCCGAGCAGAATGCGATTGTTCAAGCAGCCTACCATGGAGTCTCCCTCAATGGCGGGATCTGCTACACAACCGTTCAGCCTTGTAGCCTCTGTGCGAAAATGCTGATCAATGCGGGGATCAAGTGCATTATCTTTCAAGGGGACTACCCGGATGCACTGACCCAAGAGTTGCTGACGGCGGCTGGGGTGGAAACTATTAAATTTGACAACCGCTAGCGGACTGCCGTAGAATAAAACTGCAGCTACAAGTGGACAATGTTATTTTCTGGAGGAGGTGAGTCCTGTGGAGGGGTACATCGGACCATTTATTTGTGCTACTGCGTTGTCTGCATTATTCACCCCGTTGGTGCGTAAATTAGCTTTGACCATGGTGGTCCTGGACCAACCGGGTGAGCGCAAAATACATCGTCAACCGGTACCGCTCTGGGGAGGGCTCGCCATCTTCTTGGCCTTTTTATTTACCGCCAAGATCTTTGCCGTCGGCTTGGCCGAGTTCGGCGGGATCGTCGTTGCGGCTACGGTGGTGACCGTTTTAGGGTTGATCGATGATGTCCGGCCCCTTTCGGCGGCCGTTAAATTCTGTGGTCAAATCTTGGCTGCGCTGGTACTGGTACTGATGGGTACCAAGATCGAATTCTTGACCAACCCGTTCGGCGGAATGATTTATCTCGGTTGGTGGGGCGTGCCGTTGACGATTTTGTGGGTGGTCAGCATCACCAATATGGTTAACCTGATCGATGGGCTCGATGGCCTAGCCGCCGGAGTGGCGGCGATTGCCGGGGCTGCGCTTTTTGTCGTTGCGGCCGGCAAAGGCCAGACGGTGATGGCTTTGTTGGCGGCCATTCTGACCGGTAGCGCCTTGGGCTTTCTACCGTATAATTTCAACCCGGCCAAGATTTTCATGGGCGATACCGGGAGCATGTTTCTCGGTTTCATTTTGGCTGCGATTTCGGTGGAGGGCGCGCTCAAAGGAGCCGCGACAATCGCCTTGACCATTCCGCTTTTGGTATTGGGTGTACCGTTTTTTGACACCTTATTTGCGATTGTCCGCCGTTACCGGGAGGGCCGACCGATCTACAAAGCCGATCGCGGACATCTGCACCACCGCCTGCTGGATATGGGGTTTAGTCAGCGGACGGCGGTCTTATTGGTGTACGGACTGAGCATCAGTTTAGCGGTGGCTGCGGTCTTTTTGTCGAAGTTTGACGACTTCGGCAGTTTTATCGCTGTAATCTGGCTAGGGGTGTTCATGTTCGCCCTTGGCGAAGTCATCGATACTTCTGCACGGGGGTCAAAGATCAACACCGATGCCTAAGAAATACCGGGTCATCGCTATCGTCGGCACCCGCCCCGAGGCTATCAAAATGGCCCCGGTTGTTCGAGATCTCAGGACTCGCGAGAGTTTTGAGGTCTTTTTGCTTTCCACCGGGCAGCACGAGGAGATGCTGCGCCAGGTGCTTGAGGCTTTTGATCTGGTCCCCGACTATGAGCTCGGCATTATGACCGAGCGCCAAGAGCTCAACACCATCTTAGCCAAAGCTTTGCCGGGCTTGGATCAGGTCTATGCCGAGCTACGTCCGGATGTGGTCCTCGTCCAAGGGGATACCAGTACCGCTTTTATCGCCGGTCTAGCCGCGTTTAACCGGCGGATCAGAGTTGGCCATGTGGAGGCGGGTTTGCGTTCCTTTGATAAACGGCAGCCCTTTCCGGAGGAGGTCAACCGGCGGTTGCTTTCGGTAGTGGCCGACGATCATTTTGCGCCTACCCCGCTAGCCCAAGCTCATCTCATCCAAGAGGGCATCAAGGCGGATGATATCTTGGTCACCGGCAATACCGTGATCGATGCCTTACTTTCGGTCATCCGGCCGGACCACCATTTTCGTGTGCGGGAGGTTAACGCTGCGCTCAGCGACCATAGCGGCGCACCGGTGATCCTGGTGACCGCGCACCGCCGGGAGAATTGGGGCCCGCCGCTGGTGGAGATTTGTCAGGCGGTGAAAGTGCTTGCTCGCCAAAAGTTGGCCGTTTTTATCTGGCCGGTTCACTTAAACCCGGTGGTCCGAGAGCGCGTTCACGCCGAACTCGCCGGCGAGGCCGGGGTTTACCTCACTGAACCGTTAGATTACCCGGACTTAGCGAATTTACTTAGCCGGGTTGACTTGATCTGGACCGATTCCGGCGGGATCCAAGAAGAGGCGCCGAGTCTGGGCAAACCGATCTTAGTGTTGCGCGAAGTAACCGAGCGGCCCGAAGGGGTTACCGCCGGCACCGCGCTCCTAGTTGGTCCGGATCGGGACCGCTTGATCCGTTCAACAATCCGCTTGCTTACCGATCAAACCTACTACCGGCAAATCGCAACCAGTCAAAATCCCTATGGTGACGGCCAGGCTGCCCGGCGCATCGGCGATTTTTTGCTGTGGCGGTTTGGTCTGGCTTCCGCGCCGCCAGCCCCCTTTCAAGCTCAATAAGTATAGCTTAGGCAAAACTTGGCAAGACTAGAAACAGGATTGGCTTAGGGGGTTAAAGCATGCGCTCAATTCTGTTTATAGTTTTGTTTTGTTTAGTAGCCGGTAATTTTGTCTGCTTGGCGGCCGGCGTCGATATGCTTGCACTATATCAAGAGACCGGAGCAGCCTTGCTCGAAACAGAGTTTCAAGCCTGGTTGCTCTTGGCACCGGAATACAACCAGGTGCCGGTGGCCAAGTTATTGGCAGAGATAGCGGGGGAGTTCGGGTATGAGCTGACCGGCAGCATCGAGGAGTCCAGCTTTCAGGAGCGCTTTGAGCAGGCTTTTGCGTTGGTTAACCTTTCTGGGGCTGCGGGCTGGTTGACGGTTCAGCGCTTGCCCAATTACCCCCTGGCGAGCGGTAGTGAAACCTATCTGGGGCTGCGGGCGGTCCGCCAAGGGGCCTGGCCCGATCTCGCCGCATACCGGGAGCGGGCGACGACAGAATTTGGCCGGTTCGGCCGGAAGACCGATCTCCAATTTTTCACCACGCTAATCGGTACTCGCGGGGGCAAGTTAAGTAAAGATGAGCGCGAGGAGATCGTTGGCCGGGTTCGGTCACTGGCCGAGGCGGAGCTGGTAGAGACTTTTTCCGAGGGCGAACTGACCACTTACGCCTTTGTCTCACCCCACCTGCCGGATCTCTTACAGGTTGGGGCGAGGCAGATGAATCTGCATTTGGCTTTTCGCTACAACGAATTTGAAAATCAAACCTATATTTATCTGGGCAATCCAATTATCGCACCTGACTATTGATTTAAGGATATGATGGATCAGCTAGTAATCTCGGGTGGCCGGCAACTAAAGGGTACCATCCCTATCTACGGCGCCAAAAACGCAACACTGCCTATTCTGGCCGGTTGTTTACTTGCCTCCGAACCGGTGACTTTGGAGAATGTGCCGGATCTGGAGGACATTCGCACGATGTTGGAGCTCCTTAACTACCTAGGCGCCGAGACCCGCCACCTTGGCTCCGGCCGCCTTTATGTGGATCCGCGCGGGTTTCGCGGTTGGGATGCCCCCTACGAACTGGTGCGCAAGATGCGGGCCTCCTTTTTAATCCTCGCTCCGGTCTTGGCCGTACAGGGGCGCAGCAGAGTCTCGTTGCCCGGAGGTTGTGCCATTGGCTCGCGCCCGATCGACTTGCATCTCAAGGGCCTCCGGGCCCTTGGCGCCAAAATCAGGATGGGGTATGGTTTTATCGAGGTGCAAGCGGAGAAACTCAAGGGGGAAGAGGTCTATCTCGACTATCCGAGTGTCGGCGCAACGGAGAACCTGGTGATGGCGGCCTGTTTGGCCGAGGGCAAGACGGTGATCACCAATTGCGCCCAGGAACCTGAAGTAGTTGACTTGGCCAATTTTCTCAACTCACTCGGAGCCAAGGTGCGTGGTGCCGGCAGCGATCGCATCGAGATTGAAGGGGTTGCTGCGCTGGGCGGGCATCCCGGGTACCGCATTATCGGGGACCGCATCGAAGCCGGAACGTACCTGGCGGCTGCCGCTGTCACCGGCGGCGAGATTGAACTGGTGGGAGTTGATCCCGCGCATCTGCGGCCGGTATTAGCCAAGCTGCGCGAGCTCGGCGCCGAGCTGGCGGAGACCGATACGACCATCAAGATTCGCCGGAGTCGGCGGCTGAATAGTGTTGATATCACCACCTTGCCATATCCCGGCTTTCCTACCGATTTGCAGCCAATCTTCACGGCGGTCTGCTCCTTGGCCGGCGGGGTGAGCGTGATTCGCGAAACCGTGTTTGAAAACCGCTTTCGCTTCACCAGCGAGCTGGCGCGGATGGGAGCCAATATCAAAATTGAAGGCAACGTAGCGTTGGTCTATGGTGTTTCCACGCTCTACGGCACGGAGGTGACCGCCTTTGATCTGCGCGGCGGAGCAGCTTTGGTCGTAGCCGCTTTGGCGGCCCGGGGAACTACCAAGATCAGCTGCCTACACCATTTGGATAGAGGCTATGCTGACCTGGAGCAGAAACTCCGGGCGGTCGGGGCAGAGATCACAAGGGTCACAGCATAAATCCCCTGCGGCGGAATATATATCCTACCATACGGGATGCTTGATAGCTATTTTGCTGCAAAGGGGAACTTGCATGCGTTGGAATTTCCCAAAGGTTTTGCTGCTCATCATCTGCGGCGCAATCGTTATTCCCATGGTCGTCACCTTCGGACTCAACCTCTTTGGCCGGTCGCCTTTCTCCGAGCGTAGTTCACTCCAAATCAATGTTTATATTCCCGGTTCGGGCCTGGTCGCGATGGATCTTGAAGAGTATATCAAAGGTGTGGTTGCGGCGGAAATGCCGGCCGAGTTCGAATTGGAAGCCTTAAAAGCCCAAGCGGTTGCGGCCCGGACTTATGCGGTGAAGAAAATGATCCGTTTCGGCGGACCCGGATGTGACCGTCATCCGGGAGCCGACATTTGTACCGACTACGCTCATGACCAGGCCTGGATCTCCTTCGCCGATCTCAAACAACGGTATGGTTTCCTGGCCAATCTCCGAGTTTTGGCCAAGATCGACCGGGCGGTCGAAGAAACCAGAGGTATCATCGCTACCTATGCTGGGGAACCAATTGATGCGATCTACCATGCCAATTCCGCCGGGGTGACGGAGGACTCGGAAAAGGTGTGGGGCCACTATATCCCATATTTGCGGTCGGTGCGCACCAATCTGCCGGCTGAGCAACGTCAAATTGAGCGCAAGAGCTTTTCGCTCAGCGAGCTCTCGACCCTTCTGGGAACCGAGTTGACGCTGGCCGACCTGCGTTCCGGGCGTCAATTACTGCCCGGTGAGGCGGTTTTGGCCACTACCGGGCCTACCGCAGCAATCGAGGTTTTAGAACGCAGCAGCACCGGCCGGGTGGTCTATCTCAACGTCGCCGGCAGAAAGGTCCGGGGGATTGATTTTCGTTCCCGCTTGGGGCTGAAGTCCACCAACTTTACCTGGACTGTAGAGGGTGACCAGATCACTTTTCTCACTCTAGGCAACGGGCATGGGGTGGGCATGTGCCAATACGGTGCCAACGCCCTGGCCAAGGCCGGCAAATCCTACCGCGAGATTTTGGCCTACTACTATACCGGTATAAAGTTACAACATCTCCAGGAGTTAACTCGTTAGGAAATCGATACATATTTGGGACGAGCCCGGACAGACTAATCTCCAGGGTGATGGTATGGAGATTAAACGCGTCTTCCGGGCTTTTCGTTATCGGCCCAAGCATTTGCTGGCGGCGCGGAATGAACCGCTGCGCCAACGGCTCTTTCCCTGGGCGGTCGGGGTGGCCATTGTCGCAATGGTCGTCGGCGGTCTCTGGCTGACCAGAGTGGTGGAACGCAACATTAGCAATGCTTTGCTACGCCAGCTAGAGACGGTATCTTTCGAGGTTGCCCCGGTTGGACGGGGGACAAACCCCGGAACGGAAAGGCCGGCGCCCAGGAGCGAGCGCGCTGCGGAGAGCAACTTCGAGGCGGAATGGTTAATTCGCCCGGTCGAGTTCACCGAGATCGTGCACGGGCTAGGCTGGCTGAAGCATCCCCGTTTTGGTTATTGGTTTTACCACGACGGCTTTGATGTGCGGGCTGCTGCAGGAGCTGTCGTCCGGGCGGTCGCCCCCGGGACCGTCACCGAGATTATCCGTGATTATGCGGAAGAAGGCCTCGGTATTTCCGGCAACCGGATCACAGTCACACATGGGCAGCGCGGACGGTCCAGCTATATTTTTCCCGGTCGGGTGGAGGTTAGTCTCGGTCAAACCATTGGCGCCGGCGCCGCTTTGGGGGTTGTCGGCAGTCAGCCGGGGGCCGACCCACTGGTCCACATCGGCTTAACTTGGGAGGGCAAGGACTTTGATTGGCCGGCGGTACTGGAAAATAGAGGATGAGATGACGGGTTTGGCTTCAGGCATATTAGGCCTGCCCTCGCATATAAATTTTACTAAATTAGAGCGAGGGGGCTAGGGTATGAGAGATTATATCCGGCGTCGAGTGTTGGAGGTCGGGACATATATCATAAATACCAAAGCGACCGTTAGGCAGGCTGCCGACGTATTTGATGTCAGTAAAAGCACCATTCACAAGGATGTTACCGAACGCTTGCCCCGGGTAAACAAAGACCTAGCCCGTAGGGTTAAGAAGGTGCTGGAAAACAACAAGGCGGAACGGCATATCCGGGGCGGGGAAGCAACCAGGAAGAAATATCGGCGTAAAGCGTCGTAATCCGTCGCAAACCGCTCGAAGAACTCCGGCCTGCGAAAAAGGGCAGGAATTTGCCACAGCCCTGTGGAAAACAGGAAACTGTGGTTTTTTTATGCAGTGCCGACAGAGGAAGAGGTTGAGGAATCGATGTTCGGAAGCTTGGATTTAGGAATTGATTTAGGGACCGCGACGATCCTAATTCACGTGCGAGGTAAAGGGATAGTCTTAAAAGAACCGTCAGTTGTGGCTATGGACCGTGATTCCTCCGCCGTTTTAGCTGTCGGTTCGGAGGCTCAGCAGATGATCGGGCGAACCCCCGGCAATATTGTGGCCGTGCGTCCGATGCGTGACGGAGTTATCGCCAACTATGATGTGACGGAGATCCTCCTCAAAAGGATGATTCACAAGGCGGTGGGGAGGCGTTTCTTTAAACCCTCCATTGCGATCTGTGCGCCCAGCGGCGTGACCACCGTTGAACGGCGGGCGATCGTCGAAGCCGCCTTTGAAGCTGGGGCCAAACGGGTGGCCCTCATCGAGGAACCCATGGCCGCCGCCATCGGAGCGGGGCTGAATATCGCCGAACCTTCCGGCAATATGGTTGTTGATGTCGGTGGCGGGACCACCGATGTGGCGGTCATCTCGTTAGGAGGCATGGTGGTCAGCGACAGTATTCGGATTGCCGGCGACAAGTTTGACGAGGCGATCGTCAGATACATCAAACGAGAGTACAATATGGCAATCGGTGAGCGAACTGCCGAGGAAATCAAGAAAGAGGTGGGCTGCGCTCATCCGGATCTTCCGGTGAAGATATGCGATGTGCGCGGGCGCGATTTGGTTTCCGGCCTGCCCCGCAACCTCACCTTCTCTTCGCGCGAGGCTTATCTCGCCTTACAAGAACCTGTTAACGCGATCATCGATACCGTCAAAGCGGTGTTGGAAAAAACTCCGCCGGAGTTGGCCGCCGATATCATGGAAAAGGGCATTGTTCTTACCGGCGGCGGGGCACTACTCACCGGACTCGATCGGCTGATCGCCGATGTCACAGGGATCCCGGTCCATATCACCGAAGCCCCCGAGTCTTGTGTTGCCATCGGGGCCGGGCGCATTTTTGAAGGGACGAGCGGGATTCAATCTGCTGTATTTGTGGAGAAAAAGATTAGCTAAGCGGAGACGATGACTGATCCGAGTCTGTTGGCCGCACCTGCTCTTGGCGGTGTCGGCTTTTTGCTTGTAACTCGGCTGCCCGTTCCCGGTATTTTTTATCGTAGCGATAAAAAATGCCGATTTTCACGGCGAGGTAGACCAGATAAATGGCGATGCCATAAAGTATTGTGACCGCTGTATCCACTGTCTGACGACTCCTTTGGTGACCTGATTCCTTCAAGATACTTACCACACCTAGTATGAACTCTCCTCTTCTTTTTTAGACCGATTTCCGTTTAAGTTCTGCCGGCTTTAGCCGACAACTGTATTAGGAGGTGAAAGTCCGGTGATTCGTGGCATTTATACCGGCGCTACCGGAATGCTGACGCAACAGCGCCGTCTGGACGTGATTGCCAACAACCTTGCCAACGTCAACACGCCAGGGTTTAAACGTGATTTCCTCGCCGATACGGCTTACCCGGAAGCTCCGATTTACCGGGTCGCGCGGGGCGGTGCCGTCTATATCGGGACCCTCGGCCCTGGAGTAGGCACCCCGACGGTGCATACCGACTTCACCCAAGGTTCGTTGCGGACAACCGACAACCCGCTTGATCTCGCCATCATCGGTGAAGGCTATTTTGTCGTCGCCGGGGAAGAGGGAGAACGGTATACGCGCGGTGGTCACTTTTTCCGGAATGCCGAGGGATTTTTGGTCACGGCAGCCGGGGAGTATGTCCAAGGGACACAAGGACCGATCAACATCGCCGGTTCGTCCGTGCAGATCGCGGAGACCGGTGCGGTGATCGTCGATGGACAAGAGGTTGATCGCTTGCGGGTAGTTTGGTTTCCTCCCGGAACCGGCGTCAAATTAGGTGAGACGCTTTGGATCGCCGCTGAGGTCTTCGATGTGGAACAGCCCCAGATTCAGCAGGGCGCTATCGAAGCCTCCAATGTCAATTCGGTCAAAGAGATGGTCGATATGATTAACGTTTTGCGGGCTTATGAGGCCAACCAAAGAGTCATCACCAGCGAGGATCAATTGTTGGAAAAAGCGGTCAACGAGATTGGCCGAACCTAATTAAGACCATTAGCAAATCCAAAAGGATCGGGTATGCATGTAAGCTGGACCGCCTAGGCTGATCGCCGAAGCGGAAGCTTCCTTCCTGCCGACCGACTGAAGCAGGAAAACCCCGCATACCCTCCTTGCATCATGCAAAGGAGGCATTCTTATGATTCGTGCGCTTTTTACCGCCAGCTCCGGCATGTCTGCGCAACAGCTCAACATTGACGTTATCTCCAACAACATGGCCAATGTCAACACGGCCGGGTTCAAAAAGAGCACCCTCGACTTTGAAGATCTCTTGTACCAGACCCTGCAGCCTGCGGGCTCACCGGTCTCCGTCGGGGCGCAAGTACCGACGGGCATCCAAGTTGGTCAGGGTGTGCGCCCGGTAGCTACCCAACGCATCTTCATCCAAGGTCAATCCAAACGGACCGATAATCCCCTGGACTTAATGATCGAAGGTGACGGTTTCTTCCAAATCCTGATGCCCGACGGCACTTTGGCCTATACCCGGGCCGGTGCGTTCAAACGAGATAGCGAGGGACGGATGGTCACTTCCGACGGCTTTTATCTTGAACCGCAGATCATCATCGATCCGGATGTGACTGAGGTCGGGGTGGCCACCGATGGTACGGTGACCGTTCGTCGACCCGGCCAAGATCGTGTGGATACGGTTGGCCAGATTATGCTGGCGCGTTTTAGCAATCCCGCCGGTTTGGAAGCGATTGGGCGCAGCCTCTTCCGGCCGACCGCAGCCTCCGGGGAGGCCATTGTCGGCACTCCGGGACTGGATGGCCTCGGTTCGCTGAACCAGGGGTACTTGGAGATGTCCAATGTGCAAGTGGTTGAAGAGATGGTCAACATGATCGTGGCCCAGCGGGCCTATGAGGTCAACTCGAAAGTGATTCAAACCGCTGAGGATATGCTGCAGATCGCCAATAATCTGAAGCGCTAAGCTGAGCTAGCTTGAGAGGAGGGGCGTCAATGCACTGGAAGCTGAAAAACTTGATCATCATCTACCTTTTTGTAGCGGCCTCATTGTTATCGGCTGGCCAGGCTAGCGCGCTTACCTTTCTGGACCGGGTAGTAGTTACTTCCGAGCAGGTGACCTTGGCGGACTTGGTCGACCCCAATAGCACGACACCAAGTCAGTGGAACCAAATCGTGGTCAGTCGGGCCCCGCGGCCGGGGACGAGCTTAACGGTGACCGGCGCGCAAATTAAGTTGGGGTTGCGTAATAGCGGCATTAACCCTGATGAGCTGGATACCGAGATCCCTTTACGGGTGGAGTTGGAACGTCCTGGCCAGGTCTTGGTGGCCGAAACGGTGAAAGCCCAGTTTGAGCGGGAGTTGAGAGAGAAACTGGATTATCCTGTGACCGAGTTCCAGATCGAATTGGTCGGGTGGCCGGCGGAACTGATCGTGGCGCCGGGAGAGGTCGAACTGGTAGTTACGGAAGACCCGGAGAGTTTGCGAAAATCGCTTTTCCGCAGTTATGCGGCTTTCAGCTATGAGATTTTGGTTGACGGGCAAAAGGTCGACTCCGGCCGAGCCAGGGTACGGATCAGCGCGAAAACGCAGGTGCCGGTAGTGGTTCGCGATTTGCAGCGCAATACGGTGATTACCCGGGCTGATTTGGAGTATCAAGAGGTTGATTTGACCAGGGTGACTGAGCAGACCTATACTTCGATCGATGAACTGGTGGGCTACCGAACGACTCGCCTGGTGCGGAAAGGGCTTCCCTTAAACCGCCAGGATGTTGAGGTTCCACCGTTGGTGCTGTACAACTCGCGGGTGAGGCTGATCGCCAGCTACAACGGGGTTGTCGTCGAAACGGTTGGTAAGGCGCTCATGGATGGGGCTCTCGGCGAGATCATCCGGGTGGAAAATGTCGCCACCGGACGGGTCGTTGGGGCGGAGGTAGTCGGTCCCGGTTGTGTCGAAGCGGTTTTGTAAGCGGGAGGAAATGATTATGCGAAGCTTAAACAACAAGTTCCGGTTGGTGTTAGGCCTAACTTTCTTACTGTGTCTAGCGTGTGCACCGCTCAGCCAGGCCCGCTCACTATGGAATGCCGGTGGCGGCGCATCACTCTTTACCGATCATAAGGCAGCCGGGCCGGGTGACTTGGTCACGATTATCATTGTTGAGCAAGCCCAGGCCACGCAAAATGCGACTACCTCAGCCGAAAAGGCCGGCTCGATCGGGCTCGGACCCGGTTTGGGGATCTTACGCAACGTACTGCCGGAGATCACCGGTTCGGGTGGGGACAAAGTTTCGGCCAGCGGCAAGACGAGTCGTGGCGGCTCGTTGAATGCCAAAGTGACCGTGAAAGTGGTCGAAGTTTTGGAGAACGGAAACTTTTTGCTTGAAGGCAGACAAGAGATTATGATCAACGGTGAGAAGCAGGAGATTAAGCTCACCGGGATTGTCCGCCCGCAGGACATTATGGCTGACAACACCGTCCTGTCCACCTTTGTTGCCGATGCCAATATCGTCTACCTTGGTGATGGTCCGATTGGCGACCGTCAAACCCCGGGAATCCTGTCCCGACTCTTCCATTGGTTAATATAGGGGGTGCCAGTATGCACGGCCGTTTCAGACTTTTCCTAACTACAGCAGTTGCTGCGCTGGTCTGCTTGACCGGTCTAACCGTGGCCGCCGAGGCCGAAGGGGTAACGGTGCGGGTCAAAGATATCGCCTATTTCCAAGGTGACCGGATCAATCAATTAACCGGTCTGGGTTTAGTCGTCGGGTTGGCCGGAACCGGAGACGGCTCCGGAACCCAAGCCAATGTTCAGATGATCGCGAATATGTTGCAACGCTTCGGACTGACCTTATCCCCGAACGAACTGCGCACCCGCAACGTTGCCGCCGTGATGGTAACCGCCGAACTACCGCCGTTTGCGCGGGAAGGGGATACGATCGATGTAACCGTGTCTTCCTTCGGCGATGCCAAGAGCCTTGAGGGAGGGGTCTTGTTGATGACTCCCTTACGCGGCGCGGATGGCCAGGTTTACGCTGTGGCCCAGGGGCCGGTTTCGATCGGCGGATTTAATGTCTCCGGCGGCGGTTCACGGGTGCAGAAAAACCACGCTACAGTCGGCCGGGTACCGAATGGCGCTACCATTGAGGTCGAGATCTTCTCGCCATTAACCAACGGCAATTACCTTGATTTAATCCTGAAAAACCCCGATTTCACCACGGCCGCCCGGATCGTGGACAGCATCAATGCCCATTTTGATGCGGAAATCGCGCGGGCGGTTGACAAGAGCACCGTCGAACTGATGATCCCCGAAGCCTATCAGCACGATCCGATTGCTTTTATCGCGCGGCTCGAAAGTGTGGAGGTTACTCCTGATGCGACGGCGAAAGTAGTAATTAACGAACGCACCGGCACCATTGTGATGGGACAAAATGTCCGGATTTCGACGGTGGCGGTAGCGCACGGTTCTTTGAGCGTTTCTATCGGCAGGACCTACGAGGTTTCCCAGCCGTGGCCGGAGTCGCAGGGTACGACACAAGTGATTCCGCAGACGGAAATTCAGGCTAGCGAAGAGGAAGCGAAGATGATGGTCTTGCCGGCCGGCAGCAATGTGAATGATGTCGTCAAGGTGCTCAATGCGATCGGGGCCACACCGCGCGATATCATCGCCATCTTGCAGGCTGTCAGGGCCGCCGGGGCGCTCCACGGAGAGCTGGTCATCATCTAAGGACGGGGATTATAGATGGATTTCAGCATCAAATCGCTTACCCCTAAGTTACTTGCCGAACTGGGTACTCTTGCTGCGGCGCAGCCGGCAGGGGAAGTCGCTCCCTTTGCCAAGGTGTTGCTCGAGGCGGAACAAGCGGCCCGCAACGCTGCCGAAGGCCCGAGGCAACAGGGCGATGATGCGGCGTTGCTTGATGCCTGTCGCCAGCTCGAAGCCCTCTTTTTAAAGATGATGCTGACCCAGATGCGCCAGACGCTGCCGAAAGGCGGTATTATTGACGGCGGACGGGCCGAGGAGTTCTTTACTTCGCTCTTGGACGACAGCATTGCCGCCGAAGCCGCCGCCGGCGGTGCTACGGGCTTGGCCGAACTCTTGTACTTGCAGCTGAAAGAGGCTGCGGAGGGAGAGAAAAAATAGTCGAATCGTCATACAGACCTAGATAAGGCAGCCGGCAGGCTGCCTTTTTTGACCAGTAGTTGCCAAGAGAGGTTAAGGCAGGAGAAGATGCGAAGGCTTGCGAAATTAGGTGGTATGCTTCTCGGTTTGTTAATTTTCTGCTTAATTATATCTCCCGTTGGGGTGTTGGCGAACGGGCTCCCGCAATTAGGCGCGGTGGAGCCGGTAGTATCCGGCGAGAACTTGGAGTTTGTGCTGGTGGTAACCGGGGATGTTGCTCCGAAGCTCGTGCAATACACCAACCCCAGCAAGGTTATTCTCGAGCTGCCCGGCCTGGCACTTCAACCTGGGATAATTCTGCCGCAGCTAGATCATCCGGCGGTTCAGAGTGTTCGGCTTTCCCGGGACTCCCACGGAGTTAAGTTGGCCATCGACTTGCGCTATGCCGTCCCGCGCGCCCAGGTGGTCCGGGAGTCCGCCGAGCGACTCCGTTTGGTGATCCCAATTGTTTTTGAAGAGGCCACGACGGCGCGGGTCGCGCCCGGCGTATATTATACGCAGTTGACCCGGGGCACGCCGGCAGGTCCGTTGGAGATCAACGTGTTGCGGATCGATCCGGTAGTGAGCCAGGTTCAGGTGGAGACGCGCTTGGCCAACAATCGCACCCTCGGCCGGGCTCCGCTCAGTAAAATTGCCGCCGAGGCCGGCGCATTGGCTGCGATCAATGGTTCCTTTTTCGGCAGCGACGGCACTCCGCTCGGCCTGTTTATCCAGGACGGCCGCTTGGTGACCGAACCGATTTTCGATCGCACGGCTGTGGCAATTACCGGTAGCGGTGAGATTCTCATCACGCAGTTCAACTTTAGCGGTGCGGTGACGTTGGGCCCATACGAGCTGCCCATCTCCGGGTTGAACCGGCAACGCTACACCAATGAACTAATCCTGTATACGCCCGATCGGGGGGAGAGCACGCGGACGAATAATTTCGGACGGGAATTAGTAATTATTGACGGAGTTGTCGCGGCAATATACGATGGTGATGCGCCGATTCCGGAGCATGGCTATGTCCTCTCCGGACACGGTGTTTTTAAAGAGCTTTTCTCCGCGATTGACATCGGGACTCCGTGCGCGGTCCACTTGACTACCGACCCTGATTGGCGGGAGTTGGACATCCGGTTCGCCTTAGGGGCCGGGCCGCTCTTGGTCGCAGATGGTCAGGTGCGGATCACCGCCGCTGCGGAGCGTTTCCAAAGCGATGTCGTCAACGGGAGAGCACCCCGGACGGCCTTCGGGGTTACTAAAGATGGCAAGTTAATTGCGGTAACCGTTAACGGTCGCCTAGAGGGGATTAGTATGGGGATGACCCTGGAAGAACTGGCGGAATTAATGATCGACTTAGGTTGTGAGCAGGCCCTGAACTTAGATGGCGGGGGCTCGGCCACCATGGTTATTCGTAATCGCCCCTTAAATATGCCTTCAGATGGGAAAGAGCGTCAGGTAGCCAGTGGAATCGTCTTTAAGGTAAATCTCGATAAGGGGAGTTTTTAAATGATTGAGCGTCGAAAATCCGCGCTTGTGCTGATTATTATGGCTTTCTTGCTCGCGGGAACTTCAGCCGTGGCCTTAGCCGACGACTTTTTCCCACTGAGTGAGGTCCGGCCCGGGATGACCGGTTATGGTCGGACGGTGATCAAAGGCAGTACGATCGAGACCTTTGATGTCGAAATAATGGGTGTTTTGGAAAATCAAGGCCTCGCCCACCAGTTGATCTTGGTTCGGGTCGGCGGCCCGGTGATTGAAGCCAGTGGCGGGATTGCCCAAGGTATGAGCGGCAGCCCGGTCTACCTGGACGGCAAATTGCTCGGGGCCTTGTCGTACGGCTATGGCTTTGCCGACCACACCATCGGCTTGGTTACCCCGATCGGGGCGATGTTATCAATCTTGGAGTTAGTGCCAGGGGAGGTACTAACCCTACAAAGTCCGGTTGTTCTGAACGGCCAAGTGTACAATGCGGTCGCCCTTGGTCCGACGACCGACCCGGCCACCCTTGAACTAATTCCGGTTGCCACACCGCTGCTCGTCAGCGGGATGGGGCCACGCGGTGTTGCCAGACTGCAACGCCTTTTGGCCGACCGGAATATTGTTGTGCGCAGTGCCGGTGCCGGAAGTGACGACACTTTCCAGGCCCCGTTGGAGCCGGGTTCCCCGCTTGCGGTTGATCTGATTACCGGTGATATACGGGCTGCGGCGCTGGGGACGCTCACTTATCTTGATCCGAGCGGCCGGTTTGTCGCTTTTGGCCATCCCCTGACCAGCCGCGGGAATAGCAACTATGTAGCGAGTTATGCCCGGATCTTGACGACTGTGCAGAGCATTGAAACTCCCTTCAAAATCGGGGTGCCGGGTGCGAACTTCGGTACGATTTTGCAAGATCGACAGGCGGGAATCGCCGGTCAGATTGGCCTGAGTGCCAAGGTCATCCCGGTTAAAGTGCGGGTTAAAGATCTTGATCTGCAGCGCCGCCGCGACTATTCCTTTTCCGTGATCCAGGATCCGGCCCTGAGCGTGAACCTGATAGATTCGGCCGTTCTCCAGGCAATTGATAACACCCTGGATCGGATCGGTCCCGGCACCGCCCTAATGGAGCTGTCGATTTACGGCGAGGATTTACCGGCCGGCGGCTTTACCAGGCGCAATCTCTTCTTCAGCAGTGTTGATATTGCGGCGGTAGCCCTCAGCGAGCTATATGAGGCGTTGGATTTGGTATTAAACAATGAGTTCAAAGAGGTTGAGATTTCTGAGGTTTCCGCCTCGATTATGGTGGAGCAGCAGCGCCGGACGGCCAAAATTGAAAAGGCCAGGATCCTGAATGAACCGGTTTATCCGGGCGATACCGTTGAGGTGGAAGTGACCCTCCGTCCTTGGCGGCAAAATCCGATTACCAGGGTGGTTAAGCTGGAGTTGCCCGCGAACATCCAGCCCGGTGAGGTGACGCTCACCGTCCGCAATGGCACATATAACGGGCCGACCGAAGATGCCGAGATCGACCATGCCGATGAGTTGGAAAAACCGGGCAAACCCGATGTGCCTACCGACCTCAAAACGAAAAAAGCCGACGCGGCTACGAAAACGAATGCCGAGAGTCTTGAGCTCTTGATCAGCGATTTTGTCCTCCGGGAGAAGAATAACCAAGTGATTGTGGAGTTTTACCCGGCTCTGAGCTACGAACCAAGCGAACCTGATTATCCGGAGGCGCTGGAGATAGAGGCAGAGGAAGAAGTATCGATAGAGGCGGAAACAGAGATAGAAGTGGAAAAGCCGCAAGATTTAGCGGTGGAGACTTTGCGGGAGGAGTTTGCTGCGACCGAGTACGCCGATGATGATTATGAGGTGCGGGGCGAAAAAATCTCCGCTTCTTTGGATACGGAATTCGTGGTTGAGGGTACGACGTCCGTGAGCATGTTCATCAACGCTTACGTGGAGCCGGAGCCGGGTGAGGAGATCCGCGACTGGTCCGGCGTGAGCATCAGATATGTAGAAGGTTATTAACATCATCTGACAGTATGGGCCGAGGTTGTCAGGAATGCTATGAATTGGCCCGCCGCCTTCTTGCTTGAGTCAGAGGTAACGCCCAACTAAATGTAGAAAATGTATGTTCAATATATTAAGCGCTCGGACTCGCAGGAGGATTACGTTGTTAACCCGCCCAACACTTGCAAAACCAACCAAGGTAGTGTTGATAGTCATTGCGGCACTTGCTGCCGTTTTGGCTTTTTCGACCTACCTTTTGCTTTCTTGGGATAGCCTTCCACAACTCCTCGAAACCGCTATCGAGAAAGGCCTGGCCGAGGTCGGCATACAGGTTGAAATCGCCAGCATTCGGGCCGGTTTCGGCAGTTCGCTTCGGCTCGGCGAGGTCGTCCTCGAGCTGCCGGAGGGGCAGAGCAGGTTGCTGCTTCCGGAGGTGCGGGTTCACTTTTCTTGGCTGAGCCTCCTGCGCAATTTGACCAATCCGGTGGCGGCCTTGACCGAAATACACTTGATCCGCCCCACAGGCAGTTTCGATCTCGCGGTGGCCGATCTGCTTGGAGCAACCGGTCGGGAGCGGTCCACACCGGGCTTGTCGGCCATAACCGTGCGGGTTGTTGAGGGGAGCTTCGAGGTCGGTAACTTTCGTCCGGAGCTGAACGAGCAGCTAGCTGAGCTTCTGGCTGCCGCCGGCCTTGATCTGTCCACGGGCCGCCTGGCCCTTGCAGACGTTAGTTTTGAGCTGCGGACCGGTAATGATGGCCAGGTCGGCCTGCGCGGCAATCTGGCCGTCCGGGAGGCGGTATTTTCCCGTCTGCAACTGCAAGGTCGCTATGAGCCGACCGGGCGCTGGCAGGCTGCTCTTGCGGTTGATAACGTGGATTTAACCCACTTCACAGCGCTGGCCGGGCAATATCAGGATCAATTTGCGCTGACAAACGGAGCTGCTTCGGCTACGCTGTATTTGAGCGGGGGGCCGGAGCAAACCGCCCCGACCTGGTTGGCAGACCTGTGGTTGCACCGCCTCAATGGTTCGCTCGTGGACTGGGAGTTACCGGTGCGAAACCTACAGGGGGGTCTCCGGGTTAGCCCGCAGCGGATCGATGTCTTAGGGCTACGAGCCCATGTTGATGGTGAGCTCATTGAGAGTGCGGGCGTCATCCACCTCAACGAGCGGATTGCGCTTGATCTTCAGCTGACCGCCAATCGCCTCAACCTGGGTGATCATCAACACCTGTGGAAGAAGCTGATCCCGGAGGAAGCCTTGGAATCCTTGTCGGGACAAGCCTCAGTCAATCTCATGCTCACCGGCAATCTCGACGCGCCGCTATTGGCAGGCACGCTACGCTTAACCGGTTTAGCGGCCGAACTCTCCGCTCCGACGGAGATCACCGTGAGTGACTTATCCGGTGTTATCAGTTTTGCCGGGGATGAGATCTGGACCGACCGTATCTTTTTGCGGCTAGCCGGGCAACCCGTTTCTCTGCACGGTCAGGTCTTGTTAGGCCCGGACCCATACTTCAATTTTGTGGTTGCCACCGAACGCCTCGGGTTGGACCGGGTCGTGGCCTGGCTTGACCAGCGCGGATTGGGCAAGGTGATTCCGGGCTTTTTGCGGAGCAGACAAACAGCGCCGCTGAAAGGAGATCTTTCGCTCAGCGGAACAGTGCTGGGAACGCTGCAGGCTCCGTTGGTGGCCGGACAAATCAGCCTGACCAACGGGCAAGTCGCCGGGGTGCCGGTGGCTGCGTTGACTGCTGATTTTGATTATGCCGTGCGATCTTTCAATTTCCGTAATATCAAACTTACCTTAGAGCATGGGCAAGCGGTGCAAGGTCATGCCAGCATCAGTCAGAACGGCGGTCGCTGGGGGTATTCCGGGATCTTCCGTTACACGGATCTCGCCCCTGGGTGGCTGGCCAAATATCTGCCGGCCCTTCCGCCGGGGTTCGGTCAAGTTGGTGGTCGGGCTTCCGGCGAGTTTGTGGTGGAGGGCGGTTTTGCCGGAGCGCCGCATCTCTTGAGCGGCAGTCTACGGCTCGTGGAGCCGCAGTGGGCCGCCGGATTGTTCGAGGCGATTACCGCGGATTGGACGTGGCAGGACGGGGTTTTGGCTGTCAGATATTTGGAGGCCTTAAGCGATCTCGGCAGTCTGAGTCTGACCGGGAGCTACGATTGGGCTGCGCGAACCATTGACGGCCAGGTTTTTGGTCATGAGCTGAGCCTCAAAGCGATTGCCCGGCGCTTGACCGCCGCCGGGGTTGCCGTCCCCTACCTGTATCCGGTTGATGGGCAGGTCTCAGTTCGGGCCCGCATCTCCGGATCAAGCGCTAATCCGCAAATCACGGGGAGTGTTGTGGTTACTGACCCAGCGTGGAGCCAGGAGCACTTCGACCTATTTACTACCGCTTTTTCTTACCGCGACCAGGTCTTGGCCATCGAAAAGGCAGAACTCATTCAGGGTTTGGCCAGGCTGGTCATTACCGGACAAGTTAACAAAGTCTTGACCGAGCCGCAGCTCTTCTTGAAAGCCGAATTGGTTGACACCGATGCGGCTAAGTTACAAAAATTGCTGGGGACCGATTGGCCGGTTGCGGGTCTGATCAATGCCAAACTGGATATTACCGGCAAGTGGCCGAATCCGCAGGTGAGGGGTCCGATTACCCTGGCGGACGGACAGCTGATGGAGATTCCGTTAGATGAGGTCAAGGGTACGCTTCTGTACAGACAGGGATTGGTCGAAGCCCTCAATGTAGCGGCGACCCTGGCCGGAACTAGCGTGCGCGGTGACGGCCGTTATCAAGAAGGTCGGATCGAAGCAGCCTTTGACGTGGCTAATCTGCGCTTGGCAGACTTGCAGCTACTGGGGTTGCCTGTTGATACACTGGAAGGCACCGCCGATTTCAGTGGCGTGCTGACCGGTTCACTCGCTAATTTGCAGCTGAACGGGCAAATTGCGGCCCGCGATGTAGCTTACCAAGGGCGTCAGGTTAAAGAGGTCAATGGCTTAATCGGTTATGAGAGTGCCGCCCGCACAGTGACCTTGAATTCGCTCCGTTTCTATCAGGGGCAGACCAGTGCGCAGGTTACCGGCGAAGTTCGGGTTGCCAAGGAGCCCGTCTACGATTTGAGCGTGCGCCTCGCCGGCGGCAACCTGGTTGATCTGGCCGGTTTTCTGCCCCAGCTGACTTTGCCGGAGGTTGTCGGCGGTTTTTCCGGCCAATTTCACCTTGCCGGTGTCGGCAGTAAGGTTAATGGCCGGGGTACCCTGCGCCTTTCCAAGCTGGGTTATCTTGGCCTGAGCTACGATGGACAGGCCGATGTAGCCTACCAAGACGGGGTTATTAGAATCCACAACGCCACCTTATGGGATAACCGTGGTGAAATCCGACTCTCCGGGGCATATCAACTTGGAGGGGAGTTTAGCTTGTCGGCCACCGGTAAACAGGTTAATATTGCACCGATTGCCGATGCCATTAGACCGGGTTTGGCCGTCACCGGTAAGGCGGATTTGACCGCAGCTTTCTCCGGTACGCCGCAGAATCCCCGCGGGCAAGTGCGGTTCACCATAAACGATGGTGAGGTGGCCGGAGTCGCTTTTGATGATTTTGGCGGGGATTTGGATATTGACTCCGGCGGGATCTATCTCTCCGACGTCACCGTAGTCACCGGCGCCAACAAAACCGTTGTCCAGGGAAGAATTCCGTGGCCCGGCCGGCCGAGCGAGTTGGATCTGCGGATTCAGATGGCGGACGAAAGCCTTTCACTCTTGTCCGTCTTTGCCGGGATGCCGTTGGATGTCAGCGGACAAGGGCGAATCGACCTGACGGTGACCGGACCGTTGGATAAGCCGGCGGTTAACGGGGTCGTCGACCTGGCCGATCTGCGTTTTTCGTTGCCCGGGGTCTTACCGGGCCGCTTCGAACAGGTCGCAGCCAAGATCGATTTCCAAGGGACCCGCGCCGTGATTCGCAAGGCTGAAGGCTTGTATAACGGCGGACGTTTTTCGCTGGATGGGAGCATCGTCTTCAACAGCCTTGCAGATGCCAACCTTGATCTAAACCTCACCGGGCGTCGGCTTGGTTTCGAACTGAGTATGATGCGGGCTAAAGCCGATGCCGATTTAACGATCACTGGGCCGCTGTCGGCACCCCTGATCAAGGGTGAAGCCGTACTCGCCGATGCGGTATTCTTCTTTGCGCAGGGCAGAGCGCGTTCATCCGGCCAGCGGTCAACCTCGCCGGTTCGGTTGGATATTCACGTCACCAACAGTAATGATGTGCGGATACTGGTTTCGGATATTGTTGATGTGCGAGCTATCGGGGAGGTCACCCTCGGCGGGACGATCAGCGAGCTCACCCTCGCCGGCCGGGCGGAGGCGACCAGAGGAACGCTGACCTATGCCGATGCGCTCTTTACCGTGACCTCGGCTACGGCGCACTTTACGCCCTTAAACGGAGTCATCCCCAACTTGGTGCTTCAGGCGGAGACGCGGGTGCCGGATGCCGTAATCCAGTTGGCGATCACCGGCCCGACCGATGATCTGCAACTGGCGCTCAGCTCGAATCCGCCAATGACCGAGCAGGAGATCGTATCCAGATTAGGCCTGCCCGGGCGGTTGAGCCAACTGGTGCAGGGTGCGCGGGAAGGCGGTTGGGAAGAGGAGTTAATCAGGCTCTTTGACGACCAGTTGAGTGCTCAAGTGATGGGCGGTCTCGAATCGGTGATCAGAGAGGCGTTGCAGCTCGATGAATTCAGGATCAGACGGGCTTTCAGCGAGGAGAATATCCAACTTCAGTTCGGTAAATACCTCGTTGATAACCTCTATGTGACCTATACTCGGACCCTGGATACGGAAGATCCGTTGGAGTATCTCGGCTTTGAGTACCGAATTAAACCAAACATCATTCTCAACAACTCGATCAGCAGTGATGGTGATGTGCGGTTAGGAATCGAAACCAAACTTTGGTTTTAGCAAAAGCTGCCTCAAGGGGCGTCTTCTACCGCTTCCAACAGTATTTACAGCTGATTTAAGGGAGGAATAAGCTCGCCCGCGGTAGAACCTCTTTTTGGTAGAAGGGCGGTCTCCGGGATGATTAAGGAGTATCTCAATTCACTAGCGCCGGTCCGCTTGCTCACGGAGGATGAGGAGGCTTCGCTTTGGCATCGCTATAAAGAGTTGGCCGATGCCGAGGCACGGGCCCAGTTGATTCGCGCGTATCAACCGCTGGTCATCAAGCTTTTGGCCGGCTTTTCGGTTCCTGATGAGCTGGCGATGGATCTCCTCCAAGAGGGGACGGTCGGATTAATCGAGGCGGTTGAGCACTATGACCCACGCCAGGGGGTCAAGTTTAGCATTTACGCCCGTTACCGGATCAGAGGCCGGATCATTAACCTGCTGTCGCAGTACTCGGCCACCAAGCGCGCAGAGATATTAGCCGGTGACGAGTTCTTGTTAGGTGTTAACCGGTGGTCCGAAACTTGTCCGGGCCCCGAGGGGACCGTCGCTGACTATGAGTTGCAGAGCCAAGTGAGACAAGCCTTCGCCCGGTTGCCCCAAAAAGAGCGCCAAGTTGTCCAGGCGACGTATGTCGATGGTAAGTCCTCGCAAAGTGCCGCTACCGAATTAAGTGTCAGTTTGTCGTACTTTTACAAATTACAAAAGAAAGCCCTCCGCCGGATGCGGGGGATGCTGTCGCGGTTTATTGCTGATTCTCGTAAAGGGTAGGCAAGGGATAAGCAAATGGCAGGATTTCCGGACAAAGTTATACAGCATTTGCGTTTCGCCAAAAGCTGGTTAGACCGGGCGGAGGAGGAGTATTCGAAAGAACAGATCCTCGAGGCGGAGCTGACCCTGTCTTTGGCCGAGGCTGAGGTGCGCCATGCGTGGGAAACCAGTCGTGGTTGGGAGACCTCCGTTGCGCAACGCAAAATGCAGCGTTGGCGTGCGCGGATCGCGCTTGGTTTGCTTGTTGCGGCCGTGGTCATGGGCGGGGGATATTTGATCAATACCCGTGAGCCTGATTATCCCGGCCCCGATTTTGTCCTAGGTCAGCCGGTTATTCCGGGACGCTGGGAGAATCGGATCCAGTATCAGATTGTGATCAACCCGGAGCCGGCTCCGCCGGTAACCCAAGCGGAGCTGCCGGTGACCGAGGTTGTCCCGCTGCCGGCAGTTGCTTCAGAGGAGCCCATACCGGTGGCGGAGGCAGAAAGTATAGCCATTACACCGGAACCGGTTGAACCGGTGGTTGCCGAGCCAATACCGACACCGATTTCCGAGCCTGAGCCTGAGCCGGCGCCCGTAACGATTGCGGTACCGGAGGTTGAGCCGGCAGCGGCACCGGAGTTGACCGCAGAGCCGGTGCAACCGACGGAGTCTGTCGAGGAAGTTCGGTTGACTCCGCCCCAGATCAACCTGGGTGAACTCTTTAAAATCGCGCATGACGTCTTAAAAGGCGAGTAGATACACAAAGACTAGATTTAGAGGAGGCCTAAACCAGTGGCAATATACGCAGCCCGTAGAGGAAAGTTCCTTGTGATCCTTCTTGTTGCAGCACTGTTCGGACTGGCCTGTACCGGTACTGTTCTGGCGAATAACGGCAATACCGTCAATCCTCCGATTCGCTCAATTGAGCTGACCGGGAACAAGTTGGTCCCTAGTAGCGAGATTCTGAAAGTGATTACCAATTCGAAGCTGGGGATGCCGGTCAGCGAAGAAAACGTGAAAAAAGACCTGCAAGCCATCGCGGATCTCGGCTATTTTTACGATGTCCGCGCTAATTTCCGTGAGTACTTGGACGGGGTCAAGATCATCTTTCAAGTGGTCGAAAACCCTGTGGTCCAGGAGATCAAAATCAGCGGCAACTCCGCCGTGCCAACTGAACGGATCCGTGCACTGATCCCGCTCAAGGACGGCGAAATCCTTAATGTCAAAACGCTGAATACCGGTCTCCAGCAGATGCTCGAGAGTGCTTTCAAAGAGTATGGTGTTCCCGCGCGCATCACCGACGTGACGGTGAGTGATACCGGGTTAATCGAGATCAAACTGGCCGAAACGCGAATTAATCAGATTATCCTCAAGGGTAATGAAAAGACCAAAGATTACGTTATCTTGCGTCAGCTCCGCACCAAACCGGGTGATGTGCTCAATTTGATCGAGCTGAACCGGGATCTGCGCAGTATTTTGAATCTCGGCTTTTTCGATGATGTTTCCCGCGAGTTCCGGGAGACCGGTGATCCGGATGTCGTCGACCTGATCATTACGGTGAAAGAACGCCGGACCGGCACCGCCGGGGTTGGTGCTGCGATCAGTTCGAAGGACGGGCTGCTTGGCTACATCGAGATCAGTGAGGATAACCTCTTTGGCAGGGGGCAGCGGGCTGACTTCAAATGGGAGTTCGGTAAGAACAAGAATCTCTACCGGATCGGTTTTTACGAGCCGTATATTAACGAACTGACCTCCGGAGGATTCAATATTTACAATGAGCGCAACCTGGTGCAATCCAGCGCCACCGGTAAAGGCGACTTCTACAACGTGGAAACCGGCGTTGATCTGAGCCTTGGTCGCACATTGGGCGAAGATCTGCGCGGCTATGCTAAGTTGCGGGTTTATGACACGAAAACGGATTATGTCGATGATACTGTCACCGATCAAGAGGGTAAGACCAGGTCGCTGACGCTGAGTCTGGTTAAGGATACCCGGGACTGGATTCTCCGTCCGTCATCGGGATCACGCCGCGAGTTTTCCGTCGAGATCGCTCCGGCATGGATGGGTAGTGACTATCAGTTCAACCGGTATATTATCGATTACAGCAAGTACTTTACCGTCAACTCCAAGGGGCATGTCCTGGCTCTGCATGGCCGGGTCGGTCATATGCAACAGACCGGCGAAAGGGAGATAAATGAGGGTGAGCTGTTCCGGGTTGGCGGCCCGGATACCGTCCGCGGATATGATTACCGCGATGCTTTTGTCGGTGTTTCTGAGTTGGTTCTTAACGCCGAGTATCGGTTCCGGTTAGCTGATAACCTCGATGGCGTCGTCTTCTATGATCTCGGCAATGCCTGGGACGAAGATGAAAAGATCAGCTTAGGCGATCTGAAAAGCGGCGTCGGTTTAGGGGTCAGGATCGACACCCCGGTCGGCGTGATGCGGATCGATTATGGTTGGGCTGAGGGTAGCGGTAAAGCGTACTTCAGCCTCGGCCAGACCTTCTAAACC
>JAAYHC010000028.1 GCA_012735535.1 Bacillota bacterium
AAAAATGGTGCGCCATCAGGGACTCGAACCCCGGGCCCACTGATTAAGAGTCAGTTGCTCTACCAGCTGAGCTAATGGCGCACGCAAAATGTATACTTGGTAGCGGCGACTGGATTCGAACCAGTGACACTGCGGGTATGAACCGCATGCTCTGACCAGCTGAGCTACGCCGCCATCTTAACATTTGGTTGCGGGGGAGGGACTCGAACCCTCGACCTTCAGATTATGAGCCTGACGAGCTGCCAACTGCTCCACCCCGCGTCGGGTGCGCCTTCTGCGCGCCGCAAAAAATATTATACCAAATCTGCTTCTCTTGTCAACACGATGGCCAGCTTTATTTTTTCCCAGCTAAAGGGAGGTTAATCAAGGTACTAATAACGAGATCCGCTGCGACGTTTAGACTCATACCCTTTTCTAACCTGAGCGAGGCGCTCCTCACTATCCTTTAAGAACCGGGCTAATTTATCCTCAAAGGCCTTTTGATTTTGCTTAGCCATCCGAGGGCCGTCATTATAGACCTGGCGGATCGATAAGCCAATCTTGCCATCCTTCATATTGATTACTTTAACCGTGACCTCTTGTCCCTCTTGTAAGAAGTCATTGATGTCTTTGACGTAAGTATCAGCGATTTCCGAGATGTGGACCAGTCCGGTTTGACCCTCAGCTAAATCTACAAACGCCCCAAACTTGGTAATACCCGTTACCCGACCTTCTAAAACAGCGCCCACTTCTACCGGCACGTAAAGTTATCCTCCCTTTAAGATTAAGTGAATCGCTTATATTATATAAGCCTGGCGGCTGCCGTGTCAAATAAATTGGCTTAATATAACGGTTCTAGGTATTTTTGCGGTCGTTTTTCCACATCTTTTTCCATAGTTTCATCTGCTGCAACTTCGGTCACAATATACTTGACTTCACCCGGCATCACCAGGCCGAGCTTTTTGCGCGCCATCTGCTCTACATATTCCAGAGTCTCCACCAGGGCTTTTTCCTCTTGTAACTGGACTATCTCGGCATTGACCTCGTCGATCTCCCGTTCGATCCTGGCAATATTCGCCTTCAGTCGGATCACATCGACGATTCCACTGACATAGCCGGTCAACAGCCACAGAGCAATTAACCCGATGGCGGCAACCGTCAGCAATTTGCGCATTTGCTTGCGCTTCTTGGCTTGCTGACGGCGTCGCACGCCCCGTCCGCCGGAACGTTCGCCCGGATTGATCTGGACCTCATTTTCTCGGCTCCGGCTCTCATCAACCAGTCCCATTACCTTTCACCTTCCTCTGCCGGATCTACCGCCAATCCCAGAGTATCCAGCGGCAGCACCGCCACAACCTGATAGCCTTTGCTGCGGGCACGCTTATATAATGTCGCCACCGTCGCCGGGGTGACTGCCAGCACCTGGGCGACTTCTTCGTTGGATTTGCCGGATTCTTTGAGAACAACTACTTGACGCTCGCGAAAACTGAGCCGCTCAAGCCCCCTAATCTCGATCTGCACCCTTGCACCTCGAAAACCTTGTCCACCTGAAGGACAAAAATGGGACAAACTGGGTACGTTTTTGGTACAAGTTCTACGAGAACCCGGCGTCTCCTGCTTATTGTCGGCAACCTAGCTCTCATTTTTACCTTTTCACTTTAATACTGAGCCTCAACCCCCTGGCCAAATTGCGGGTCCGCGCAGAAAAGATCCGTGCTGTCCGCTGCAGCCGTTTGCCCAGCGGAGGTCTGTTCACTTGTTTCACTTCCACCTTTCTCTTCCCCTTTCGCACAACCTTGTCAAGCCCGGTTCGGCGCGCCAAACGTACGCCCAGATTCACACCATGGTAATAAAGGCTACTAACGCCGGCTGCTATGGCCTGCCCCACCCATGCCAGGCCGCGAAACGCCCAGACCAGCAAGCGGATGACCATCCGGCTGGCCAGAATGAAATAGAGCAAGAGACCAGAAGCGGTACCGACCAACAGATAAAAGCGGAGCTCCCCCCAGCTCCCCACGATCAGACCGAAGTAGACTATCGCTGCCGCGAGGAAACAGTACAGCAAATCCCAGAAAAACGCGATCACTTTACGGCGGGAGAACAATCGCCCTTTAGCGACGCGGAAGAAGTCAAAGAGCAGTCCGACGAGTACCCCGGCGACGATCATCAAAGCAAAGGAATTGGCTTGCTCACTAAGCGACTCCACGGTTGCAGCCTACTTAAACATTTTACCCAGGAAGCCTTTGCTCCGTTTGCCCAAAGACTCTCCGGTATATTGCAAGAGGGCGATGAAACCATGTACCGCCAGGTTTCCGGCTTCCAGGTTTAATTGTCCGATGTGCAGATCCTCGCCCCGGATGATCAGACCGCCGGCAGTAGTGTCCACGATGATTTCTTGGTCATCAAAGCTCTCGACATTGACTACCCCGGTTAACCGCAGTTCTTCGCGTTTTTTTAAACTCAGCTGGTGGTCCCCGGTCTCGGTCCTTCTCTCCTCAGCCACCACTCCGACCCCTCCAATGCAAACCATTTGTAATAAATATGCGGTTCCCCGCTCGTCTTAGTACAAGAGCTAGGAGACCGCACACCGGTTCAGCTTTGCTGGAGGCTCGGTGATCCTTACCAGAGATCGACCAGCTTGATATCCTTAAAATAGAACTTGATGATCTCCTCGGCGCTTTTGCCGTCCTTGGCCATCGTGTAGGCTCCCCATTGCGACATGCCCACACCATGCCCAAAACCTTTGCCTTCCATCACCACATTATTGCCTTGCACACCAATTTTGGTGAACATTGTGGACTTAATCAGCTGAGGATCAATGCCCACCCGGAGCGCGTTGGCATTTACCTCGGTTGTTCCCTTGGCATGAGTTAAACGCAGCGTAACCGCGCGGCCGCCATTATCCTTTTTACCGATGCTAACCCCTTTGAGACCGGAAATCTCCGCGCCGGTCTCGCGGGCGACTTTCTCGAAAGTCGCCAGGGGTACGCTCGCCTGCCAAGATTTCACTTCCGCCGGAGCCTTATCTTCCGGCGAAGTTACTTGTTTCAGGTAAGGCGGTTCTTGTCCCTTTTCAACCAAACCCATATCTTCAGCCTTCGCGGTCTTTCCGCCGGTGGCGGCATGGAAATAAGCTTTGACAAATTTATCTTTGTACGTGATCACTTGTCCCCGGGTCTCGTTCACGGCCTTTCTGATCGTTTCGGAAATGTTCTCCGGCCGGTAGGCTTGGGCCTCGGTATGGGAGGCGGAGATTTTTCCGGTGGCCGGTTTGGTCGCATCTTCGGTGAGGAGCTGCATCGCGTAACTGCGGGCTAGAATGGCCTGGGCCTTATAAGCCTCAAGCGGCCAATCGGCTTTCATCTCTCCGGCCACCACCCCGGCGACATACTCCTCGAGTTTCACCTCTTTGGTTTCTCCGTTTTTTAATTCAATGGTCACGGTCGGTTCCTCGCGGTACCGTTCGAGTAAGCTGCCATCATTTCTCCGGTTGCCCTGATCGGCAAGGCGACGCTCAGGTCCGGGACAACCAACCACAAAGATAACTAACGAACCAACCAAGAGCAAACTGATTATCAGGTAAAACAAGGCTGAACGCTGCCTTGGCTTAGTCATTGGTACCCCTCCTACGGTGATCTCAGTATCTAGTTTGTAGATGGGGGTTTGCTTTAATGCATGATCTCGCCGCCCGTTGCGCGGCCTAAGCGCATAAAAGCTTCTCTGCTAAGGCATTATTTATACTGAGTTTACGGGGCTAGAGACAAAATTGCCGGGTCGCCGTAGCTTTTTGCATGAAAAATATACTATTTTTTTGGCAATAAGCGGCTCGGAAAAAGGTGTTCACCCGGGTTAGACCGAATATACTGATTCGATAACCCACACTTTCTAAGGAGGGAGTACATTTGAACAAAATGGAACTCATTGCCGCGGTTGCCGAAAAGGCCGGCATCACCAAGAAAGCCGCGGGCGAGGCTGTCGACGCTGTTTTATCAACGATTTCTGAAGCAATGGCTGCTGGCGACAAAGTAACCTTAATTGGTTTCGGTACCTTTGAGGTTCGGGAGCGCAAGGAGCGCAAAGGGGTTAATCCGGCTACCAAAGAGGAAATCATCATTCCTGCTGCCAAAGTGCCTGCTTTCAAAGCCGGTAAAGCATTGAGAGATCAAATCAAGTAAGTTATTTTATAGTTTCTCCTATTTTAAAAGCCTCCCACAATAGGGAGGCTTCATCTATTTTCGCTAGTTCTCCGTTTTGGCTCTGGCCCACCAGGCTAACAACTCCTCCAGGGACAGTTCGCTCATCGCTTCGCCCCGCTCGGCTAAGCGCTGCTCGATCCAGCGAAACCTTCTTTCGAAGCGTTTGATCGCACCGTTAATCGCCACCTCGGCCTCAGTATCCGTATACCGGGCCAGATTGGCCAGGGCAAAGAGAATATCGCCGAGCTCTGCTTCGATCCGCCGTCGGCGGTCATCCCCCGCCGGCAAAGCCAGGGCTTCCTGCAGCTCACCGAATTCCTCGCGCAATTTCGCGACGGCCCCGGAGAGATCCGGCCAGGTAAAGCCGACCTTAGCCGCTTTGGCTTGGATCTTCTGGGCCTTGGCCAGTCCGGCCAGATGCTTGGGGATCCCATCTAAGGCGGAAGTACGCCGCCCCGTCAACTGTTCGGCCTTTTTAATCGCTTCCCAGTTTACGAGGACATCGCCAACCCCGCCGATCTTGGTATCCCCGAAAACATGGGGATGACGGCGGACCAGTTTGGCTGTGATCGCTTCGACTACATCATTGGCGTCAAAGTCGCCATTTTCCGCCGCAATCTGCGCATGAAAGATCACCTGCAACAGCAGGTCTCCCAGTTCATCACAGAGTTTGGCCGGGCTGCCTTCATCGATCGCATCCCAGACCTCGTAGCATTCCTCCAGCATATATGGTTTCAGGGACTCATGGGTCTGCTGGCGATCCCACGGACAGCCATGCTCCGAACGCAGCTCCTGCATGACCTCGACCAGGGAATCCAAAGGATACCGGCAAGCCGGGATGCTCCGCACCTGCTCCTGAGCCGGTAAATAGACACTAGTAAGGTGGTCGATCCAGTCCAGCCGATCTAATTCTTCCAAGGCGAGTCTTTCCACCCGTTCCTCGCCCGGCACACCGGCCGCCCGTACCACCGTAATCTCGGTCTCTGCAGGGAGAAACTCCAGCAGCCATAGTTTGAGCTGGGAAGCGACGAGGCGCGAGTACACTTGGGTGATCAAAAGGGCTTGTCCGGGGTAGTTCGGCGGCAGTGCCAAAGCATCCAAGATCGTCAACCCATCGGTGGGATCAATCTGCAAAGCGGCAAAGACCGCATCGAGTCCGCTGAGCGAGGGGATGACGGAAACCGCAAAGCCCCTTTTTTCTCCTTCCGCGAGCAGAAGCCGCACGGTCGCCTCGGCGACCCACGGATCGCCGGGAACCGCGTAAAAAACCTCCCGGCCTGCCTCGGCCAAGCGGGACAATTCCTGGACGATCTGGGCGTAAACACTTTCAAAATCAGGATTGTCCTCGTAATAACTATCAAAACTCTCTCCGGTAATCCCTTGCTCCTTCAACCAGGCCACGGTTGGGTGGCGATGAGTCCGAAAGTAAATTTCCCTTGCTGCGGTCAGCGCTTTATACGCTCCAAGGCTCAAAGCCTCCGGTGCACCGAACCCAAGTCCAACGATTGTGATCACTTCTGACAACCTCCCGGTTCTTATCTTCCCTAGTATTTTCCACTAGCGGGACAGAATCCTACTCCGGGAGGTGCCGAGTAGAGCCAGAAATCGCGGCGGAACCCCGCCGATGGCTACCAGAGCGAGCAGATAAATAATCACGGCGGCCAGCAACCCGGCTGCCACCGTAAACGGCAGTCTCACATAGGAAAAGAGATAAACCGAGATGGCCTCGAACCAGGGGTAGAGCTTGCCGACGGAATAACCCATCACCCCCGCAGCAATCGCCGGTTTAACCGCCAATTGCAGCAGATTCGGTAGATAGCCGACCCACTTATACATTCCCTTGAAGTTTAAGAGCGCCGGCAAGGCAAAACCGAGCACCGACGCGATAGCTGCACCTTTGATGCCAAACTGGGGCAGACCGGTCAAACTGTACGTCAGGATCATTTTGGCGAGCGCCCCGCAGACCAAGTAGCGCACCGGCGCGAGCACCTGCCCCACACCTTGCAGCACACTAATCGATGTCTCGGCCAAGGCGATGAATATCGTGGCGGCAGCAGCAGCTTGCAAGGGAATCGCGACCTCCGGCAGTTTAAAAAGCAGCGTACAAATGGGTTCCGCCAGCACATACAGTCCAACCGAGGAAGGGATACTCACGGCCGCAGCTAGCCACAACGAATTCGCGATTCGCTCCTTGAGCAGTGTATAATCTCGCCGCGCCCAAGCCTCGGAGATGGCAGGGATTAAGGCCTGGGCAAGACCGATCGTTAGGACACAGGGAAAGTGGATCAAGGCCATCGCCATCCCGGTAAACTGCCCGTATAGTGCGCGGGCAACTTCGACCGTGTAGCCTAATCCTTGCAATCGGCGTGGAACAATCGCGGCATCGAGCGAATGGGAGATCGGAAAGATCAGCGTCCCCAAGACGATCGGCACGGAGAGCCGGTAGATTTCCCGGACAATTTGGCCGGCGCTAAGTCCGGAGGACTTCAGGCGGTCCGGGCGGGTCTGCCGCGGCAAGCGCGGTCTGGGCAAAAACAGATAGAAGATGATCAAAAGTGCCAAGGTGAGCAGCCCGCCGGCAACGGTGCCGAGCGCGGCACCGGTGGCCGCCCATTCAACACCGCGATCCATCAGGTGCAGCGCGAGAATAATCATGACCGAAACCCTGGTGGCCTGTTCGATAACTTGCGTGATCGCGCTCGGACGCATCTCCTGAATACCCTGGAAGTAGCCGCGGAAGGCCGCCGAGGCGGAGAGCAAAAAGACCGCCGGACTGAGAGCGCGCAAAGGCAAAGCTGCACCGGGGTCACTGATAAAGCGCTCTGCGATCACCGGAGCAAAGAGATAGAGTCCGGCTGATAAGACCGCGCCGGTGCCAAAAAGCAGGGTCCGCGCCAGGCGAAAGATCCGGCGGGCCTCATCGGGCCGGCCATAAGCAATTTGTTCGGAAATCAGCTTTGCGATCGCAAGGGGAATACCTGAGATTGAGATAATCAGGAAGATCGTGTAGACCGGGTAGACCATTTGGAGCAGTCCGATCGCTTCCGAGCCAATGACCCGAGGCAAAATGATCCGGGCTACCGAGCCGATCAATCTGCTCACCAAGCCGGCCATGGTCAACAATAGTGCTCCACGGAGAAACGAGTAACCCTGGGTACTCAAAAAAATCACCCCGGTAAGATCCGTATAATCTTACGGGGTGAACAGCGTAATTAGACCTTTGGGCGAGGTTTATTGCTCCATTTGTTTAGCCAGGAAACCGGCTGCTGTCTCCGCCAGCTTCAATTCCATCTCTCCGAGGCGGACGTTCTCATCGGTCGTGGCGATGATCACCGCGCCGATCGGATCCCCCTCGGCAATAATCGGCACCATGACTTGGCTGGTAAAATGAATGCCCTGAACAATCTCGGTTCCTTCTTGGCCACCCTTGGCCTTACGGGTATCTTCGATCAATTCGTGACGGCGATCTTCCATGATTTTCTCCGCCGCCTGGGTCAAGTTTTTATGCAAGTACTCTTTGGCCGGTGCCCCGGCAACCGCAATGATATTATCCCGATCGGAGATTAAGGTAATATGCCCGGTAGCTTCGTGCAGCGAATCGGCGTACTCTTTGGCAAACTCTCCTAATTCACCAATCGGCGAATATTTCTTGAGGATGACCTCACCATCTCGATCCACAAAAATCTCCAAGGGGTCACCTTCCCGAATCCGTAAGGTTCGGCGAATCTCCTTGGGGATGACAACTCGGCCCAAGTCGTCAATGCGTCTGACAATTCCAGTGGCTTTCAAGGTTGCCCCTCCTCAAATAACGCTTTCCGGAAATTGTAAAAACCGCGCCACAAGTATTATATAACCCAGATTTATTCTTTATGCAGAACGCTGTTGGCTTGGCTTTACATAGGAAATCGTTCCCTAGAGCTGGAGGGTTTATTCCTCATTTTGCGAGAGCCAAAGCGGTTAATACTTCTTCGACCAACGCGATTAACTGGGCCGAAGTCAAACGACCCTGTTTAATTTTAATCTTGGGCACCTTGGCGTTAAGCGGCATAATCCGCCCTTTGTGCTCTTGGATCAGTTGGACCAGTTTCTCCATCGGCAAGGAGAGACCCGAGTGGAACTTGATCATCACACCATCCGGTATGGTTTGCACCGAAGAAACTCCGAGTTGCGCGGCTAGCGCCTTGATCCGGATGAGGGTTAACATGTTCAGCACCGCGAGCGGCGGCTCACCATAGCGGTCGGTCAGCTCATCAAGTAAATCGCTTTGCTGCTCTCGAGTAGGCGCAGCGACGATCTTCTTGTATATTTCGACCTTTTGCTTGACATCCGGAATATACTCATCGGGAATATAAGCGTCAATTTTGAGGTCGACCAGCGGTTCGGGTGGAGCCTGTTCTGCTTCGCCCTTGAGCTCTCTGACCGCTTCCTCGAGTAGTTTGACGTAGAGGTCAAACCCGACGGCCGCGATATGGCCGTGCTGCTCCGGCCCGAGGATATTGCCGGCACCGCGGATCTCCAAGTCTCGCATCGCAATCCGGAATCCGGAGCCCAACTCGGTAAATTCCTGTATGGCCTTGAGGCGTCGCTGCGACTCTTCGCTGATCAACTTATCGGGGCGGTACGTGAAATAGGCATAGGCAACCCGATTCGAGCGTCCGACCCGGCCGCGCAACTGGTAGAGCTGAGCCAAGCCGAGTTTATCGGCGTCGTAAACGATTAAGGTGTTGGCGTTGGGAATATCTAGCCCGGACTCGATAATCGTGGTCGCCAACAAAAGGTCGCTCTCGTTATTCAGAAAGCGGTACATCACATTTTCCAGGCTGTCTTCATCCATCTGGCCATGAGCGATGGCGATATCAATCTCCGGAACCAGGTTGTGGAGATACGAGGCCATCCAATCAATATCCTGGACCCGGTTGTGGACAAAGAATACCTGTCCATCCCGGGCAATCTCGCGTAAAATGGCCTGGCGGATCACCTCATCATCAAAGGGCATGACATAAGTTCGCACCGGGTACCGCCCTTCCGGAGGAGTTTCAATCAGACTCATGTTTCTAACCCCGGCCATAGCCATATGCAAGGTCCGCGGGATCGGCGTAGCCGTCATCGTCAAGACATCGACATTTAAACGTAACTCCTTCAGCCGCTCTTTTTGGGCCACGCCAAAGCGTTGTTCCTCATCAATGATCACAAGACCCAAATCCTTAAAGATCACATCCGGCGAGAGGATGCGATGGGTCCCGACGAGGATATCGATCTCCCCTCGCGCTAGGGCCTTCAAGATTGCCTTTTGCTCTTTGGCACTCTGAAAACGACTTAAAACGGCGTGTTTGACCGGAAACCCTTCAAAACGCTCTTTGATCGTCTCGTAGTGTTGCTGAGCCAAAATCGTCGTCGGCACCAGGAAAGCCACCTGTTTGCCATCCATCACCGCTTTAAAAGCCGCCCGCAGAGCAACCTCGGTCTTGCCGAAGCCCACATCGCCGCAGAGCAGCCGATCCATCGGTTGCGGCTTTTCCATATCCTGTTTAATCTCGGCGATGCTGCGTAGTTGGTCCTCGGTTTCCTCATAAGGAAACGCGGCTTCGAACTCTTGTTGCCAGGGGGTATCCGGAGAGTAAGCGTGACCTTGAACCAATTGACGCTCGCTATACAGCTTGAGCAGCCCCTCAGCCAATTCACGTACCGATTCTTTAACCCTTTTCTTGGCCTTGCTCCAATCGGTTCCGCCCAGTTTGCTGAGGCGCGGGACGCTGCCCTCTGCCCCAACATATTTTTGCAGGAGGTTCAACTGGTCGGTAGGCACGTAAAGTTTATCATCGTTGGCATAGTAAACTTCTAGATAATCGCGGTGCACTCCGTCAATTTCGAGGGTGGTGATCCCGCGATAGATCCCGATGCCATGAGTAATATGGACGACATAATCCCCGGCTCGCAGTTCGCCATAACTGCTGATTCTGGCGCCTTCGGGGACACTAAGGCGGCGCGGCAAGCGGCGGCGCTTCCGGCCGAGAATCTCGGCCTCCGAGAGGACTACCAGTTTCGCCTCCGGCAGTTCAACCCCTTCACTCAAACTGCCTTTGGCAATAAAGGCTTTGCCTTCCGGCAGGGCCAACCGGCTCTCCGGCAGCGGGCTGACTTCGATCCCGCGATCAAATAAATCGGATGTCAACCGTTTCAGTCGATCCTCTTTCGCAACTACGAGCACGACGCTGGTCTGTGCCTGCTGCCATTCTTTAATCCGCAGCGCCAAGTTGGCCAGATTGGCGTTGAACTGCTCGACATGGCGGGAGAGCAGATTAACCGTCTGCTTAACCTTTGAGCCCTGTAATTTATTGCCCAGCGGCGACAAATAAAGAAGTTGGTGTTTTTGCGCCTCGGTATAAACATCATGCCAGGTAGCAAAGATCTTGGTCGCTGCCGGCAAAACCCGGCCCTCCTCCAAAAGGTGCGCATATTGCTCGCCAAGCTCGTTGATCTCGGCATTGAGAGACTGTTTCACCCGGTCGGGGTTATCAAAGATGATCAGGCCGCTCTTAAGATAGCCCCAGATAGAGTCGAGCTCCTGGTAGAAGCAGGCCATAAACTGGTCGATGCCTGGAAAAAGGTTTTGCTCTTTGATCTTCTCCAGATGCTCGGCCATCAGCCCTTCCAAACGCTCGGCAGCTTCAGTCAGGCCTAAGTTGCGGAGATTGCCGGCCTGGCGGGCGAGTTGGGTCTTCACCCGCTCCTCAACCGAGGGAACCAGCTCAGGAAGATAGATGCTGTCCCGCGCCGGCATCAAGATGAAGGAGTCCAAGTTTTGGTACGAGCGTTGGGTATCCGGGTCAAATTTTCTGATCGAATCGATCTCGTTATCGAACAACTCGATGCGGATAGGGTGGTCGGCCGTGAGCATGAAGATGTCGATGATCCCGCCCCGGGCGCTAAACTGTCCCGGCCCTTCGACAAGATCCTCCCGTTTATAACCGAGGATGGTCAATAAGCGCAGAAACTCCGGTAGATCCAGTTCCTGCCCGAGCGAGATCCGGCGGCAGTAGCGCTTCATGATGTGCTGCGGGATCAAGCGGCGCGCCGCAGCCGCAGCCGGCACAATCACCACGCCCGACTCGCCGAAGAGCATTAGCTCTAAGCTACGCAAGCGCTGCTGCATGAGGGCAGGATCCTGGGTAACCGCTTCGTGCGGCAGGACTTCTAAGGCCGGAAAAATCTCCACCGGCACCCCCGGCACCAGGAACTCTAAGTCATCGGCCAAAGCTGCCGCGCTATAGGGATCAGGGGTGACAATAACAGTGATCCCTGGCTCACCCAGCGATTTCTGACGTTTGGCTTCTAAATCCCGGGCCTCAATCAGCGCAGCGAGAAACAGCGAACGGCCGGCTGAATCAAGGCCGGAGACGAGTATTTCCGATACATTATCCTCTAGCGAGCGGCGGATTTCCCGAAAACCGAGCGAATATCGTAGTTGGCGTAAAACGCTTTGCAAACGGAACCTCCTAAATGGTCATGCCAAAGAGGGCTCTGGGAAAAACCACAGCCCTGTGGGAATTATACTCTTTTGTTCAAGCAATATTCAAGGTTGCCGACGAAAGACCAGGTTATTCCAGCGGTAGTGCACAATAATGCCTGCAGCCAAACCGACCCACCACAACCCGGAGAAGTACCAAATCCAAAAGGTGACAAAGCCAACGACCATATGTAGCAGTAAGCTGCTGAGCGAGGTCAGGATCTTGCCGCCCGCACCGACATCCCAGAAAACCTCGGCCACCCCGAACAACAGGTGCACGGGCATGAGCGGGGCTCCCAAGGCGATTGCCGAGATGGTTTTGGCCGCTTCTTCGACTACCGGAGCTCCATAAACAGGATAATTTTCACCGAGCAAACGTCCCCCGGCAAAGTTAAGCGCAGCCGCAACCAAGAGAGCGACGAGCGAGGCTACCAAGGTCATAGTTTGTTCCTCCTA
>JAAYHC010000029.1 GCA_012735535.1 Bacillota bacterium
GCGTCTCCCGTACAACCAGGATCAGCTTTCGCCGTTCTTTGAGACAAACATCGGCGCCTCGCTCAATCAGAGTCGAAGAAATCCCCGCCGCCACCCGACCAATAGTACCCATTGAACACGGGATAATTACCATGCCGGATGAGGGCGCGGAGCCGCTGGCAACAGGCGAAAACCAATCATCATTCTCGTAATATGTAACTAACGATCCATAACGCTCGCGGATTAATTCGCCACGCTTATCCCAATTAGTCTCCGGCCAGCCGAGTTCCTGCTTCAGAACGGTCCAGCCCGGATTAGAAATGAGCAAATTAACCGCATGGCCGGTCTCTGCTAAGAAACGCAAAAGCCGATCTGCATACGGCATACCGCTAGCCCCGGTTATCGCTACTGTATACACTTAATCACCTCAGAATTTGATCGCGAGCCAGGTGAAAATGAAGAAGGCAACGGAAACGACGCCATTAACCTTGAAATACGCAAAATTAAGCCGGCTCATGTCGAGAGAGGCCATTGCCGCCTGTTCAATGATGAGCAGCAGCGCAACCAAACCATAACCGATCCAGTAAAAATGGTTGGCCTGCACCAAAGATCCGACCCAGGCAAAAAAGATCAAGGCCAGGAGGTGTAACCCGCGGGACCACCACAATGAATTGGCCAGCCCAAAGCGGACCGGAATCGAATGTAATCCCTCGGCCCGATCTGCCTCCATATCCTGCAGGGCAAAGATGATATCAAAACCGGCGATCCAGCAACCGACAGCTGCACCGAGCAGCCAGGCCGGAGCCGGGATGCTGCCGGTCAAAGCCAACCAAACGGCGATTGGAACCTGGGCCATGGCCACTCCCAAAAACAAATGCGTGGTCCAGGTAAAACGTTTGGTGTAAGAATAAAAGGTCATGATAAAGATGGCTACCGGGGAAAGAATCAGCGTCAACCGGTTAAACTGCGCAGCGGCAATCACAAAGAGCACCCCGCACAAAATGATGGCGGCGATAACTTCCCGCTTGGTCAGAAGCCCGGCGGGCATGATGTTGTTAGCCGTGCGCGGATTACGCGCATCGAACTCGACGTCAACCAGCCGGTTAAAAGCCATCGCCAGGCTGCGTCCGCTGACCATGGCGACCAACAACCAAAAGACCTCATGCCAACTCAGCCGACCGTTGGTAGCCAACAGCGCACTGACAAAGGCAAAAGGTAAAGCAAAAACACTTTCATGAAAATCGATCATCTTGAAGAATAACTTTACCTTGCGCATTACTCCAGGCCGTACTCCTTCCACCTAGCATCAACCAAAGCTTTAATCTCCGGACTCATCCTGATCTCTTCAGGCCATTCACGGGTAAAGCCCTCGCTCTCCCATTTGCGGGTCGCATCAATACCCATCTTGGTGCCGAATTTGGGCAAAGGCGACGCATGGTCCAGGGTTTCGATCGGACCTTTAACAATGGTGATGTCTCGCCCGGGATCGACGTTATTCAAGACCTTCCAAACCACCTCGGTATAATTGCGCACATCGACATCGGCATCGACAACGACCACAACCTTGGTGTACATGGCTTGGCCCATACCCCAGACGGCATGCATAACCTTTTGTGCATGACCCGGAAAGCTCTTCTTGATCGAAAGGATCATTAAATTATGCTGAACACCGGCGATCGGCAGGTGCATGTCCACGACTTCGGGCAGCTGCAGCTGAAAGAGGGGCAGAAAAATCCGTTCACTGGCCAGCGCCAAATAGGCATCCTCCATCGGCGGAATACCCACGATGGTCGTTAGGTAGATAGGCGATTTGCGGTGCGTAATGCAGGTTACGTGAAATACCGGGTACTCATCCGCGAGGGAATAGAACCCGGTGTGATCGCCGAAGGGTCCTTCGATCCGGCGCTCTTGGGGATCAACGTACCCTTCTAAAATGATATCGGCATCGGCCGGAACCTTTAAGTCGACCGTTTTACACTGGACCATCTCGACCGGCTTCTTCCGCAAGAACCCGGCCAAGAGCATTTCGTCAATTCCTCCGGGCAATGGCGCCGTAGCCGCATAGGTCAAAGCCGGATCGCCGCCAATCGCCACGGCGACCGGGAAACGTTCACCGCTGGCCTCGGCTTGGCGATAGTTCGCCGCGCCGTCCTTATGGATATGCCAGTGCATCCCGGTGGTCTTTTTATCGAAGATCTGCAAGCGATACATCCCGCAATTTTGCTTACCGGTCTGAGGGTTCTTGGTAAAGACCAAGGGCAAAGTGATATATCTGCCACCATCGTGCGGCCAACACTTGAGCACCGGCAGCTTGGTCAAATCGGGATCGTAAGAAACCACTTCTTGACAGGGTGCCTTAGAGACGGTCTTCGGAAATAGCTTGGCCAGGTCGTTTAATTTGGGCAGGATTTTGAGTTTGCCCAAGAGGGAGTCGGTCTCTCCCTCCATGGCCATCTTAATTAGCCCGCGAATCTCCTCGGTAATCTCATTTAAATCAGAAACACCTAAGGCCAGCGCCATCCGTTTTTCGCTGCCAAAAGCGTTAATCAAGACCGGAATATCCGAACCTTTAACATTTTCAAAGAGTAGGGCCGGCCCGCCGGCTTTCATTACCCGGTCGGCGATCTCTGTTATCTCCAACTCGGGATCGACCTCGGCTCGAATCCGGATCAACTCCCCCTTGGACTCCAACAGATCGACAAATTCCTGCAAATCACGGTACACTTGGCTGCCCCCTCAACGTTAATGCTCTCAATACTTTGGACAATCCTGGGGGTAATTCCTGCCGTAAGTCGGTAAAGCCAAAATATAGAAGCCCGAGCACCGCCCGGGCTGTAATGCAAGTTTTCGCCGTTTAAAAATTCGTTTCGTCGATGTCAACCAATCCTTTTCGTAGTGCGTATAAGGCCACCTGAGTCCGATTTTCTAGGCCAAGTTTGCGCCTGATCCTGGTTACATAGTTCTTGACGGTTTTCGGGCTGATAAAGAGACGTTTGCCGATCTCCTCATTGCCCATTCCTAAAGCTACCAGGCCAAGCACCTCTTTCTCCCGAGGACTTAGGTCAAGCAAAGGATTGGCGTTTTTAGGTGTCAGGTTTTGCACCCCACCCTCACTCCTTTGCTGCTGCATAAACCCCGGCCTCCGGATTAATAGATGACACCGGAGCTAGTACATACTATGTGCTCCGGTGTCATCTTGTGAAGTGGCTATCTGGTTTTCCTATTTGACAAAGAGCTGAGTAAACATCATCCCGTATGCGCCGCCGCGGTAGATACCGATACCGACCCGCTGGTAAGACGGGTGCAAGATATTGGCGCGGTGACCGGAGCTGTTCATTAAGGCATTGTGCGCACTGGTCACACTGCCGGCGCCGGCGATGTTCTCCCCGGCCAAGGTGTAGCTGATACCGGCGTTGCGCAGCATATCAAATGGCGAACCATAAGTGGGCGAGATGTGGCTGAAGTAGTTGTTTACGGCCATATCCTGACTCTTCTGACGAGCCAACTGGGTTAGACGCAAGTCTGCCTGGAGAGGCTGGAGCCCTGCATTCCTCCGAGCCTGGTTCACCAAGTCGAGCATTTGTTGTTCCTCCGCAGTTAGGCCGCTAATCGGCGTGGGAGTCGGAGTGGGCGTTGGTGTAGGTGTAGGTTGTGGAGTCGGCTGGGTGGGCGTAGTAGGCGTGCTGGGCACGTACTTTTTCCAGGGGTAGTAACTGGAACCACTTGAGCCGGTTTTGGTTGAATAATAGCTGGATCCGCTGTTATAAGTGTAGGATGGACTGCTGCTGTAGGAGTACGACGGGCTGCTATAATAAGTTTGGCTGCTTGAACCGTATTTGGTAGAGTAACTATTACTCGAATAGGTAGTGCTGCCACCGGAGAAGTAGTACGTTGCTGCCATAACCGGGGTCAACAATAGCGCCAATACCGCCATGGTCAATAGGCTTGTCCTAATAATTCTTCTGGTCTTTTCGTTCACTTTTTTTCCTCCCTTTAACTGTTTAAGCTGGGAAAACCTGCACCTAGTACAAACAACTGTCTCGACTAGCACTAATTATAGGGGGAGGAAAAAATGAATTCAAAAAGCATAAAGACCCTCTGCGGAGGGTCTTTAGTGTGCTCAGGACATGAACACATCAATCAACAAAAATTCAGCAAATTGCGGTCAAATATCGTTGAGAATGGATAATACTCTTTGTGTTGGGGTATTATGTTTTAATATCTAAGTATTTCCTGTTATTCCGTTATTTTTCTACTCCTCAAAAGTTACCTCTTTACCGGAAGCGAAGATTACTTTAGCGATCTTTTTGCCTTTCCAAATGATTTTGACATCGCCCTGTTCAGCTGAAGCGGAAGATTTATTGAGCCGGTCATCCCGGCCACCATTATCCTGCAACCTAATCGCCAGTTCTGCCATGAATATTTCACCTACAATCTACGCTAGTCTATTAGTACAAAAATATACTTAATCATTATAGCGACTACCGGCGAGTGCTGTCAACTCAAGCAGGGCTGGGGTAAATGTAAAGGACTGGGTGGCGAAGAAACAAACCCCGAGAACGTTAAGTTTTCGGGGTCAATCTCATCCTGGAGCCGATGAGCGGATTCGAACCGCTGACCTGCTCATTACGAGTGA
>JAAYHC010000030.1 GCA_012735535.1 Bacillota bacterium
AAAGACGACGTGATTCTTTCTGGTTCAAGTAAACATCACCTTTCATGCTGGGATAATTCTACAGATGAAAGGGGGTGACATTTTCTCAGTCCCCTTATAGGGTGACATTATCACAGTCCAATAACATGACATGAGTGGCGTGTTGCATTATAATTGAAAATGATATAAAATATCACTTAAAATTTATTATCTTTTGGCAAACCCATCGAAAGGTGGGGACGCAAAGCTATGGGTCTACAAGCCGATATTCGGCTATGATCGCCAAGCTGCCTAGCGAATGCTAGAAATATTGCGAGGCGCTGGTAGGCGCCTTTTTCGGTTTGTTAAGGAGGATATGCTTTCTCAGGGAGGAGAACCAACAAATGGACGAATCACGAATTCTGTTGGCGCTGATCCAGAGAAATGAGCTGATCGATAATCACTCGCGACGAGTATCATTACTGTCCACACTTATTGGCCAGGCTATGCGTCTAAGCGATGATGAGCTGCGAACGCTGCAGTTAGGTGCTTTCTTACATGATATTGGGAAACTGAGTATTTCACAGCGGGTTTTGGAGAAACCCGGACCGCTCGATGAGCAGGAGTTTGAACAGCTCAAAGCTCATCCATTGGTAGGGGGCAATTTCGTTGAAGCGTTGGGGTACCCTCCAAATGTTGTACAGATGATCAAGTACCATCATGAACGACTCGACGGCAGCGGTTACCCTTTTGGGTTAAAAGACAAAGAAATACCTCTGACCAGTCGTATTATTGCGGTGGCCGACGTTTATGAAGCTATGACGGCCAAACGTTCTTATCGCGAAGCGATGACGGTTCAGGAGGCCTTTGCCGAGCTGAGTCAACCGAATAAGTATGACCAGAGTGTTGTGCACATGCTGCGCACTATCCTAGGCACAATAGATTGGCCGGAGTTTCATGGTTTAACCCGCCAAAGCGACCTATTTATCCTGTCAAGCAAGAACAGTGACAACTAGTAAAAATAACGCCCCCGTACAGCTTCCTGTCGGGGGCTTTGCTCGTATGCGGTCAACTTATTCTTTGTCCAGCAGTGTTAAGACTTCGGCGACGTCCTTATCGCCTCTTCCGGAAAGGTTGATAATGATAATCTCCGAGGGGGAAAGCTCCTGGGCCAACTTAATTCCATAGGCAACCGCATGTGAACTTTCCAAAGCCGGAATGATGCCTTCCGTACGGGAGAGTTCGACAAAGGCATTTAAAGCCTCCGCATCGGTAATAGTTACATACTCCGCCCGGCCGCTATCCTTGTAAAAGCTGTGTTCAGGACCAACACCAGGATAATCTAGACCGGCTGCGATCGAATAGACCGGTAAGGGTTCACCGTTATCATCCTGCAGCACATAGCTTTTAAACCCGTGCAGAATTCCTGGCTTACCTAAGGTAAGAGTAGCCGCATGGTCGGGGGTATCAAGTCCTTTGCCGGCCGGTTCGACCCCAATCATCTTAACCTGCGTATCGTGGTAAAAATCAGCGAAAAGTCCAATCGCATTACTGCCGCCGCCAACACAGGCGACAAGATAATCAGGCAACCTACCTTCAGCGGCTAAAATTTGCTCCTTAGCTTCTTTACCGATGATGGCTTGAAAAAATTTGACCATTTCCGGATAGGGGTCAGGACCAACAGCAGAGCCGAGCATATAGAACGTGTCTTTGTAGTTGGCGATTAGATCTTCCAAGGCGGCATCAACCGCATCCTTAAGGGTCCGGGTGCCGCGCTTAACCGGGATAACCTCTGCACCAAGCAATTTCATGCGGAAAACGTTGAGCGCCTGGCGCCGACAATCTTCTTCCCCCATATAAATGTGGCACTCAATGTCAAAAAGCGCACAAGCTGTAGCGGTGGCAACTCCATGTTGGCCGGCTCCGGTTTCAGCAATAACGCGTTTTTTGCCTAAGCGCTTAGCCAGCAGAACTTGCCCGATGGTATTATTGATTTTATGAGCTCCGGTGTGGTTAAGATCTTCGCGTTTGAGATAGATTTTGGCTCCGCCAAGTTTTTTGGTCAGGTTGGCGGCGAAATAGAGCGGGCTGGGCCGTCCAACGTAATGCTTGAAGTAGTAAGAGAGTTCTTGTTGGAAACCGGGATCATCCTTGAACTGTGCAAATGCCTGACTGACCTCGTCTAATACAGATTCCAGATTCTCCGGTACATACCGACCACCAAATTCACCATAGTACACTGTTGCAGTCTGTCTCATCTCAATTCTCCTCTCATCTAGTCTCAGCTGATCTCAATTCGCTGTCGAAGCGAATTTGCTTCATATTACTCGATTCACGGGAGAATGTCAAGGTTGGACGGTGCTCTTTTTAGAGGTTTTGAGTAATTAGTCGAGAAAAAAGTGGTAATGTCACGCGAGTACTGGAGGACGAATAAACGATGAAGCTGGCCGGATACAGTTTTCCGGAGGATCTGTACTATGAC
>JAAYHC010000031.1 GCA_012735535.1 Bacillota bacterium
AAAGACGACGTGATTCTTTCTGGTTCAAGTAAACATCACCTTTCATGCTGGGATAATTCTACAGATGAAAGGGGGTGACATTTTCTCAGTCCCCTTATAGGGTGACATTATCACAGTCCAATAACATCGCCAGTATATTATGGTTGACCGATTTTTCGGCTTATGCTAGAATTGGTGTGGTTATTGTAAAAATTAGATATGTGTAACTCTTATCAAGAGAGGTGGAGGGACTGGCCCAATGAAACCCGGCAACCAATCGCTTGTGCGATTCCGGTGCCAATTCCTGCAGGTAAGCTGGCAGATAAGAGGAGTGTGTAAATGGAGCCTCTTCTCGCCGAAGAGGCTTTTATAATGGCACTGAGCCATAAGGAGGCAGTTAATAGATGGGACAGCAGAAAAAGCGGTTTTTGTTCACTTCTGAATCAGTTACGGAGGGCCATCCGGATAAAATGTGCGATCAAATCTCCGATGCCATTCTGGATGCGATGCTCGAGAAGGATCCCAATGCTCGGGTGGCCTGTGAAACGGCTGTAACAACCGGTCTGGTCTTGGTTTACGGAGAGATTACTTGTAACTGCTACGTTGATATTCCGCAGTTAGTTCGCAGTGTGGTTGCCGATATTGGGTATACGCGAGCCAAGTTTGGTTTTGATGCGGAAACTTGTGCGGTGTTAACTTCGATCCACGAACAGTCTCCGGATATCGCTCTCGGGGTGGACAAGGCCCTGGAGGCTAAAGAAGGCCTGATGACGGATGAGGAGATTGAGGCCATCGGGGCCGGAGACCAAGGGTTGATGTTTGGTTACGCCACCAACGAAACTCCGACCTATATGCCGATGCCTATATATCTGGCGCACAATCTCGCCCGGCGGTTGGCAGAGGTGCGGAAAACGGGCGTACTCACTTACCTACGTCCGGACGGAAAGACCCAGGTTACCGTGGAGTATGAGGATGATAAGCCGGTGCGGGTTGACACCGTGGTCATCTCGGCTCAACACGATCCGGACGTGGAGCGGGAAACCATCGAAGGCGACATGATTGAGCACGTGATCAAACCGATCATCCCGGCCGAGCTGCTCTCCGCGGAAACCAAAATTCTGGTTAATCCGACCGGGCGGTTTGTAATCGGCGGGCCGCAGGGAGACTCCGGTCTTACCGGGCGGAAAATTATCGTTGACACCTATGGCGGGATGGCTCGGCATGGCGGAGGCGCCTTCTCCGGCAAAGATCCTACAAAAGTTGACCGTTCCGCGGCCTATGCCGTCAGGTATATCGCTAAAAATATCGTTGCGGCCGGGTTGGCGGACAAATGTGAGGTACAAGTGGCTTACGCCATTGGCGTTGCCAATCCGGTTTCGATTATGGTTGATACCTTCGGTACCGGCAAGATCAGTGATGAGCGGTTAAGCCAGATTATCAAGGAACATTTTGACCTGCGTCCGGCTGCGATTATCCGTGATTTTCAGCTGAGACGTCCGATTTATCGCCAGATTGCCGCTTACGGCCATTTCGGGCGCGATGATCTTGATTTACCGTGGGAAAAACTCGATAAGGTCGATATTTTGCGTCAAGCGGCCGGCTTAGCCTAAATCCTGATAAGCTAGGGAGGGACAAAGATGGAGCAACGCGCGGAAATTGGTGTTTTTGGTGGGTCGGGATTCTATAGTTTTCTCGATGATGTCGAAGAGGTCTGGGTAGAAACTCCTTACGGGGCACCGAGTGATAAGATTGCTTTGGCTACCGTTGAAGGACGTAAAGTAGCTTTTCTGCCCCGTCATGGCAAAGATCACCGCCTGCCGCCGCACATGATCAATTACCGGGCCAATCTGTGGGCGATGAAAGCACTTGGGTGCAGCAGAATCATCAGCCCCTGTGCGGCCGGGAGTCTGCAGGCCAGAGTCAAACCTGGGGATTTTGTGGTCAGCGATCAGTTCGTCAACCGGACTTGGGGCCGGGCGGACACCTTCTTCGACGGCCCGATTACCACCCATCTCAGCATGGCTGAACCCTACTGTCCCCAAATGCGTCAGGTGGCTATCGAATCAGCCAAGCGGCTGGGAATCACCGTACACGAGACCGGGACGATCGTAGTTATTCAAGGACCGCGCTTCTCAACCAAGGCGGAGAGCAGAGAGTTCTCGAGTCACGGCTGGGAGGTCATTAATATGACCCAATATCCTGAGGTGGTCTTGGCTCGGGAGCTCGAAATGTGCCTGGTTAACATCGCCCTGATTACCGACTATGACGCCGGACTTGAGGATGATCCGAGTGTCGAGCCGGTCAGTCATGAAATGGTGATGAAGGTCTTCCAGGAAAACAACGATAAGTTAAAGAAACTTCTTTTCGAGGTAATTAAGAGCTTGCCGGCGGAGCGCAAATGTGGCTGTGGGCAAGCGCTCAAAAACGCACGCGGCTAACTGATTCGACT
>JAAYHC010000032.1 GCA_012735535.1 Bacillota bacterium
TGAAGGCGATGCTGCTGACATCGCTCTTCATGAGACCTCGCTCCTTTCAAAAGTGAGATTTGCGAGGTCTCTTTTCTATCTCATTACTTATCTTCCTTGTTCACCTACTAAAACTTTACACTAACTGAAAGGGCGAATTGCAAAGGCCCTGCGCCTGAGCACAGGGCCTAAATCTATCATTCGGCAGCCCGTCTCCCGACATAGGCTATTAGCTCGACTTCAACCGGCGCCCCCAGCGGCAAGGCCGAAACGCCGACAGCCGCCCGCGCATGCTGTCCTTTTTCGCCAAAGACCGCTTGGAGAAAATCTGAGGCGCCATTGATGACCTTGGGCTGCTCGGTAAAATCGGCGCTAGAGGCAACATAGCCGGTGACTTTGGCAATCCGCTCTATCCGGTCGAGATCCGGAACAACCGCTTGCAAGGCTGAAAGACAGCGAATGGCGCACAATTTGGCGGCTTCATAGGCCTCTTCGACCGAGACCGTCTCTCCGACCCGGCCGGAATAGAGCAACGCTCCGTCTTTTACCGGCAGTTGGCCGGAGACAAAGACCAAATCCCCAACTTGAACGGCCGGCAGATAAGCAGCAACCGGCGCAGGACACGGAGGCAAGGTGATCCCCAACTCCTCTAAACGCTTAGCCACGCTTGACACTAAATCTTCACCTCTTTTCCATCCACCTAGAGACAATCGTCAGCCTACAACGTAATTGAATGGGCAAATTGATCCGTGACTTCCGCCACCCGCTCGCACAAGCGCTGTTGGGCTTGGACCAGCTGGTCAAAATAATTATCGGCCTCCGCCGTTTGGGCTGAGGCTTCTTCGGCCTGGGCGGAAAACTCCTGGGTAATTGATGAGAGATCATGCGCCGTATTCATCAGTCCGTTAATTAGGCGCACAGCCTCTTCACCCTGCCGGGACATCTCTTCCATCGCTGCCAGCGTCTCATCGGCTTTCTGGGCAATGACAGCCGAACTCTCCCGTCCCTTGGCCTCAACCATCTTGACCTCATGGGCGAAGTTTTGGCTTTTCGTCTGTAACTCCAGCGACTGCTCGACCGAGCGAATCACTCCCTTCAGTGAAGCATAGATCTCTTCGGTCGCCTGCTGGGTATTCGCCGCCAACTTGCGAATTTCCGAGGCGACCACGGCAAAACCCTTACCGGCCTCACCGGCTCTGGCCGCTTCGATGGCCGCGTTTAACGCGAGCAAGTTGGTCTGGTCAGCAATTTCCTCGATGATGTTACTCATCTTAGAAATGTTCTCGGCTTGTAACGATAATTCCTTGAGAGCGGCGCTCGACTCATCGACGGAAGCAAATAGCTGATTGAACAATTCGGAGAGCTTATCCTGGACCTGCCGATTTTCACTATTGGCTGAGGAGAGTGACTCCGTAGCCCTACTTACCTCGGCAATTGTCCGGCCGAGCTCATTGATGAGCTCCGCCACCATATTGACATCCTTGGCAAAGCGCTCAACAGACTTGGCTTGATCCTCCGAAGCGGAGGCGATCTCTGTAGCCGTCCGCACCTGGCCGGCTAAGATCCCGCGGACATCTTGGATAGTGGCGCTTACTTCTTCACCGAGCGCATTCGTATCTTGCTGGCTGGCAAACAAGTCCTGGATCAGCAAGCGCAAGCGGGTCATTCCCTGCACCAATGCCCTTTGCATTCTGGCCGGCTCATCGGTAAAGGAGCTTTCCGGCGGCAACTGCGAAAAATCACCGTGTTCGAGATGGGTTGCCAACTGTTGCACTTCACGGATCGGCTGCACCACGGTCCGGGCAATCAACATAGCCGGAAAATACCCGGTTAAGATGCCGGCCACGGTCGCGAGCACGCGCAGTTGCGGACTAATAACCGCCACCAAAAAACAGCCGGTGATAACCGTATAAGAAATCATCAGTCGCCAAAAGATGGGAAAAGCGCGCATAAACCGAATCCAGAGCTCAAGAATCATCTTTATCCCCCTCCTAATCCACTTACCACCTCCTTGTATTCTTTACCAGATTACCATAACCTTCCATTATTTACACAAATTAGCGCAATTAATTACAATTCGATCCCGTACTTTTTGGCCTGCTCCACAAGGGCCGCCCACTCCGCATCTCGGCCCGTCAGTTGGTAAACTTGTCTGAGCCGATAATAAATTTGGGCCTCAGATGGGGCTAGTTTCAGAGCCGCTTGGTACCGGCTGAGCGCCGCGGAATAGTCCTGGCAGGCAACCGCCAGATCGCCGCGGAGGATTAACAGGCGCACCGAGGTCTCGCCGCCGGCTTTTTCGGCCCGCGCCAAATACTCTCCGGCTAGTTCGAGCTCACCCTCGCTCAGCGCGATCGCCCCTAAATCGAGCAAACTAAAAACCTGATCCTCCGAACGGCTCAGGGCCTGTCGGTAATATTCTTTCGCCCGGCGGTAATCACGTTGATCGAAGTAGGTGCGTCCAATCAAGGCCAACAGGGTCGCCTGGTCCGGCTCTTGCAGCCGGCCGGTGCTCAAAGCGCGCAAATAGGCCTCCCGGGCCAACCCCGGCTGACCGTTGGTGCTGAGTAAAAGACCGGATAAGACCAAGAACTCCTCATCAACCGGAAAACCGGCTTCCAAGACCTGCGCAACCTCAACGGAAGCAAGCTTCAGCCAGCCCACCTTAATGTGCGTGAGGATCGTGGCCAGGCTAACCGGTGTCTGAGCGTCGACCGCCGACAAATTCGCACCTAGCAACACATTCAGTACAAATAATAAGATGATCAAGCATATAAATCCGCGGCCCTTCCGGTTCACCGGTGCCACCTCCTTATCTTGAAATAATTCAACACCGGCACCGATAGACCTTGTACTTCCGCCGCTTCCTTAAATTGACCGCTCATTTTACCCGGTGCTATACTTGAAATAACTAGGAGGTTGCACAATGTCCTTTAGCGGTCTGTTTATTCGCGGGTTGCTCGACGAGTTGGGCCCCATACTGATCCAGAGCAAAATTGACAAAATATACAATTATCAAAATGAAATGCATTTTTGGCTGCGTACAACCCAGGGTAAACAGGTGCTGGTGGTCTCGCTGGATCCGCGCCATTATCGCCTCCAACTACTCGCAGCCAAACCCGAGATAACCTATCCGGAGAAACCGAACAATTTTTGCCAGCTTCTCCGCCGTCATCTACCCGGACTACCGTTGGTGGAGCTCAGTCAGCCCGGCCTCGAACGGCTCATCGTCTTGACCTTTGCTGCCGGGTACTGTCCGGATCTGCGCCCACGCCACTTCCGGTTGGTCTGTGAGCTAATGGGCAAATACAGCAATCTCCTTCTGCTTGATGCGGACAACTTTATTCTGGGTGCAGCCCGGCATAGTTCCGGCGAGCGAAACGCCCACCGCGAAGTGGTGCCCGGCGCGGAGTACCAGCCGCCCCCGACCCAGAGCCGGCATGATCTCTTCTCCATCGATTCACCGTACTTTCGCCGCAGCCTGCTCCTGGCTCCGTCGAACGAACCGCTCGTCCAGGTGTTACTGCGCACGGTCCAAGGGCTTGACAAACTTTTGGCGCAGGAGATTCTGCACCGTGCCGGCCTCGATCCCCAGTTAACACGAGCGGAGTTAAAAGACTATCAGCTCTCTCCGCTCTGGCAGCAAGTCGCAGCGCTACAGCGAATTGCGCTAAGCAAACAATGGGCGCCTTGCCTAGTGGTTGATGCCGCCGGAAAGCCAACCGACTTCTCCCCGGTGGCCCTCACCCACGGCAATGCACAGGCTGTCGCCTCTTTCACTGTATTGCAGGAAACCTTCTATCAAGATATCTATCAGAAACAAGAGGCAGGCATTCAAAAAGCCGAGTTACAGGAGGCGCTCACGCGCGAGATTAAAAAGGTCAAGCGCAAAGCCGCGGCCCAACAACAAGATTTTGCCTCTGCGGAGGAAGCGCTGGATTATAAGGAAAAGGCCGATCTGCTCCTCACCTATCAGCACCAAATCAAACCCGGCCAAACCAGCGTCACCTTACCGCGTTTTAGCGATAACCGGCCGGTGGAAATCAGCCTCGACCCCGCCGTCGGCGCGGTCACCAACGCGGAAAGGTACTATGCTCGCTATGCCAAAGCCAAACGTAAACGTGAGCGCTCCCAACAGGAGTTGGCCAAGACCATCGAATACCTGCGTTACCTCGAACAGCTGCAGGAGGATCTCCGACAATTGGAGGACAGCAGCGACCTGCTCACTATATCTGACGAATTGGCCTCGCTGGGAGTCATCAAGGCCAAAACGAAACCTTCGCCGAAAAGAGCCGGTTCCGCCCATCAAGCTCCACAATACCAATCGATACGGCTTGATGACGGTACGGAGATTTTGGTCGGCCGCAACAGCAAACAGAACGACCTGATTACGATGACCAAAGCCAAACCCGACGACCTCTGGTTTCACGTCAAAAACCGCCCGGGTTCACACGTGATCCTACGCACCCGTCCGGGTGAACCGCCGTCGGAGGAAGCCATCCTTTATGCCGCCCGTTTGGCTGCTACCTACAGCAGCGCTTACCAAAGTTCCAAGGTCGAGGTCGATTATACCGAGCGGAAGAATGTCTGGAAACCCAAAGGGGCTAAGCCAGGGATGGTTTTATACGAAAACTACCGGACACTCATCGTCCAACCGCTTGATCCGGCGGCAATTACCTAATTTCCCCATAAGATCCTATATTTTACAACTTCCTGCTTTTTTATAACTAATTATTAGTTTTTTCAAGCAGGAATTTTTCTTCTTTCAGAATAATTGTAATGTTTAGGAAAAACAGCACTGTTTTTCCAAAAATCTAAATAAGGGGGAGTAAAAAAGAATGCGCAAACTAGCTCTAATCGTTCTGTCGTCTGTCCTGGTAGTCTTAGTCGCATCCTGCTTTGCGCTTGCCGGTTCCGTCAGCGAACAGTGGGCAGGTACAAAGCACAATGCAGCCAACCTTGGTGAAATCGCTAGCGATAGCCCGATTATGCGTGACAACTGTATCATCTGCCACGATGGTCAGGGCTTTGCCAACAATGTCACCAAACGGGCTGATCTGCCGGCTAGCGTCAGAGATACCGCTAATGGTATCGACTGCGCAGCCTGCCACAGCAGCAGAGCCAACGAACTGATGAGGACCGGTGATACCGGTAAGCTGGCCAACGGCTTCCAAGTTAAAGGTGCCGGTTCCGGTGCTCTGTGTATCTTCTGCCACAACGGCCGTAAGCTGGCCGACCCGGTTGCCAAGCCGGCTCCGCACGCATCTTCGCAAGCTGACGTTCTCTTCGCGATGAACGGCGTCAGAGTCGCCGGCGTCTCCTATGGTAGCTCACCGCATGCTGCCAACCCGAATACCTGCGTCAGCTGCCATATGGCTGAGTACCAGGGTGTTGTCAACCACACCTTCGAGGTTATCGACACCCCGGCGTACGTTGAGAAAGCCTGTGGTCCGTGCCATCCTGGCTTGACCGTTGTTAACCGCCTCTCCTTGGCCGACTATGACGGCGACGGCGTCATCGAAGGGTTCCAGGATGAGGTTCAGGGCTTGATCAACCTCGTCAGGAAAGAGATCGAAGCTAAAGAGGCCGCCCTCGGCGTCACCGGTGCCTACTCGCATGGTTCATTCCACTGGACCAATGCTGCCGGGGTTGAAGTCGACGTCCCAGCTGCTCTCTACAACGCTTACTTCAACGTCACTCTGGTAGAAGATGACGGTAGCTTGGGCATCCACAACCCGGCTTACGTAGTCAACCTCCTCCAGAGGACTTACGAAGAGCTCACCGGCAAGCCGGTTCCGAATGCCGTAATCCGGTAAGCAATCATTCTCAGTTACCACAGGCGGGTCGCAAGGCCCGCCTTTTCATTTGCCAAGCTCTTCGACTACAGTCTGAGCATCCCGCAGAACCCGCCAAAGCACAGCGCCAAGATTCCGATGACCACAAACAGTATCGGTAGCCCACGGAAGGACTCCGGAATATTACTCAAGCGCAGCTCAGCCAAGAGCCCGGCCAGGACCACTAACACCACCGTCAGGCCTAGACCTGAACCGAGCGCATAAGCCAGGCTTTCACCGAGGCTGTAGCCCTCCGCCAACGTTAACAGCGCCCAGCCAAGCAATACGCTGTACGTGACGGCACAATTCCCAAGCTGCCTGATCCAGCGGCCCATGATCCGTATTAACGCGGCGATCACCAGGAGGATGATGATTGGCCGGGCAAACCAAAGGTCAAACCTGGCGATTATAAAAGCCTCCACCAAATATACTAACGGTGCTGCCACCAGCATCAGCAGGGTAACGGATAATCCTGACCGCGCAACCTTGCGCAGACTGACCGGCTCATCCGGCAAGCTGTCTAGTCCCAGATAGTGAGCTAATAGCAGGTTATCAACGAGCATCGCGCCTAAACAGACCAGCAATAGCTCTTTCACTGCCAACCCTCCTGCTCAGCGCCGCCATTACTCCTAAGAGCAAGCCAAAGCTCAAGAATCCACCGGCGCTCGTCAATGCTAACGGGTTCAGCCGACCGAGCAGCTCGCGCAAACCGCCAACAAGCAGCAGTAGCCCCAGATAACCGCCGCCAGCGCTGACGGCCCGGCGAATGGCCCGCCCGAACCCGCTTAAACCTGCTTCAAGTGCCTCCGAAACCAGCAGCAGACAGCTCACCGTGGCCAGCGGCAAATAAATACCCAGCTGCTGCCGGCGCTCAGGATAAAGCAAGGTTAGCCACAGATCGACCAAACCAATCAAGGTCCCCACCACGATGATTTGGCAGGCCAAGCGCGAAGCAGGCGGTAGATAGTGCTGGATCAGCCCGAAGATCCAGGTCGCCGCCACCGCCGCCACCATGACTACCAAGCCCATCAGCACTCCGGTGCGCCAGGTAGTAGTCACCAGCACCAACGGCAAAAGCGCCACGACCAGCCTCTTGCCTCTCATGGCGTCTCACCTCGGTACAGAGCCAAGACTTGGCGCACGGATTTGTCCACCGCCGCCGTCACCGCTTGACTGGAGATCGTCGCGCCGGAGATCGCATCAATCCGAACCAAATCGGCAGCGCGTTTACCGCTAAACCGGTCGGTAAAATCCGGGGCGGTGATGCGGTCACCTAAACCTGGAGTCTCCGTCTGGGTGAGGATTTTGATTTTAATGATCTGTTCGGAATGGGGATTGAGAGCGACCAAGATTTCAATCGGCCCGCAGAAACCTTCGGCCACTTCCGTAAAGACCAGGCCAAAAGCTGCGCCGCTGGCATCGCGCGCCTCGTGCACAACCCGGCCGGCAAACTCGACCGGCGTAAAACTAACCGCTTCCGGTAGAAAATCGTGGTATGGCGACAAGCCGCTGTCGGCGAGACGCCCGGCGGCGATTTGCCCGATCACCAGGTACGCACCGCCTAAGACGCCCAGCGAACAGAGCGCAACAATTCCGATGGCCAGGACGGTCCTGGTTTGCTCACGCACGGCCGCGCACCTCCCCAAAAATGCGGGGCTTCGTCGCCTTATTGAGTATCGGTTTTACGGCATTCATCAGCAAAATTGAATAGGATACGCCCTCCGGTAAGCCCCCGAAAAACCTGATCAGGACCACAACTGCCCCCGCCCCGATCGCGAATATCCACCGTCCCGGCTTGGTAACCGGGGAGGTCACCGGATCAGTTGCCATAAAGAAGGCTCCGAGCATTAAGCCGCCGGTACTCAGTTGCACCAGCGGATCAGCGCCTAATAAGACGGACAAAACCGCAACACTGCCCAGCATACCGACTGGGATGCGCCAATCGATAATTTTGCGCCACAGCAAGTAAATGCCGCCAATTAAAATAGCGACTACCGAAGTCTCCCCAATGCACCCGAGTACATTGCCCAGCAGTAACTCACTGAGCGCCGGCACCTGACCCAGTTTGATCAGCCCCAACGGGGTTGCAGTAGTGGCTGCATCAGCCATCACCCCGCCAAGTGCTTGCCAGGTGGTCATCTCTTGAGGAAAGGCCGCAGCTAAGACGACTCGGCCTATGAGGGCAGGGTTAAACGGGTTCTCGCCCAAACCGCCAAAGAGTTGTTTGCCGAGCACAATCGCCATGAATGCTCCGAAAGCCGCATATCTGAGCGGAAAGCTCGGCGGCAGGTTGAAAGCCAACAACAGCCCGGTGATAGCCGCACTACCATCGGTGATCGTCACCGGCTGACGAAGCAGCAACTGACAACCTGCTTCGGTAAAACAGGCCGCTGCCACCGATACCAGCATCAGCCACAGGGCGTGCACGCCAAAAAGGATTACCCCGGCCAGCGCCGAAGGGATTAAGGCCAGCAGCACCGAATACATGATTTTGGCTGTGCTATCCGGATCAAGCAGATGCGGTGCGGCTCTGACTTCCAGCTTGCCGTTCATCAACTATCCCTCCCTCTTGACACTTGACCTTGGCCCGGCGGATCAGTTCGGCCACCGGGCGTTTCGCCGGACAAATATAGGCACAGGAGCCACATTCCAGACAGTACGCGGCACCGGCCTGGACCGCTTCCGACCACAACTCTTTTTCAGCTAACCGCGCCAGATACAAAGGTTCAAGGCCCATCGGACAAACCTCGACACAGCGGGCACAGCGGATACACCGGGTTTGCCGAACCGGTGCGAGGTCCGCCTCACCAAAGACCAACACGCCCGAAGTACCCTTCGTCACCGGCGCGCCATCATCCACCTGCGCCTCACCCATCATGGGGCCGCCAAGAATGATCGCTTTGACCGGTTCCTTAACGCCCCCAGCATAAGCTAGGAGCTCGCGGATCGGCGTACCCAACCGCACCAGATAATTGCCGGGCGCATTGACGATCGGACCGGTCACGGTGACGACGCGTTCAATAAGCGGTTTGGCTTTGCGAATGGCTTCGGCCAGCGCGTACGCCGTGGCCACATTATGCACCAAGACGCCGACCTGAGCCGGTAAGCCGCCAAGCGGAACCACCCGCCCGGTGAGCGACCAAATCAATTGTTTCTCCGCCCCTTGTGGATAGCGGCTGGGAACCAAACGCACCTCAGCTGTTGTATTCCGGATGATGGCGCCATAGGGCCGCAGTTGGGCGGCGGTTAAAGCCTCGGCCAGCTTCTTGGCCGCATCCGGCTTGTTATCTTCTACGGCGAAGATGATCCGCACCGCCTGCAAAGCCTGGGCCATCGCATAAGCGCCGAAGACGATCTCCGCGCTTTGCTCTACCATCAACCGGTGATCGGCGGTAAGATACGGCTCGCACTCACAACCATTGATTATTAAGGTATTGACCCAGCACCCGGCCGGTGGGGTCAGTTTCACCGCAGTAGGAAAAGTCGCCCCGCCCAGGCCGACAATTCCAGCCTTCCGCGCAATGCAGCGAATGGCATCGGCAGGCAGTTTATCCAGGTTCTCCCATTTGCCGGTCGACAACTCGCGCACACCTTCACGATTTCTGCGCGCTATTTCGATCACCTCTGCGGTGACCCTGGTCACCGTGCCGGAGATACTGGCATGGACCGGTGCGCTGATAAAAGCCGCCGAATTGCCGATGATCTGGCCGGCCTCGACCAGCTCGTCCCTCACCACCACAGGGTTAGCCCGCTCGCCGAGATGTTGCTGTAGCGGCAAGATCACTCGCGGTGGAAGCGGCACCGTCACAATCGGCTTTGTCGCCGTAGCTTCCTTGAACTCTTTTGGTTTGATCCCGCCCCGAAATGGTCGCCAGATCACTCTACCAACTTCCCTCCTGGTCGGCTAAGCCCGCCACCCATTACGTGATATAATTCACGATTGTTAATTAAACTATTCTCCGGCAGCGTCATTTACTCCTGCCAATAATTAACTATTTTTTCTAATTCTTTAGCATTTTTTCGGAATTTTCTAGCGCTGAGCAGCCGAACGCGCGGCGTTAGTAGAGATTCTTTCGACTGGGCAACCAGGATAAGGGGTCTACGGTAATACCGTTGACCTTGATCCGAAAGTCTAGATGGGGTCCGGTGGAAATACCGGTACTACCGGACTTAGCGATGGGTTGACCTTTAACGACGTAGTCGCCTACCTTTACTAGAAGCTTGGAGTTATGCCCATACCAGGTGGTGACTCCTCCCCCATGATCAATGACCACTCCCAAACCGAAGCCGTCCATATCCCCGGCCCGGATAACCTTTCCGGAACCGGCAGCCACAACCGTTGTCCCGCTCGGAACCGCAATATCAATTCCGCCGTGAAACTGACGGTTTTTGTAGATCGGATGTGTCCGCCAGCCATAACCGGAGGAGATCGGGCCGAGTACCGGCCAGACCAGACTCCCCGGCTCGGCGGTTTCGCGCGGGGTTGGCACTAATAGGCGCTGGCCGACCCTTAATAAGGAGGGATTTTGCAGGTTATTGGCTTCCGTAATCGCCCTCACCGTGGTATTGAATCGTTTGGCGATCACATAGGTGCTCTCGCCCGGCTGAACCTGATAAGTCATCATCACCGGGCTGCCGATACTCGGTTCGCTCTGTGCATTGCCGCTCGAGATGAGGTGAAAGGATTTGGTCGGAATGATCAGTTTCTGCCCAATGTAGATCCGGTGGTCCGTTAGGTCGTTGGCTTCCATGATATCGGCCACGGTTGTGCCATATTTTTTCGCCAAAACACTGAGGGAATCCCCCTTGACCACTTGATGCACCAGATGTCCGCCGAGGGATTCCAAGGCCTGCCAAGTCGCTGCGCCGACAATACCGTCAGCCAGCAGCCCCGAATCCTGCTGAAAAGTTCGCACGGCCATCTCGGTGCGTTGCCCGAACTTGCCGTCAATGATCAGGTCATAGCCCAAAGAATCCAACATCTGCTGCAGTCGGACGACGGCCGGACCGGTCATCTCCCGTTTCAAAACCGGATGATCATTCGCCGAAGCGGTCGCAGTGATGACAAAAACAATCGCCACCAGCAGTAGAAAGATCTGCCGGCCTCTGGTCAAACGCACGAGGTTTCCCCCTTGGTCGGTTAGTCCTTTACTACTAAATTCAGGGGCCGGTCAAATCATGACAATTTAGCGTGAAAAAATGGACAGGAAACTTGAATAGGCCAAAGGGGAGCAACTGATTAGAAAGTGACTCGAAAACCGACCACGCTCATTCCCAGCTCCATGAGTAAGGCCGGGCCGCTGATAAGCATAAACCGCTGCTGCGAGGGAAGTAAATAGCGAAATGCCCTGTTCACCGTCATTGTGGGGCAGCGCATCGAGGAGCGCATGAGCGGCGAAACCGATGAGAAACGCTGAAAGCTCATTGTCGGCGAAGAGCTGGGCCATACTAGCACCGAAAATGAAATGAGTCCCGCCGGTCATTGCCGATAGCTCGGCCGTCGTGGCGGTAAAGCAGATAAGCAGCAGGGCAATGATGAGAATAATTCTGCGCAATTGTTACCAATCTAACCATATTAGACTTAAACGCCCTATTCTTTACCATTATATCAAGTTTAGACAAATAGAGCTGTGGGAATAACTACCTTGAACGGAGGTGAAATGATGGAAGCCGGGGTTCGCAATCGCTTTGTCGGCAGGATCGCCGAAATCAAGCGCGACAACATAATGGCTGAAGTAAAAATGGCGGTCGATGGGTGAGCCGATCCACCGCTGGTTACGTCCGTGATGACGAACGAGAGTTTGCAAGAGGTCGGCTTTCAAGAGGGCGACCAGGTCGAAGCGCTGATAAAAGCGGTTAACGTGGTTTTTGTCAAACGGTAAATCCCTTGACAGATGAAAGGTGCAGCCTGCACGCTGCACCCTTTTCTCTTATCACGGTCTGCGCTAACCGGACAGCTCTACCCCGCCAACTCGGAGCGGCTGCCCACAAACTGGCTCTTGTACAGCTCGGCATAGAAACCGCCTTTTTCCAAGAGCTCGGTATGGGTGCCTTGTTCAATGATCCGGCCGTTATTGATTACGAGGATCAGATCGGCATTCTTGATCGTCGACAGACGATGCGCGATGACAAAGCTGGTCCGACCCTTCATCAGCTTGGTCATCGCCTGCTGGACCAGTACCTCGGTCCGGGTGTCCACATTACTGGTCGCCTCATCCAGAATCAGGATCGGCGGGTCGGCGAGGATCGCCCGGGCAATGGTCAAGAGCTGTTTCTGCCCCTGCGACAAATTGGAGGCCTCTTCATTGATCACCGTAGCATAGCCCTCGGGCAGGGTGCGGATAAAGTGATCGGCATTAGCAGCTTTGGCGGCGGCAACAATTTCCTCATCAGTCGCTCCTGCCCGTCCATAGGCGATATTCTCGCTGATCGTACCATGGAAAAGCCAGGTGTCCTGGAGGACCATCCCAAAAATTTTCCGCAGATCCCCCCGGGTCATTTCCCGAATATCAACCCCATCGATCGTGATCCGGCCGGCATCAAGCTCGTAAAAGCGCAGCAACAAGTTGACCAGCGTCGTCTTGCCGGCTCCGGTTGGCCCGACAATCGCGACCGTCTGGCCGGGACGGACGGCGATATTCATCTGGCTTATTAGTGGCTCGCCTTTGACATAACTGAATTCCACATCCTCGAACCTGACCTCACCGCGCGGAAACGCGATGACCTTGGGCTCCGCGCTATCCGGAATCTCCTCCGTCTCATCCAAAATCTCAAAGACCCGTTCCGCGGCCGCAACCGTGGACTGCAGCAAATTGGCGATCTGGGCGGTCTGGGTGATCGGCTGGGAAAAATGCCGGGCATACTGGATAAACGCCTGAATATCGCCGACCTGCACCAAGCGGTGGGCAGCAAAGATACTGCCGGCGACCGCAACTATAATGTAGGCAACGTTGTTAACCAGATGCATCAGCGGCATGATCATACCGGAGATAAACTGGGCCCGCCAACCGGCCGCATATAGCCGCTCATTATGCTCGGCAAACTCGGCGATCACTTTTTCCTCCCGGCCAAAGGACTTAATCTCCTTATGCCCGGTGAAGACCTCTTCCACATGGCCGTTGAGCGCACCGAGCGCCTCTTGCTGTTCTTTGAAATACTTCTGCGAGCGTTTAATCACCGGCCGCGCCACCGCAATCCCCAACGGCAAAGCGACAAAGGTGATCACCGTCATTAGCGGGCTAATCAACAGCATCATGATGATTACACCCACCATAGTCACCACGGCCGTCACCATCTGGGTCAAACCCTGCTGGAAGGTGCTGCTGATCAGCTCGATATCGTTGGTGACCCGGCTCAGCGTCTCCCCATGCGGCCGACTGTCATAATAGGCCAGCGGCAGACGGGGGAGCTTGGCGCTGACATCCTCGCGCAAATTAAAGATCGCCTGCTGCGAGACATCGACCATCAGAAACTGCTGCAAATAGCTGAATAACGCGCTCAAGAGATACAACCACCCCAAGGTTGCCAAGATGCTCATCAGCGCACGGTAATCGATCGCTCCTTCGACAACCCCGGTCCAGAGAATAGTGATCGCTTGCCCGACAATCTTCGGACTAAAAACGGTAAAGAGGGTGCTAAGCACGGCCATAGTGAGCACCGCGACCAGTTGATATTTCCAGGGAGCCAGATATCTAACCAACCGGCGCGTAGTTCCCCGGAAATCCTTAGCCTTCTCACCGACCATCACTAGCCCTTGCGCACCACCAGGGCCATGGCCTTGCCCAAAACCCATTTTGCCGAAGCCCCGGCCGGGCCGGTGCCCATGCTCTGCGCCCCTACTCATGCTAATTCCTCCTCCGAGAGCTGCGAAGCGACGATCTCCCGATAAACTTGGCAGGTCCGGTAAAGTTCGGCATGCGTACCGATACCGGCGATCCGCCCTTCATCCAAGACAATGATCTGGTCGGCATTCATCACCGTACTCACCCGCTGAGCGACAATAATCACGGTCGCATCTTTGGTCGCTTCTTTCAGCGCCAGACGCAACTTGGCATCAGTCTTATAATCCAGCGCGGAAAAACTATCATCGAAGACGTAGATCTCCGGCCTGCGCAGTATTACCCGGGCGATGGCCAGGCGCTGCTTTTGGCCGCCGGAGAGGTTGGTTCCGCCTTGCGCAACCGTGGCCGCATAACCATCTTTCAACTCCGCGATAAACTCGGCCGCCTGCGCAATCTCGGCCGCCCGCTGGATTTCCGCCTCCGAAGCATCCTCTTTGCCCACGCGAATATTGTCCGCGATGGTCCCCGAAAACAAGACCGGATTCTGGGGCACAAACCCGATACGCGCCCGCAAGTCGGCCTGGTTCCACTCGCGCACATCCACTCCGCCGACCAAGACCGCACCTTGATCGACATCGTAAAAACGCGGGATTAGGCTGACGAGCGCCGACTTGCCCGAGCCGGTCCCGCCGATAATCGCCGTCATCTCTCCCGGTCGCGCGGTGAAGCTAATCCGGCAGAGAGTCGGTTTTTCGGCCCCCGGATAGCTAAAAGTCACCTCCCGAAACTCGACCACCCCGCGCTGATCCCCGCTCTTGGCGACGGGGGGATCAACGATCAGCGGAGTTACCTCTAAGACCTCGGCCACCCGGCTGAGCGAAGCGGAGGCCCGTGGCAACATCGCCAGGATCATCGAGGCCATCACAAAGGAGAACATGATATTCATCCCGTACTGGATAAACGCCATTAAGTCGCCGACCTGCATCCGGCCGGCTTCGATCTTAAAACCGCCAAACCAGACGATCGCGATGGTGGTCAGGTTCATGACCAGCATCATCAGGGGCATCATTCCGGCCATAATCCGGTTCACCGTGATCGCCATGGTGGTCAGGTCGCGGTTTGCCGCCGTGAAACGCTGCTGTTCATGGGCATCCCGGTTAAAGGCTCTGATCACCCGAACCCCGGTGAGGCGTTCGCGCAGCACGAGCGTCAGCTTGTCCACCCGCTCCTGCACCAGCCGAAAGAGCGGAATAACCTTTCGGGAAATCACCCAGACCCCTAGCCCCAGAATCGGGATAACCACAACCATTATCAGCGACAGTTCGGCATTTTTGGAGACAGCCATCACGATGCCCCCGACGGCCATCACCGGAGCCAAGACCATCATCCGCAAGAGCATTAACACGACCTGCTGGATTTGGGTAATATCATTGGTCGTCCGGGTGATCAGTGAAGATGTGCCGAATCGGTTGAACTCCTGCAAAGAGAAACCCTCGATCCGCGTGAAAACCGCGCTGCGCAAATCTTTGCCCAGCCCCATCGCGACTTTCGCTGAGTAGTAGCCTCCCGCCACGGTAAAGGCAGCCCCGATCAGCGCCACCAGGAGCATCACCGCACCAACCCTGATGATGAAAACGATATCGCCCTGCGCAATGCCGATATCGACAATGTCGGCCATTAGGGTTGGCAAATAGAGCTGACAAAGGGCTTGTAAAAATAATAACAGCACGACTAGGCCGATAGTCGGGCGGTAGGGTTCGAGATAGATTAAAAGCTTTCGCATTAACTGTCCTCCCGCTAATCAGGAATGAACGTGTCCAAAAAACTGCAAAAAATAACCACGTCTACTTAATACTCACCGAGACGCCAACAGATAGATCTCTACTCGCGGGCGATCTCCGGTTCATGCGTTTCAATGATCGCTTTGACCTCAGCCGGATCAAGCTCCCGCACCGTACCGACCTGCAAAGCCAGCCAGTAAATCCGGGCCGTTTCCTCGACCACAATCGCCGTCTCTAGCGCCGCCTCCACATTCGCACCGACCGCGACCAGACCATGCGCCTCCATCAAGACCGCGTTGCGTTTGGCAAGGTATTCGGCGACTGTTTCTCCGAGCTCCCACGTACCCGGACGGGCATACGGCGCCAGGGGGACATCACCGCCCACCGCAATCACCGCCTCCGGCAACAGCGCGGGAATCCGCCTCCCCGCCACCGCCAGTGCCGTCGCATACGGTGAATGGGTATGGACAATCCCCCCGATATCCGGGCGCTTTCGGTAGATCGCCAGATGCATCCGGCGCTCGCTCGAAGGCGGCAAGCTGCCGTCAAGCCTCTCGCCGGCGGCGTCGATGAGAACAATGTCGGCCGGGCGCATCTGTTCATACGGCAAAGCGCTGGGGGTGATTAAAAACTCAGCGGCAGCCAAACGGGCGCTGACATTGCCACCGGTCACCGCCACCAATTTGCTGGCATGCATCTCCTTGGCCGCCCTGCAGACGCGTTCACGCAGCTGCTCCCGAAGATTTGGCACATACTCACTCATTAGACCGGCCTCCTCAAAAACCTTTGTGACTAACAAAATAGTAACACATTAAGAAGTTTTGATTCGGGATGGCCCGGCCGGTCCCCTGCCGATAATCGTCCGCCGAGATTTGGACAAACTGCATGCAAATGGTTATAATTGATATCGCGACAAGTGTCGGCGTAACAGTGGAGGCTGTAAAGGATGACGCTTTTTTATAGTCGACTTCCCTTTGCTTGCCGAGGCCAGCATGAGCTTGCCGAAAGCTGGAGCACTTGGATCGGCACTGTCTTCTACGAAATCTTGCCCGGACATGGTTTCGAAATCCGGGAAGAGCAGATCTACACCGCTTTTCAGATCGCCACCGCCATGCAGCAGCGCGGAGTCCATTTGGCCGAAGCCGGACTCGGCACCGGCAAGACCAAAGCCGCCAACCGGCATCACGAGGCGCGCGATTTCATCATCTGTGACCATGAATTCTTCTTTGCCGACCTATGGTCGCGGGAGGAACGGGAAGCCGACGGGCAGCGCCCATTTTTACCGGAATACTCCGGCGTGATCTTCGACGAAGGCCACAAAATCTTTCTGCCCGCCAGCCGGGCCGCCGGGAAGAAGCTGGTCCGCGCCGCGCTGGAGCAGCTGCTGCTGCGCCTGGAAAAGGTGCCGGATGCGCGTGATGCCCTGCTGGAGGCAATTGTGGCCGTCGAAGATGCTGCCGAGGCCTTTTACCGGACCCTAGCCGCTTGTTTATCCGGTGACCGCCGGACCGAACGGCTGACCGTGCAGATTTCTCCCAAATTAAAAAAGGAGGCTCAAGCGCTACTGACAGAGTTGCGCCGCCTCGAGTTTGAACTGGAAACGGAACGCAGCTTGTACACCGAGCATCTCTCCCCGGCCCTGCTCCGTTTGTATGATCAGCGCATCGCCGCCTTCAGCGAGGGCATGCGCCTTATAGTCAACGATACCGGTGAAACGGTCGTCTGGCTCGAACGCGCCGATGAGAGCCTCCGCGTGCTGCCCCGGGGCCTGGAGGCATTCTTCGCCGAGCACCTCTTTAAACGTAGGATTCCGGTGATCCTCTCCTCCGCCTCGCTCAGTACCGGCGGGGACTTCCGGTATCTCGCCGCCAAACTCGGTCTGGACAATCGGGGCCCTGTCAAGTTGACGGCCTCGAGCGGCGGCAGCCCCTTTGTGCCGGAGGAGCAAGTGCTCGTCTACCTACCGGAAGAAGTTAACTCGGCCTACGATCAATTGCTGCAGCTGTTGACCCTGAGCCGGGGGCGGGCCTTGGTGCTAACAGCCGGTCTACCGGAAGTCAGGCAGATCCGCGCAGCTTTAAAGGATGAGCTCGTCGGCCTTCCGTTCAAGGTCCTCTGGGAGGATCAGGCCGATCGCGCTTACCTATTGCAAACATTTAAACAGGACCTCTCCTCGGTATTGGTCGGCTCAAGCTTTTGGGAAGGGATCGATGTGCCGGGAGAGGCCCTGTCTTTGCTGGTCATCTGGAGCTTACCCTTTCCGCCAAGCGATCCGCTCCTCGATTCGCTACGCCGGGCGGCGGTCGCCCGTGGGGCTGACCCCGCTGAGGCTGTCGACTATCCGGAGATGGCTCTCCGGCTCAAGCAGGGTTGCGGCCGTTTAATTCGCACGCGTACCGACCGCGGCGTGATCGCGGTGCTGGCACCTGTCCGCGCAACACCGTGGGAAAAAGATGTGCTCGCAGTCTTACCGGAGGGTGCGCCGCTGACCAAGCGCATGGCAGATGTAGAGGCTTTCTTCGCTCGGACTTATTCACAAAGCGACCGGTAAAGCTGTGGCCGCCGGTCGGCCAGGTACGGGATCTCTTGTCTAAACCGGGCAAGCTCCGCCAGATCGATATCCACGAAAAACAGCCCCGGCTCGCCCAAGGGAAAATCGGCGATGATCCGGCCACGCGGATCAGCCACCTTGCAATTGCCGAAGAGAAAGACCCCGTGCTCATAACCGAAGCGGTTGACCGCCACCACGTAGAGGATATTCTCCAGGGCGCGCTGGGGGATATTGAGATCCCAGATATCCTTGTCCTGGATCCGCCAGGCCGAGGGCATGAAGACAAACTCGGCTCCCTGTTGACCCAGGATGCGGCAGACCTCCGGAAAACCGGCATCATAGCAGATCATCACGCCGAACCGGCCAAATGGCGCAGCAAAGACCGGAAACTCCGAGCCCAACTCGAAGTAATCCTGTTCAAGGGCCCAGAGGTGGGTTTTCGCATATGAGCCGCGGATCTCACCCTGCGCATCGATGACCACCGCCGAGTTAAAGGGGGTTGCATAACCGGGGCGCAGCTCCGCAAAGGGTGCCACCACCCAGATACCGGCTTCCCGCGCCGCCGCCCTTAACCGGTTGACCTCCGGAGAGTCCAAACTGAGGGCCAGATCCTTCATCCTGCTGCCGATAACCGCGAGGTTGTAACCGGTGGTGAACATCTCCGGGAAGCAAATAATATCGGCCCCTTGTTCACCGGCAGCAGCGATGTCCTGACAGGCTTTGGCGATATTCACCTCGACCTCGCCCAGCACGGACTCGAACTGGGCCAACGCCATCCTCACCTTGCGCACCTAGCTCTCTCCTCTCTTTCCATGTAAATGACAGGCGACCTGATGATCAGGGTTAATCGTCAACAATTCCGGCGCCACGCGGGTGCAGATCTCCATCGCTTCCGGACAGCGTGTGTGAAAACTGCAGCCCTGCGGGATCTGGAGCGGACTCGGAATCTCTCCTTCGACCAAGCGCTTTGTGGGTTTGAGCGCCTCTTCCTCGACCGAAACCACCGGGATCGAAGCCAACAAGACCTGGGTATACGGATGAGCCGGATTGGCAAAAAGCTCGGCGGTCGGGGCGATCTCCACGATCTTGCCCAGATACATCACGGCAGTGACATCGGCGACATTTCGCATTAAGCTTAGATCGTGCGAAATCAAAAGGTATGAGAGTTGCAATTGATCCTTTAACTCCAGGATCAGCTTGATGATCTTGGCCTGCACCGAAACATCCAAGGCCGAGGTCGGCTCATCTAAGACGATGAACTTGGGATCGCTGGCCAACGCCCGGGCGATCGCGACCCGCTGTTTCTGCCCGCCGCTCAACGAGCGCGGCAGCTTGTTGGCGTACTCCGGGTTCAGTTCAACTTGGGTGAGCAGTTCGGCGACCCGCTGACGCAACTCTTTCCTGGTCAAACCTTTATGGTGCAGACGCAGCGGCAGTTCGAGGGTCTTGCCGACCGTGCGTCGGGGATTCAGCGATGAACCGGGGTTTTGGAAGACCATCTGCATCTTGCCCCGGTAGGTAATGGTTCCGGAGGTCGGCCGGTACAGGCCAACGAGCAGCCGGCCGATCGTGCTTTTGCCGGAGCCGGACTCGCCGACCAGGCCAAAGACCTGGCACGGCTGGACGGTGAAACTCACCCCGTCGACCGCGCGGACCTGCCCGTGCGCCCGCCGCCAGAAGCCGCCTTTAACCGGAAAGTATTTGACCAACTTATCGACAACTAATACCTCACTTGAATTCATCTAATCACCCTATTAAATGGCAACTCACCATGTGATTTTCGGAGATGCTCCGGGGTTCGGGCGGCTCAAACTCGCATTTTGGCAACGCCTGCGGACAACGCGGATAGAACCGACAACCCGGATTCATCTGGAGGTAATCCGGCACACTGCCTTCAATGCCGGCGGATAGCCCCTGGCCATGGAGTTTCGGCACCGAATCCAAGAGCCCTTTGGTGTAAGGATGGAGCGGCTCGGCGAACAGTGCGTCGGTCGCGGCCGTCTCCACTACCGTCCCGGCGTACATCACATAAACCCGGTCGGTCGTCTCGCGCACCACCCCGAGGTTATGGGTGATCATGAGCAAAGCGATCCCCCGCTCCTGCACCAACTGATCCATGAGCTCGAGGATCTGGGCTTGGGTCGTAACATCAAGGGCGGTGCCGGGCTCGTCGGCGATGATCAGATCCGGTTGATTGGCCAGCGCCAGCGCGATTAAGACACGCTGCCGCATACCCCCGCTCAACTGGAAAGGATAACTATTGAGGATCCGCTCAGGATCGGCCAACTTAACTGCGGCCAAAAACCGCGCCGCCTGCTCCCGCGCCTCTTGGCGGAGCCTTTTCGGCAAGCGCAGGCCCCGCTTGGCCCCGGCCAGGTTGTATCCTATAATATCTTCCATCTGCTGCCCAATAGTGAAGACCGGGTTTAACGAAGTCATCGGGTCCTGAAAGATCATGACCACTTCTTTGCCGGTTATTTGCCGGCGGGCAAAGCGGTCCAGGGTGAGCAGGTCCCGGCCTTTGTAAAAGATCGAGCCGCCCACGGTAACCCGGCGCGTCGGCAAGAGGTTCATCACGGCCTTCATCGTCACCGATTTGCCGCAGCCGGTCTCCCCGACGACCCCGACCTTCTCGCCCTTAGCTACCGCGAGGTTGACGCGATTCAAGACGCGAGCCTTACCGCCAAAGCGGTCAAAATCGACGGTTAAATCTTTAATCTCCAACAGCTGCTTATAAGTCAACGTCAAGCACATCCCTTAAGCCATCTGCCAGCCAGTTCAGGCCGAAGATGAGCACCAGTATCGCCAAGGCCGGAAAAACGGTCATCCACCAGTTCGCCGGCAGATAACGAGCGCCTTCGGCAACCATCGTGCCAAGCGCCGGTTCCGGCGGCCGGACGCCCAGCCCCAAGAAACTGAGCCCGGCACTGAGTTCGATCACAAAAGCGGCATCGAGGGTTGTTTTGACCAGAATCGCCGGGGCGCAGTTCGGCAAGATCTCGCGAAACATAATGTGCAATTTGCTCGCCCCCATAATCTGCGCGGCCTCGACATACTCTTCGTTGCGCAGCGAAACCACCATCCCATGGACCAGCCGGGCATACCAGGTCCACCAGATCATCGCCAAAGCGATCATGGTATTGCCCAAGTCGCTGCCGAGCACGGCGCTGACCGCGATCGCCATCGCCAGCGGCGGCAGGGCCAGGACGATGTCGGTAAGGCGCATAATCAACGACTCGATCCAGCCCCCGAAGTAACCGGAGACTAAGCCTAAAACCACCCCTAAGGGGACGGCGATCCCCAAAACCGTTCCGGCCATGATCAACGAAAAGCGGTAGCCAAAGATACTTCTGGTGAAAATATCCCGGCCGACCTGATCGGTGCCAAACCAGTTCGCGGAGCTCGGGGGCTTAAAGGTATTGCGGAAATCGACAAAGACCCCGGCGTGCTCCGGATATGGCGTTACATACGGGGCAAGGATGGTCACGAGAACAATGGTAACGGTGATGATCAACCCGGCGATGGAGGCTTTGTTCTGCGAAAACCGATACCAGTATTGCGCCAACTTCCGTCGGAAATCTGCGAATTTCATTTACTCAGCCTCCCCTTTCAAGCGAATCCGCGGGTCTAAGAGGCCGATGATCATGTCCACAATCAGATTGGCCAATAAAAAGCCAAGACCAATCAGCAAGACCACTCCGACCAAGCCATTGATATCCTTTTGCAACATCGCATTGACCCCGTATTTGGCTACCCCGGGCCACGAAAAAACGCTTTCAACCAAAAACGCATTGCCCAAGAGGGAAGCTGAGAGCAACCCCAGGATATTTAGGGTTGGGATAAACGCCGGTTTCAAGATGTATTTAAAAGTTACCAGCAGGTTGGGTACGCCGTAGGATCGCACAACTTGTACATGATCCTGCGTTTCGATCTCCAACATGCTAGAACGAGTAATCCTGATCACTTGGCCGATGCCGGCCATGGAGAGAGCCAGTGACGGTAAGAGGATGTGTTTAAGCGCATCGAAAAACAAGTGCCAATCCCGTAAAATCAACGCATCAATCAAGTAGAGGCCGGTGATCTTCTGGGTCACCACGGTGCCTGGGGAGAGGCGGCCCGTAATCGGAAACCAGTCCAACCAATATCCGAAGAGCAGTTGAAAGCCGATACCCACCAAAAAACCCGGTATGACCACGGCGGTAAAGCTAAAGCCCCGCGTCAAGTTATCGAAGGCTGTATCCTTTTTTACCGCCGAGAGGGCGCCTAACGGAATACCGATGACCACCACCCAGAACATCGTCATCATGATCAACTCGAGCGTCGCCGGCAGATGGTGAGCCAAGTCAAGGCGCACATCGCGTTCGGAGATCAGCGACTTACCGAACTGACCTTGGACCAAGTTGCTCATGTATCTGACATATTGCGTCCACAGCGGCAAATCCAAGCCCATCTCCTGGCGCAGCGCAGCAACCTGTTCTTGAGTAGCATATGGTCCCAGCGCCATCCGCGCCGGATCCCCCGGCATAACTCGCGAGATGATGAAGATGATGATCGAGAGGCCGAGCAGGACGAGTATGGAATGAGCCGCCCGGCGCAGGAGAAAGAGAATATACTGCATCTTGTGAATCACCCACTAGTATTGGTCGAAGGGCCGGCATAACGCCCGCCCTTCGACACATTAACTCGGCCGCAAAGTGTAAATGAACTGGTAGTGCTTTATCTCTTAATGTACATCTTATGGAAATCGTACTCGAAACTCATGACCGGGACAAACTCGAAACCGTGGAGGTAATTCTGCATCCCGTAGCGTTTCGGTAACGCGTAGATGAAGATGTCGGTGGCCAAATCGGTCAAGCGGTCTTGAATCTCGTAGAACAACTCGTTGCGTTTGACCGGATCCACCTCAACCCGCGACCTCTCGATCAGCCGGTCGATCTCCGGGTCTTGCAACCACTCCATCGACATCCAGGTACCGGCGGCGCTGGAATGGTAGGCGGTAAAGAGGTAGTTGTCCGGATCCGGATAGTTGGCCGCCGAGAAGACAGCAGTCAAGTGCGGCGTGGTCTCTACGTTCGCAGCCAAATCGGTAATCCGGCCCCAGGTCTCCGGCTGCAGAACCACATTAATGCCGATCTGCGCCATATTTGCCTGGAAGAGCAAGGCTAGCCGTTCTTCGAGTTCAAAACCATCGACATAACAGAGGTTGATGGTGAGTTGGCCGGGCCGATAGCCGCTTTTGGCCAGCTCTTCTCTGGCCTTCGCCAGATCTTGGGTGTACATTTTCGCATTGGGGTTATGTCCGGCAATTGTATCCGGAATCGGGCCCCGCAACTGTTTCGCACCGGGATCGATCTGCTCGATAAAGGTCTGGTAGTCAAAGGCATAGGAGATCGCCCGGCGGACATGGACGTTATCCATCGGCGGTTTCTTGGTGTTGATCTTCAAGTACAAAGCCTCGCCGGACAACGCGGTCTTGACCGAGGCATTCGGCAGACGCTCGATCTGCGCATAGGTTTCCAACGAACGGTAATGGTCGGCAATCGTCAGGGCGCCGGTCCGCATTTCAGCGATGACGGTAGCGTCGTTACCAGGCGGGATTTCTTTCGCCCGGACCTCATCGATGGCCCCCTCGCGCCAACCGAGGAAGTAGTCGTCGAACTTGGTGAAGACGATCTCATTGCCGCGCGTCCAGCTCTTGAACATGTACGCCCCTGAGCCGGCATCATTATTCAGCAGCCATTCTTGACCGTAGTCGCCATATTCACCGAAGTTACCCGGCTTTTTGTTGGCCAAAACTTGATCCTTGTTGACGATCGCCAGCCACGGCAGGGTTGAAAGGAAGGGTGAAAACGGTTCTTTCAGGATAAAGGCCACAGTGTAGTCGTCATGCACGACAACCTCTTTGACGATGTCCGCCCAGAGCCAGGAATATCCCTGTTTGAGGGCCAAGACCCGCTCGAGGGAGAACTTGACGTCCTCAGCCTTCAGCTCGGTACCATCATGGAACTTGATCCCCCGATGGAGCTTGAAGACATATTCGAGGCCGTCAGGGGAGATCTCCCACTCCCGCGCGATCAGCCCGGCCATCGTGCCGTCAGGCTTCGGGGTGACCAAGCTGTCATAGAGGTTGACCATGACCATGGCTTCGGTCCAGTCCGTCACCTTGGCAGGGTCAATGGTACCGATTCCCTGATTCAAGCTCATCGTAACGATGTTTTTCTGGGCTCCGACGGAAAGGGTACCAACCAGCAGTGTCAGCAACAGAAACGTCAATACCCAACCAGTTCTGTGCATCTTTTTTCCTCCTCATTTCTCAAGCTTGACTGTGAACTCCAAACCCTCGTAAGTGGGACATCGATCCATACAGTTGAACCATCCGCTCGAATTCATCATGATCATAAAAGCGGGCCTTGCCGGCGCCGAAATCTTTCGCCGCCTCGATACTAAATTTGGCCGCTTTTTCCACATCATCCAGATGCGTCGCCCCGCTGGCACACCCAGGAACCGCAACGGTCGTGGTAATCGCCAAACCGACTACCGGTGCGGTCGTCGCGACAGATGGCTGCAAGATGCTGTTGAGATGAAAGAGGCCATTGCCGTACGGGGTGATATCTTGCATGGTAATCGGGAAAGTAACCGGCGGTTCACCGGTGACAATCTCTAAAAGATCCAGTAAGTCCTCGCTCACCCGCAGAATATAGCCGTCTTTGACGGTCGGCGAGATGGCGATGCCGCGACGGTTAATAATCCGGTTGCCTTTGGTCGTATCGATGGAGATGATCGCATCCATCGCGGGATCAACTTCGTACTTGTTCATCGTACTAATGTCGACCGGGGAACCCATAAAGGGCACCGGCTCATGCGGCATAGTTGGGGCATCCGGGCAAATATGTGTACAGATGATCACATCGCCGGCTAAAACATCGCCCCGTTCCTGCATATCCAGCAGTTTGGCGGCGGCCGCCAGGGCTGCCAAGGCACCATCGCCATCGGATACGAAACCGGTAACCGCCGGACGGGCGCCTAGTCCGCCGAGCCGGCCGATAATCCCCAAAGTGGGGCTGGTTCCCCCGGCGAGTTTTCCGGTCTTGCCCGGGATCACGATCTTAATAAAATCGGTCTTGCCGGCCTCACCTTGAACGGTTTCTACTTCGATATTGCCATGACCTTTTTCTGATAGGTAATTTTTGACAACTGCACCATTGACATAGGCTGAGTCCAATAATTCGAACAACTCTAGTACTTGTTTAAACGCCAATTTCAGCACCCTCTACGTTACAATTAATTAAAGTAAAGTAAGCCATCAAGCCGGAGGCGACAACCGGATCAACCACGGGCAGGTTGACGGTCCGTCTGATCTCTGCGGCCAGACCAGCGCTAGCCATGCCCGTGCAAGAAAGCAGTATGACTTCCACCCCTTGATCTTTTAACTCCCAGGCCGCCTGGAGGGTTGCAGCCAAGCCGATCGGGGTGAGCAGGTCAAGTGAGTTATGAACCCCGACCGGCTGGAGATAACCGATCAGATTCGCACCCAGGCACCGCTCGACCGGTTCGAGCACCTGCGGGGTGATCCCCAGAGCACCGATTTTGCGGCCTAGGGCGAGACAGAGGGCGGACGCCGCGCTGCCGGCTCCGATAATCGGGAGGTGTAAATAGCGTCGACAAAGTTCGACGCCAGGATCGGCCATGCAGCTGATTATCACGGCCTCCACCCCATCATCAGCCATTTCCTGGGCAACTTGCAGAATTTTCGGTTCGGCTTGGGCCATAGTTGCCGCATCATGAATGCCGGTAGGCTGATCCGGAATGCAGCGGGAGATGACTTTCAACTGGGGAAAGTGTTTTTCAATGATCGCACCGTGTAAATTGATAAAATCTTGACTGCTGGAAGTAATGACGCGTATCAAGCCGACAGTGTGTTGGTTTTTTCGCATAATTCACACTCTTTCCGGAGTTACAAACTTAATACTCGCTGGGTACATAGTTGCCCTGCATGAATAATGCACAAAAAACTGGAACCGCTTTGTGCGTTTTGCACAAGCGGTCCATTTCACCCTCGGCTCATCATTCATCTTTTCTTGAACAATTAGTTTTTGAGGAAGTGGTGAGCACGCAGAGCAACCAGCAGCTTAATCCGGATTTCCGGATCATCCAGATCGACCCCGAGCACCTGGGCCGCTCGGTTGAGACGGTAAGTTAAAGTGTTACGATGAATGAAAAGTCTTTGCGCCGTCAAAGTATGGTTGCCGCCCAGCTCCAGGTATTTTTCCAAGGTGTGGACCAATTTGGCGGATTTCTCTTGATCATAGCGGAGCAAAGGGCCGATGGCGTCATCGACAAATGCACGCAACTCATCCTGTTCCACCACATCGATTAGCAGACGATAAAAACTCAGATCATCAATATGAAAGACCTTGTTGCCGCCGACAAGCAGCTTACCGATGCGCAGCGCTTGCCTCGCCTCTTGATAGCTCTTGGGCACACCGCCCAATTCCGCACAGACGCCGCCAATTCCGACGGTGACCTGAACTTCCGGGACGTTCGCATCGACCGCCTGTTTGATCGCATTGGCGATTTCCAAGGAGCGCTGCTTGAAACCGGCCTCGGACCCGGTGATCACCGTTAAAACGATCACGCTATCGCTGCGCGGGGAGACGATGGCTTTACGGTCGGTCTGGTAAACGACATTTTCGACGGCTTGCACCAATTTGGTCTTGATGCATTGAATCTTTTTTTCGTCACCGGAGTACTGCTGAAGGGTCTGGCGGAAATGATCGATATCCAGAGCGATGACCACCAGTTTCTGCGAGAGGTCCCAGTCCACGTATTGGGCACGCTGCATCATCAACTCGGTTGAGTCAAAGTTTCCCTGGAGCAAATCTTGCAGCAAGTCGGAACGGATCCGGAGTCTGGTCTCCTCAACGATCTGCTGCCTGGCCATGACCA
>JAAYHC010000033.1 GCA_012735535.1 Bacillota bacterium
CCTGGTGATGATGGCGGAGGGGAAACACCCGTTCCCATACCGAACACGGCAGTTAAGCCCTCCAGCGCCGATGGTACTTGGACCGCGAGGTCCTGGGAGAGTAGGTCGTTGCCAGGAAATTTTTTTTTGTCTTTTTGACTACCATTTGCAAACAAAACTGGCAGGTATTGTTAAAATATGGGAGTATTATCTTCCGTAAAAAGAACAATTGGCGGAAGGAGAGCTCACTATGTTGCTCCTACGGGTGATATTAGTGATTGCCATCGGTTTGCTTGGGTTTAATGCAAACCCTTGTAAGGCCGCTTCAATCGTCGGATCGTATCATGACTTGTCATACATCGATAGAGTCCATGTCGAGAGCTGGGTCAGCGTTTACGACAACTTCGAGCAAGTCTGCGTATATTGTCACACTCCCCACGGTGCCAACCAAAATGTAGCTGCCCTTTGGAACCGCAGCCTGCCTGACCCCGGTAGTTACACTCTCTATGAAAGTGATACCCTCGATGCACCTGCTCGGGCACCTAGTCCGATCAGCCTCTTGTGTTTAAGTTGTCACGACGGCACCATCGTAGTTGACTCCGTGCTTAACATGCCTCGCGGCGCTACCCGGGGAACTAAGCATTCGCGGATGAAAGAAGACTGGGACTCAATTTATGATTGCGCCGCTTGCCATGACGGATGGATGGGACCGGGGACCGATTTTACGGGCACATTTTTGGGGTAGGATTTCAGTAATGATCATCCGGTTTCTATCGAATACTCGACTGCTGACCCGGGGTTAAAACCCCGGCCTGCTAATGGTGTTTTCGCTAATGGGGTCAAATTGGTGGACAATAAAGTTGAGTGTGTTTCTTGTCACGACCCACATGATCCTGATCCGCAGCGCAAGCCGTTTTTGCGGGTCTCTAATGCGGGTAGCGCTTTATGCTATACTTGCCATGATAAATGAAGTATGATCGGCAAACAAGACGATTAAGCCGGTGCAGGTGAATTGTTTTTATATTGAATCTTGGTTGGACTGTGACGCTTTGACCAAGAGCGTGAAAAAAATGGGTGGCTTGTATTGTCAGCGGTAAACACCTGTGATATACTAACACAGGTGTTTTCTATTACACACGGAAATCGACCAAAGCCTGGTGCCGGGGTGACCTGGTGGGCAATGGGATGAGGTTTCCGGAGGACTTAAACCGAAAGGAGGTGGCCTGTCATGGCAGTAATCTCAATGAAACAGCTTCTCGAAGCCGGCGTCCATTTTGGACACCAAACTCGCCGGTGGAACCCCAAAATGAAACCGTATATTTTTACTGAGCGCAACGGCATCTACATCGTCGATCTGCAGAAAACTGTTCGTAAGATCGAGGAAGCATATGATTTCGTGCGCAAGCTTGCAGCTGATGGGGGCAAGATCCTGTTTGTCGGCACGAAGAAACAGGCCCAAGATGCTATCCGCGAAGAGGCGGAGCGTTGCGGGATGTATTATGTCAACGTGCGGTGGCTGGGCGGAATGCTCACCAACTTTGAAACCATCAAGAAGCGAATTGCTCGACTCAAGGAGTTGGAGCACTGGGAAGAGACCGGTGAGATGGAGCGTCGTCCTAAGAAAGAGGTTGCCGGCTTGAGAAAAGAGGCCGAAAAACTGCGCCGTTTCTTGGGCGGTATCGCCGATATGACTTCTCTTCCAGATGCAGTTTTCGTTATCGACCCGCGCAAAGAGCGAATTGCGGTAAGCGAGGCCAGGAAACTCGGTATTCCAATTATCGGTTTGGTTGATACTAACTGTGACCCTGATGATGTGGATTATGTAATTCCTGGTAATGACGATGCTATCCGAGCCGTTAAGTTAATCGCCAGCAAAATCGCTGATGCTGTCATCGAAGGCCTCGAAGGTGAAGACCGTTCGAGTGTCGTTGACGTAGGCGAAGCAGAAGATGTAGATATGGCTTTGGATGAAGCATTGGAAGATGTTGACGACGTGGAGTAAGGGCCTAGGTCTAAGGAGGGTTTACTATGGCTATTACCGCTGCTCTTGTTAAAGAGCTTCGTGAGCGTACCGGCGCCGGAATGATGGATTGCAAAACTGCTCTGGTAGAAACCGGTGGCGACCTGGAAAAAGCCGTTGAGTACCTTCGGGAAAAAGGTTTAGCCAAGGCTGCCAAAAAGGCTGGACGAATTGCTGCGGAAGGTTTGGTGGATTCCTATATCCACTTAGGCGGCAGGATCGGTGTTTTAGTCGAAGTTAACTGTGAAACCGACTTTGTTGCCAAGACTGATGACTTCAAAGCATTAGTTAAAGATATCGCAATGCATATTGCAGCAGCCAAGCCTGAGTACGTGTCCAGAGAAGATGTTCCGGAGTCCGTTATCGAGCGTGAGCGCCAGATTTATCGGCAACAGATGCTCAACGAAGGCAAACCTGAAAAAATTGTGGACAAAATCGTCGACGGCAAGATCGACAAGTTCTATGAGGAGGTCTGTCTATTAGAGCAGCCCTTTGTCAAAGATCCGGACAAGACGGTTGGTCAACTCCTCACCGAAAAGATCTCCCAGATCGGCGAGAATATTGTTGTCCGGCGCTTTGTCCGCTATGAACGCGGCGAAGGAATCGAGAAGAAACAGACCGATTTTGCGGACGAGGTTATGTCCCAAATCAATAAGTAACAACTTGTTACGAAGTGCAAGGGGCCCTAGAGGGTCCCTTTTTTTACGTAGACCGAATTTATGCTTCCAGGAAGGATTACCGTGCACAATAAAGAAAAATAGTTAAGGATTTGGAACGGAGGAAAATGATGTCATCAGGCAAGTATAAGCGAATCGTCTTGAAATTAAGTGGTGAGGCTCTGGCAGGAGACAAAGGCTTCGGTATTGACCTCGATGTCATAAATATGATTGCTTCGCAGATCAAGTCAACGGTGGCCTGCAACGTTCAGGTCGCGGTCGTTGTCGGCGGAGGCAACATCTGGCGCGGGGCTCCGGCCAGCGCACGTGGTATGGATCGAGCAACAGCCGACTATATGGGGATGTTGGCCACGGTAATCAACGCTTTGGCCCTGCAAGATGCTTTAGAAAATCAAGGCGTCGAAACGCGCGTGATGACCGCCATCGAGATGCGCGAAGTAGCTGAACCTTATATCAGACGCCGTGCAATCTCTCATTTGCAAAAAGGACGTGTTGTCATTTTTGCATCCGGTACCGGCAATCCCTATTTTTCTACCGATACGACAGCAGCATTACGCGCCGCGGAAATCGATGCCGATGTCATTTTGATGGCCAAACGCGGTGTTGACGGGGTTTATGATTCCGATCCTAAGCATAACCCTGATGCCAAGATGTTTGACCATTTGGAGTATATCGACGTCTTGAATAAAGGCTTAACGATTATGGATAGTACGGCCATCTCGTTATGTATGGACAACTCTATTCCGATTATCGTCTTTAATTTTAATGTGATGGATAATATTAAACGTATTGTGAATGGCGTAAAAGTCGGTACTTTAGTAGGGGGGGCTAAGTAAATGGTAAAAGATCTTCTCAAACGAACTGAAGACTCGATGAAAGCGACCATTGAAGCAACCAAGAAAGAGTTTAACACCGTACGTACCGGTCGGGCTAATCCGGCCTTATTAGATCGTGTTTTTGTTGATTATTATGGCACACCAACCCCGGTGACCCAAGTGGCCACCGTGACTTCGCCGGAAGCTCGGTTAATCGTGATTCAACCGTGGGTGAAGCAGACGCTGGGGGATATTGAACGGGCAATTTTGAAGTCGGATTTGGGCCTGAACCCGACCAATGACGGCTCAGTGATTAGGATTAGCTTTCCTCCGCTCACTGAGGAACGCCGTAAGGACCTGGTCAAGATCGTGAAGAAAATTGCCGAGGATATGCGGATTGCGATCCGCAATATCCGGCGGGATGCCAACGATTCACTGAAAAAGATGGAAAAAGAAGACCATGTTCCTGAAGATGAGGTCAAGCGAGCGATGGATGAGGTTCAGGAGCTCACAGACAAATATATCGGTATTATTGACGAATTGCTTGAAGAAAAAGAAAAGGAGATCATGGAGGTCTAGCCTTGATCACCTGGCAGCAGATTTTAGGGTGTCCCTGGTCGGTGGCGCAAAAAGTGTTGGACGGCTACGGGATCCAATATCGGGTAATTGACTCCTATGCCCCCAATGCTCGGTCTAATTCGGCTCGAATGGGGCTGGTAAGTAGAATCAAGCAAAAATCGGATCATGTTGAAATAGTATTAACATATCCGGTATTTGAACCAATTATGGCTGACCTCCCTCATGCGGGGAGGTCAGGCAGTCCAGGAGCGACATAATGTGAAACAGCAATTCAATTCTCAACTCCCAACTCATCTCGGCATTATTATGGATGGTAACGGTCGCTGGGCAAAAGAACGCAACCTACCGCGGATTGCTGGTCACCGCGAGGGAATGAAACGGGCAAAAGAGACTGTTGAAGCAGTTGCCCGACGTGGAATCGCCTTTCTGTCGTTATACGTTTTTTCAACGGAAAATTGGAAGCGACCCAAGTCCGAAGTCAATTTCCTGATGAGTCTCCTGCGGGATTCGATTTACAGCGAATTTGACAGCCTTAAAAATAACAATGTTCGCCTCGTCTGTTCAGGCCGGTTAGCGGAGTTGCCGGATAATCTGGCAGACGAGTTAAATGCCCTGGTAGCTGCGACGAAGGATAATACGGGGCTGACTTTAAATCTGGCGATTAATTACGGCGGGCGTGCAGAGATCATTGACGCGACCAAAAAGATCTGTCAGGATGTTTTGGCAGGGAAAGTGGAGATCAGCCAGATCACTGAAGACTTATACGCCCGGTATCTTTATCAGCCGGAGTTGCCACCGGTTGACTTGATTATCAGGCCGAGCGGGGAGATGCGCCTCAGTAATTTCTTGCTTTGGCAGGGAGCATATGCTGAGTTAGTTACCCTACCAACCTTGTGGCCGGACTTCAGTGAAGCTGACCTAGATGCGGCTTTGTTAGAGTATGGCAGCCGGGACAGAAGATTTGGGGGCATCACCGAATGAGCAGTTTAACCCAGAGAGTCTTAACAGCGGTACTAGGGATTCCTTTGTTGCTATTCTTGTTGTATTGGGGAGGACTCCCCTTTATTCTTTTGGTTCAAGCGGTGGGGTTGGCCGCATTATATGAGTATAAAATGCTCTGGGCGGCTCGGGGGCTCAATTTCCCTGATCGCTTGATGTACCTTTCCGGGCTCGCCATAATTTCCACCGGCTTACTGCCGGGAAGCTTATTGCCGATGGGCATTTTGTTTCTGACTGCTGTCATCTCTTTTGTTTGGCAAGGCATTTCCGGCACCTGGAATAAGTCCGATAATCTATTGTCTGTGGGCTTGGCCATCTTGGGATTAGTCTACATCGCTTGGCCGCTGTCGCTCTTGTTGCCCTTGCGTCAAGAATCCTTAAGCCTGGTTCTGTTTCTGTTAGCCTTGGCCTTTGGCTCCGACACCGCGGCTTACTTCGTCGGGATCAACTTCGGGCGTCGCCGTTTAGCCCCGGCTATTTCACCGAAAAAAAGCTGGGAGGGTGCTATCGGGGCGCTAGTCTTTACAGGACTGCTGGGAGCGCTCTGGGGTTTTGTGGTCAACCCGGCCTTCACTTGGCTTGAAGGATTTATCTTCGGCGTTATTGCCAGCGTTTTTGGTCAGATCGGCGACTTAATCGAATCGATGTTGAAGAGGTATTGCGGCGTCAAAGATAGTGGCAAGATTTTACCGGGACACGGGGGCATCTTGGATCGCATCGATAGCTTGCTATTAATTATTCCGGTGATTTATATCGCCGTAGGGCTCTGGGGTTAAGCATGAAGACTGACGAACTCAAACGGCAACTGATAATCCTTGGTATAGTCGGCGGGGTGTTTTTCTGCTTCAAATACCTACTGCCCTATTTTACCCCTTTTGTCATCGGGGCTTTACTTGCTATGATGATTGATCCCCTCGTCGATTTGTTTGAGGAGAAATTCAAAATACCGCGGGGACTAAGTGCTTTGGTGCTATTGGCTCTGGTAGTATCGGTTCTGATTATTTTCCTGACCACCGCAATTGCCCGGTTGGTTTATGAGCTAGACTTACTATTACAAACCTTGCCGCAGTACCAGGTGGCCCTTGGGGTTTTTATGGACAATGTGGTTCAGTGGTTTTCGGAGGTCACCTCCGGTTTGCCTAAAGTCTTACTGAATGCGCTTCAGACCGGTGAACAGAGCATCTATACAGCTATTTCCAACTTGATCAAACAGATTTTAGGGGCAGTCCAGAGAATTCCCAGTTTATTTATCATCGGCTTGTTTAGCTTTTTGGCTGCGTTCTTTATTAGCCGGGACAAAAGAGTTATTTCTAAAGCAATTTTTCGTTTCATTCCAAGATCTTGGCGGAAACAGGTTTTTGAAGTCAAGGAAGATGTCTTTGTAGCCTTTTCCGGCTTTCTTCGTGCTCAGTTGATCTTGATTTCGATGACCGCGGTTATGGCGATTATTGGCTTGACCATCCTGCGCATTCGCTATGCTTGGCTCATTGGAATCACCGCCGGTATTTTAGATTTGATTCCGGTTACGGGGCCAAGTGGTATATTTGTACCTTTGGCCGTTTATCTGGTAGCTATAGATCAAATACCGCAGGCTATAGGGGTTTTGGTAGTTTTGGGCCTGATCCTAACGGTGCGCCAGCTGAGTGAGCCGCGAATTGTCGCCTCAAATGTCGGGCTGCACCCGTTGGCCACGCTGATCGCCATTTACTTAGGTTTCCGTTTGTTCGGCGTCAGCGGCTTCATTCTTGGGCCGTTAGCCGCGGTAACGATAAAAGCAATTTTTGCGGTATTTCTTCCGGAGGCTAGAGAATGACACAGGTCACGATTCTTGGTTCTACCGGCTCGATCGGCCGGCAGACCCTCGAGGTTATCCGATCCCATCCGGACCGGTTTAGTGTTTATGGTTTGGCTGCCAACAGCAATAGTGAGCTCTTGATCGCACAAGCACTGGAGTTCCGTCCACAGTATGTGGTAATCGCCGAGCAAACGCGGTTAGCTGAAGTCAGAGATGCTTTGGCAGGGACCGGGATTACGGTGCTGGCGGGGTTTGACAGCATTGTCGAACTCGCTACACACAGGGTTGACCGTCTGGTGGTGGCGCTGGTAGGAGCTGCCGGGATCAAGCCTACGATCGCCGGTATCAATGCCGGCTCTCCTATCGCCTTAGCCAACAAGGAGACTTTGGTCGCGGCCGGCTCAATCGTGATGCAGCTAGCCCGAGAACACCATGTGCCTATCTTGCCGGTGGACAGTGAACATAGCGCGATCTTTCAGTGTTTACAGGCTTCACCTCAGCATCTGCGCAGTATCTGGCTAACTGCTTCCGGTGGGCCGTTTCGCAATTGGCCAAGCGACAAGCTCCACCGAGTCAGGCCCGAGGATGCCCTCAAACACCCGAATTGGCAGATGGGTGCGAAAATCACGATTGATTCGGCTACGTTGGTCAATAAGGGGCTGGAGGTTATCGAGGCCCATTGGTTATTCGATGTGGACTATTCGGAAATTCACGTTTTAATCCATCCGCAATCGATCGTCCATTCCCTGGTGGAATTCGTGGACGGTTCGGTCCTGGCTCAACTGGGCTGGCCGGATATGCGGTTGCCAATTCAATATGCATTGACATACCCGGAACGTTTGCCTAGCCAATTGCGACGCTTGAACCTGCTGGAGGTGGCCACGCTGGATTTTACAGCCCCTGATGTGGCGAGATTTCCCGGTTTGGGTCTGGCGTTTGAGGCGGGGAAAGCCGGGGGAACAATGCCGACAGTTTTTAACGCGGCCAATGAAATCGCGGTTTATAAATTTTTGCGGAATGAGCTGCCTTTTACGCGAATACCGTCCGTAATAGCGACCGTAATGTCCGCCCATAACCAGGTTTCAAATCCAACTCTAGAAGAAATATTAGAAATTGATGCCTGGGCGCGTTTAGAAGCGGAAAGGACTGTGAAAAAACTATGCTGATTGGTACTATCGCAGCTTTTGTCGTGGTGCTCGGACTCTTGATTTTTGTTCATGAGCTGGGTCACTTTCTTGTCGCTAAGGCGGCCGGAGTATATGTGGAGGAGTTCGCGCTGGGCTTGGGCCCGGTGGTTTGGAAACGGCGCGGTCGAGAGACGCAGTACTCTTTGCGCCTATTTCCGCTCGGCGGGTTTTGCAAGATGTCCGGTGACAACCCGCAGGATGATTTGATTACCGGTAGAAATGAAATTGACCGGAGCAAGATACCGGCGGAGCGGCTTTTTCTCAACAAGAAGGTGTGGCAACGAGCGGCTGTTGTAGCGGGCGGACCGGTGATGAATTTTCTGACCGCGATTCTGATTTATGCGCTGATTTTCATGGTTTTCGGCATTCCGACCGCTCTAACGGAACAAGCGATTATCGGTGATATCAGCCCGGGCGGACCGGCGGCGCAAGCCGGGCTATTGCCGGGAGATCGCATCTTGGCGGTTAACCAGGAACCGGTCCAGGCTTGGGATGAGTTGGCCCGCAAGATTCGCAGCATGCCGAATCAGCAGGTTGAGCTGTTGGTTGAGCGTGGTGAGCGCCAATTTGTCGTCACGGTAGAACCCCGACAAGAACGCCCGGATGGACCAGGCCTGATAGGTATTGTACCAATGGCTGAGGCAACCCAGAGGATCCCGTTCTTTCAGGCATTTTGGTATGCGATTCAGCAGACCTGGTACTTGATCGTGGCTCTAGTAGTAGGGTTATATCAAATGGCCACCGGGCAATTGCTCGGACCGATCTCCGGTCCGGTCGGTATTGCCCAGATGGCTGGGCAGGCGGCTCGCTTTGGCGCGGAAAGTCTGCTTAACCTCACCGCGGTGCTCAGTGTTAACCTCGGTGTGCTAAACTTGTTGCCTTTTCCCGCTTTGGATGGGGGGAGGTTGGTCTTTTTCGGCATCGAGGCCATCCGGCGTAAACCGTTTGACCCCGAGCGAGAGGGCTTGGTCCACTTTATCGGATTTGCGCTGCTGATGTTGTTAATCTTGGTTGTCACTTTCCGCGAAGTTGTCGGTTTGATGTAGGTGATCTTGTGTACACGCGCGAACAAACAAGGGTAGTTCGGGTCGGAGATCTGTATATTGGCGGTGGTCATCCGATCGTCGTGCAGTCGATGACCAATTGTGATCCGCATGATGCTCAGGCCCTTATTGAGCAGGTGCAAGCGCTCGCTAACGCCGGATGCGAACTGGTGCGATTGACTGTCCCGGATGCCGAGGCGGCCGAGGTCTTTGCCAAAGTGCGCAAGCACAGCCCGGTGCCGCTCGTAGCCGACATTCATTTTGATTACCGCATGGCATTGGCGGCGATTGAAGCGGGGGCGGATAAAATTCGCATTAATCCAGGCAATATCGGCTCCGAAGACCGAGTTAAGCAGATCTTACGAGCGGCTAAAGCGGCGGGGATCCCGATTAGAATTGGTGTTAACAGCGGATCTTTACCGAAAGACTTGGTAGCCCGGTATGGGGTGAGTGCTCAGGCTCTGGTGGAAGCGGCTGCCCGTTATATTGATTTGTGTCAGCGCTGCGATTTTACCGATCTGGTGTTTTCCTTAAAAGCCTCGACGGTCCCCCTGGCGATAGAGGCGGTCAGGCTTTTTGCCGAAAAGTATGATTTTCCTCAGCATCTGGGGATTACCGAGGCCGGCCCGGGTGAACTAGGCATCATCAAGTCGGCTGCCGGGTTAGGCGGGATGTTGGCGTATGGGCTCGGAGACACCATCAGAGTTTCTTTGACCGGTGACCCGGTGCGCGAAGTGGAAGTAGCCTATCGCATTTTACAAGCTTACGGTTTGCGCGACTACGGGCCGATGATTGTTTCTTGTCCGACCTGTGGGCGGTGTAGCGTGCCGTTGGAGGAGATCGTCGCTCAGGTTTCGGAAGCCCTCAAAGAGGTGAAGACGCCGTTAACCGTTGCGGTGATGGGTTGTGCGGTCAATGGGCCGGGAGAGGCCAGAGAAGCCGATATCGGTATTGCCTGCGGTCCAAATGGAGGGTTGCTTTTCCGGCATGGAGAAGTAATAGCCAAATTGGCCACGGACGAATTGGTACCGCGACTATTAGCTGAGATTCGCCAGTTTTCAGGGAGGAATATTTTATGTTGATGTCGCAAGTATTTGCTCCAACTTTGCGGGAGACGCCCAAAGAGGCGGAGATCCCGAGCCATCAGTTGATGCTCAGGGCCGGTTTTATTCGTAAAAATGCCGGCGGTATTTATACCTATTTGCCTTTAGCCGTCAGGGTGCTACAAAAGATCGAGCGGATTATTCGCGAAGAACTGGAAGCTCGGGGTTGTCAAGAATTATTGCTGCCGATAATTCAACCGGCCGAGCTGTGGCAGCAGACCGGCCGCTGGGATGTTTATGGCGAGGAGATGTTTCGCCTAACCGACCGGCATGGGCGCCAGTTTTGCTTGGGGCCGACCCACGAAGAGATCATCACTGCCCTCGTAGCTGCCGAAGTTAATTCCTATCGGCAATTACCGTTGCGCTTGTACCAAATTCAGAATAAATACCGGGATGAGATAAGGCCTCGTTTCGGTCTGATGCGCGGTCGAGAGTTCATCATGAAAGACTGCTATTCCTTTGATCGCGATCAGGCCGGATTGGATGAAAGCTATCGACTGATGTATGAGGCCTATACGGCGATCTTTAACCGCTGCGGCCTTACAACGCGTCCGGTCGAGGCTGATCCAGGAGCGATCGGGGGTAATGCCACTCATGAATTTATGGTCATCGCCGATACCGGTGAGGCGGCCATCGTTTACTGTACCGAATGCGATTACGCGGCCAATGTCGAAAAGGCCGAGCTGCTTCCACCGGCTGGTGCAGGGGAAAGCAGTTCGGTTGATCTTCCGGTGGTCGAGGAAGTATATACCCCTGACTGCAAAACAATTAAAGAGGTTGCCGATTACTTGCAGCTGCCGGAGAGTGAGACGATCAAAACACTGCTGTACGAGGTTGAAGGCGAGTTCGTCATGGTCTTGGTTCGGGGGGACCACACTTTAAATGAGTATAAACTCGCTGCTCACCTTGGCACCAGCACTTTCCGGTTGGCTGAGGATGACTCTTTAGTCGGCACCGGTTTCGTCACCGGGTTCCTCGGGCCGATTAACCCGCCGGCGAAGATCAGAGTCATCGCTGATTACGCGCTGCAAGCCGGTGGTCCGTATGTTGTCGGAGCGAATAAAGCCGACTATCATTTACGCAATGTCGTGGTCGGCCGTGACTTTACCGCCGATGCCTTTGCCGACTTGCGCCAGGCCGAGCCGGGCGATTCTTGCCCGCGGTGTCGGGGCCGGCTTGCCGGGGCCCGCGGGATTGAAGTCGGCCAGGTTTTCAAACTCGGTACCAAGTACAGCAAGGCGCTCAATGCTACTTATCTCGATGAGAACGGGGTGGCCCGGGAAATTGTGATGGGCTGTTACGGGATCGGCGTTGGTCGGACCATGGCTGCAGCCATCGAGCAAAATCACGATGAAGATGGGATTATCTGGCCGCTACCGATCGCTCCTTTTCACGTTATTATTGTCCCGGTTGCCTACACCGACCCGGCCCAAAAAGAACTCGCCGACAAACTCTATGCGGAACTGACGGAGCTTGGCTATGAGGTGCTCCTGGACGACCGGGATGAACGTCCGGGGGTCAAGTTTAAAGACGCCGATCTCATCGGAATTCCGTACCGGATTACGATTGGGCCGAAAGGCATCCAGAACGGTTTTGTCGAGCTAGTCACCAGACGGACCAGGAGCAAAATTGAAATACCGCTGGAGGAGGCTACTAGTAAGATTCGGTCGATAATAGGGAGTGTCTGAGCTTGATGGACTTCACCGTAATTATTCCAGTTTTTAACGAAGCTCTGACCATCGGAAAAGTTCTTGAAGCCGTCCTGGCCGCTAAAGAACAAGATCAGCGAATTAAAGAGGTTATTGTTGTAGATGATGGATCCGTCGATGAAACCTGGCAAGTGGTCAAAGCATATGGGGTTACCCTAGTGCGCCTCGAGGTAAATAAGGGTAAAGGCGCTGCCCTAACCGCTGGGGTGCGGGCCGCTCAGACCACGGGTGTGCTTTTTATTGACGGTGATTTGATCGGTTTAACACCGCGCCATCTTTCCCAACTGATTGATCCGGTTGCCGATGGTTCCGCCCGGATGACGTTGGGCATTTTTAAGTCCGGTCGGATCGCGACCGATTTAGCCCAGCAGGTTGCCCCGGATATCACCGGGCAGCGTGCGATGCGTAAAGATGATTTTCTTTTGGTCAAGGGGCTTGAACGTACCAGGTATGGGGTAGATATCGCCTTGACCAATTTCGCCCACAAAATGTGTTGGCCGATCAAAAAAGTACCGCTCAGCGGTGTAACCCAGGTCATGAAAGAAGAAAAGTACGGTCTAATTAAAGGTACGGCCGCTCGGCTCCGGATGTATCTGGATATCTTGCGCAATATTCGTGTATAAGGCTGGTGAAGATTCTGTGAGTTTGGCCGAGGAGAGGATGGCTGAGCGACCGGCGACCTGGTCGGAAACTTGGTCACGCCTCCTAGGCGAATGCCTGACCCAGCAGGAGAGGCAGCGCTGGGGAGGGCGTTTGTCACTTAATCAGGTAATAGTGTCACCCGAGTCCGGGTCATGGCATCTGGTGGTTGAGGGGCCGGCAAGTTTTCCGCAGCAAGCCCGCAACCGGATGCTCTCATTTTTGAGTCAATATTTTTCCCAATACGCTCTGACGACCTGTGAATACCGTGAGATGGCCCAGTCGTGCTCAGAACTGGATGACTGGGAATATCTCCAACAGTTGGAGACGATCAAACAGACTAAGGTGTCGGCGGAGAAGGGCTTGTACGGTACTTACCGCCAGGTGGAGCAGGTTTCAATTGCCGAGATCGAGCACGGTGGCGACGAAGTGACCGTCATCGGTGAGGTCTTGGCGGTGGAGCAGCGCGAGTTGCGGAATCGGAAGCAATTGTTGACCATTGACCTAACTGATTATACGGATTCGATCACTGTTAAAGTCATTGGCGGTGAGGAGATCGCCAGGCTGGCCGAGCAAGTGCGTGTTGGCACTTGGCTCAAGGTGGTTGGGACGACCGAAACCGATCAGTATTTGCAAGAAGTCGTCCTTACGCCGTGCTTTATCGACACTGCCGCCGCTCCGGCTCAAAAACAAGATAATGCGACCCAAAAGCGCGTTGAGTTACACTTACACACGAAAATGAGCGCCATGGACGGATTGGTTAATGTCGAGGAAGCGGTTGCTTTGGCCGCTGCCTGGGGGCATCCGGCCATCGCCATCACCGACCATGGTGTTGTCCAGGCCTATCCCGATGCTTATGCTGCCGGCCAAAAATACGGGATTAAGATTATCTACGGACTCGAAGGTTATCTCTGCGAAGGTGACCAGGATCCGGAGTTTGAACGTACCAATCACATTCTTATCCTGGTCAAAAACGCCACCGGCTTAAAAAATCTGTATAAGCTGGTCTCGGTGTCACACTTAGAATACTTTTACCGTCATCCGCGTATTCCGCGCGCCGTTTTGGAGAAACATCGGGAAGGGCTTTTGCTCGGAACGGCTTGTGAGATCGGGGAACTGTACCGGGCCGTGGTTGCCGGTCAACCGGAGGAGAAACTCCTGCAGATCGCGAGTTTTTATGATTTCTTAGAGATTCAGCCCCTAGGCAATAACGAGTTTATGGTCCGGGATGGTAAAGCTACGCTGGAGGATCTCAAGAATTACAACCGTACGATCTGTCGGTTGGCCGAGCAATTGGGCAAACCGGTTGTCGCAACCGGGGATGTCCATTTCCTCCGACCACAAGATGAAGTTTTCCGCCGGATTCTCATGTACGGTCAGGGTTATGCGGATGCGGAGCGGCAAGCTCCGTTGTATTTCCGGACGACCGACGAGATGCTGGCTGAATTCAGCTATCTAGGCGAGGAACTGGCGCACAAGGTTGTGGTTGAATATCCGCGGCAGATCGCCGACAGCATCGAAGAGGTCCTCCCGGTCCCTTTGGAGTTTTGCGGGCCGCAAATACCGGGTGCAGCCGAGGACCTCAGGCGGATCTGTTTGGAGACGGCTCAGTCTCGGTATGGCAACCCGCTGCCGGAGATTGTCCGGCAGCGGTTGGAGCGCGAACTCGATTCGATTATCTCCAATGGCTTTGCCGAACTGTACATGATCGCCCATAAGCTGGTCCAGAAAAGCTTGGCCGACGGTTATCTGGTCGGTTCGCGCGGAAGCGTAGGCTCTTCACTGGCAGCTACCATGGCCAATATTACCGAGGTCAACCCCCTGCCGCCCCATTATTTGTGCCCCAAGTGCCGGTATTCCGAATTTGTCACTGATGGGTCGGTTAACTCCGGTGTCGACTTGCCGGCGCGCGATTGCCCGCGTTGTCAACACCCCTTGGCCAAAGAGGGGCACGATATTCCCTTCGAAACTTTCTTGGGTTTTGATGGGGATAAGGTGCCGGATATCGATCTCAACTTTTCCGGAACCTATCAGCCGGAGGTGCACAAATATACCGAGGAGTTATTTGGCGAGAGCTATGTCTACCGAGCCGGCACCATCGCCACCCTCGCCGACCGAACCGCCTATGGTTTTGTGCGGAAATACCTCGATGATAAGGGGATTGTGAAGCGTAAAGCAGAGATTAATCGGCTGGTCGCCGGTTGTTCAGGAGTTAAACGGACCACCGGTCAGCACCCGGGAGGGTTAATGATTGTACCCCACGGCCGGGAAATCTATGATTTTTGTCCGATTCAACGCCCGGCTAATGACACCAAATCTAATATTATCACTACTCATTTTGACTATAAGGCGATTAGCAGTCGCCTGGTCAAGCTGGATATCCTCGGGCATGACGATCCGACGGTGATTAGGATGCTTCAGGATATGACCGGGGTGAAGCCGCAGCAGATTCCGCTGGATGATCCCGAAACGATGGCGATCTTTTCCGGACTTGAGCCGCTCGGACTCTCCGAGTATGATTTGGGCTCTAAGGTTGGGACCTTCGGAGTGCCGGAGTTTGGGACGCGCTTTGTGCGACAGATGCTGGAAGACACCAGACCTAAGACCTTCGGAGAACTGATCCGGATTAGCGGTCTTTCGCATGGGACCGATGTCTGGTTGAATAACGCCCAAACCCTTATTCAGAGTGGACAAGCCACTCTGGCTCAGGTTATTTCGACCCGGGATGACATTATGCTTCATTTGATCCAAAAAGGTGTCGATCCGCTGAAGTCATTCAAAGTGATGGAAAGGGTGCGCAAGGGCAAAGGTCTGGATGAGAGCGATGTTGAGCTCTTGAAGCAAGCCGGGGTGGAAGACTGGTTTATTGAGTCTTGTCGCAAGATTAAGTACCTGTTTCCGAAAGCGCACGCGGTGGCCTATGTTATGATGGCTTTCCGCATCGCTTGGTTCAAGGTGCACTATCCGGAAGCTTTCTACGCCGCCTATTTTTCGGTGCGGGCCGATGAATTCGACATCAGCTATGTTGAGGGCGGGCTGAGCACGGTTAACTCACTGATCCAGGAGTATGAAGCCAAAGGAAACGCGGCCACGGCCCGGGAGAAGAATATTTTAACTATTCTCGAGGTGGCCAAAGAAGCTTTGCTCCGGGGGATAACCTTTGGCCAAGTTGATCTATACCTCAGTGATGCGACTGTCTTTCAGGTCAGCGGGCATAAGCTGATTCCACCCTTTATCAGTATTGCCGGCTTAGGGGAGGCTGCGGCCAACGCGATCGTTAAAGCTAGGGCTGAATCACCCTTCACTTCTTTAGAAGATCTGCGGCTAAGGGCCGGCTTGTCGAAGAATGTTATCGAGATGCTCAAAGACCATGGGACCTGTGCCAAGCTTCCGGAGAGCAATCAGATGAATCTTTTTGGTTTCTAGCCCTTGCAAGTATCGCCTAATGATGGTAAAATAAACAACAATAACGGCTGTCGAATGAGTGGGTTGCCAACCCACTCATTCTGCGTTAAAGCCGTCGAAGAATTGACAACAAAGCGCCAGGCAAAACTAACCTTGGCTTAGCTAGGAGGGTTGGCATGAAAAGATCAGAGGTTGAAAGGCTTGTCACGCAATTGGCCCAGCCTGAAGTGGAAGCGTTAGGCTTTGATCTGATCGGTGTTGAGTTTACCAAAGAGGGTAAGCACTTTTTTCTGCGCTTGTTCATAGATAAACCCGGGGGTATTACGATTGATGATTGCCAATTGGTGGCCCAGCGTATCAACCCTATCCTGGATGAACGTGACCCGATAGAGCAGTCCTACATTTTCGAAGTTTCGTCGCCAGGAGCTGAGCGCCCTCTCAAAACCGAGCGTGATTTTGAGCTAAGTCGAGGTAGATTTGTGCACCTGACAACATACGAGCCGTATAACGGCGCCAAAGAGTTTGAGGGAGTTTTGTTGGCGAAGGAGAATGGTTTGATTTCTTTACAGATCGGCGACGGTAATGAGACGATCAGCATTCCGGAACAAAAGGTTGCCAATGTACGGTTGGCGATTAGATTTTAATCAATTTGGGGAGGTCAAATCGGAATGAATTATGACCTGATGCAAGCATTGCATGAACTCACTCAGGACCGGGGCATCTCCATGCAAGTGCTGCAAGAGGCTATCGAGGCTGCTATCGCTTCAGCGTATAAACGCCATTACAGCACAACCGGTAATATCCGAGTCGAGTTTGGTGATAAACACGGGGGAGATATCAAAGTTTATTCTCTGCGCCAGGTGGTCGAGGAAGTAACCAACCCACAGTTGGAGATCTCGCTTGAAGAGGCCAGGGCCGTCAAGCCTTCCATTAACGTGGGGGATTATTTTGAAGAAGAGGTTACTCCGAAAGACTTTGGACGCATCGCCGCGCAAACGGCCAAACAGGTCGTGATTCAGCGAATTCGCGAAGCCGAACGGGATTTGGTCTATGATGAGTTTATTGAACGGGTTGACGATATTGTCACCGGGGTCGTACAGCGGATTGAAAAGCGTAACGTTTTCATCGATCTTGGCCGGGCGGAAGGGATCTTGCCGCCTAGTGAGCAGATTCCCAACGAACGTTATGCACACGGAGATCGCCTAAAAACTTACATTGTTTCGGTGAACAAGACCACCAAAGGCCCGGTGATTACGCTGTCGCGGACCAACCCGGGTTTACTCAAGAGGTTGTTTGAGCTCGAAGTTCCCGAGATTTTTGATGGGATCGTTGAGCTCAAGAGCGTGGCCCGTGAACCTGGCTATCGGTCGAAAATAGCTGTCTATTCGCACGACCGAAATGTCGATCCGGTAGGGGCCTGTGTTGGTCAGCGCGGCAGCCGGGTGCAAACAATCGTTAATGAGCTGCGGGGCGAAAAAATTGATATCGTTCAGTGGGATCCCGATATCGGCAAGTTTGTGGCCAATGCGCTCAGCCCGGCTAAGGTTGAGGCGGTGTATCCTAAATATGACGAAAAAGTTGCCAGAGTTGTCGTGAATGAGGATCAGCTTTCTCTGGCGATTGGACGCGAAGGGCAAAATGCTCGGTTAGCAGCGAAGCTAACGGGCTGGAAGATCGATATTAAGACCTGGGAGCAGATGCAAGATATCTTGGCCCAGGAGGCGGAGGAAGAAAAGGCGAGGGCAGCTGAAGCAGCAGCACAAAAAGCCAAAGAAACCGAGATCGATACGTCGCTGCTCGATGAGATGGTTGCGCAGATCATCGCCGATACTGTTGAGGAATCCAAAGAGGGTAAGGCGAAGAAAACCAAGAAAAAAGAGAAAGAGACTAAGGTGCTCCGGAATCTCGAAGATTTACGGGTACTTGTCGAAGGTGAGTCCGCTGAGCCGGCTGAGCCTGCGGAGGAAAAAAGCAAACAGAAGGAAGAGACAACGCCGACAATTGACAGTGATCTCTTGGACGATGCTCTGGCCGACTTGTTGGATATTTGATGGTCACTGGGGTGAGGGTGTTGAAAAGAGTACCAATCCGGACTTGCATTGCTTGTCGCCAAGCAGGAGACAAGCGGGCGCTGGTCCGCTTTGTGCGGATGGCGGAAGGAACTGTCGTACTGGATCCCACCGGCAAGAAAGCCGGGCGCGGAGCATATGTTTGTCCTGATCCCGGGTGCTTATCCAAGGCCTTGGCCGGACCACTGGAGAAAGCTTTAAAGATCTCCGTGGATCCGGAGACAAAAGAGAGGTTGAGGGCTGAGTTTGCAGAGCAAATTACATCCAATTGAACAAAAAGTATTAGGTTATGTTGGTCTGGCTGCGAAGGCTGGAGCCTTGCTGAAAGGGGCCGATGCCGTCCTTGATGGGATCGCGCGCGGACGAGTAGAGTTGGTATTGGTGGCGCGAGATGCCGGCGGCATTGCCGATGCAGTAGCCAGAAGCTGCCGAGAAAATGACGTACCGCTGCTGTCAGTGGTGAATAAAGCCATTTTAGGCCGGCAGTTGGGGCGTGAGTCGTATGCGGTTGTGGGGCTGACCTCGCGAAGTATGGCGCAAGCGATTATCAGGGTGGTTGACCAAAGCCAGACAGCCGAGAAAAGTGGGGGTGTTTCTTGAGTGGAGAAAGTAAGAGTATATGAATTAGCCAAAGAACTTGATGTCAACTCAGCAGATATGGTGAAAATGCTGCAAAAGCTGGGGTTGGATGTTAAAAATCATATGAGCGCGATTGATGGCGCCATAGCCAACCAGATTCGCGAGCGGACGAGAATCCTGCGGGAACGGAAGGAGTCTCGCGCTGCTGCGGAAGCCAGCGAAGAAACAACTCCCAAAGATGTCACCCCACAGGCGACAGCGCCGGCTAAGTCGACTGCTCCGGAAACGGAGGAGCCTGAGGTCGCGGAGGTCAGGGTAAAACCGGAAAGCCCGAAAAAGAAAAAGAGCGTTGACCTCGATGAGGAGATTGTTAAACCCAAAAAGCCTCTGAAAAAAGTCGCGCCGAAAGGCAAGCGAATTGAACTCTATGATCATGATGATGACGAGATCGAGTATCGGCTGCCCAAACGGCGTTCCCGTCGTTCGGATACGCGTAAAAACAAGCAACAGAGCCAGCCGACGGTAGCTACTCCGGTGCACAAAAAGGTGATCATTCCGCTTGAAGCTACCGTTAAAGAGTTGGCTGCCGTCTTGGGCATTCAGGCTACCGTGTTGATCAAAAAACTGATGGGCTTGGGCATCATGGCTTCGCTCAACCAAGTCGTCGATCCTGAGGCGGCGATATTGGTAGCGGAAGAGCTTGGTTTTGAAGCCGAATTTGAAAAGTCCAAAGATCCGGAAGAGCTTTATCTGCAAGATCCGGAAGATGCGCCGGAATCTTTAAAACCGAGACCGCCGGTGGTCACGATTATGGGCCATGTTGACCATGGTAAGACCACTTTGTTGGATGCGATCAGGGAGTCCAAAGTTGCTGCCACCGAGGCCGGTGGTATCACGCAACATATCGGTGCCTATCAGGTTAAAGTCCGAGATCAGTTAATTACTTTCCTTGATACGCCCGGTCACGAAGCCTTCACAGCGATGCGTGCGCGGGGAGCTCAGGTCACCGACATCGTAGTGTTGGTGGTTGCTGCCGATGACGGCGTTATGCCTCAGACCGTCGAAGCGCTTAATCACGCCAAGGCGGCTAACGTACCGATTATCGTAGCTATCAACAAAATGGATAAGCCGACGGCCAACCCAGACCGGATCAAACAGGAGTTGACCGAATATAATCTCATCCCGGAAGAGTGGGGTGGCGATACGATCTATGTTCCGATTTCGGCGCTGCGTAAAGAGGGTATCGATGACATTTTAGAGATGATCCTGCTTGTTGCCGAGATGCAGGAGTATAAGGCTAATCCGGACCGGCAGGCACGCGGCGTGGTCATCGAATCCAGGTTGGATCGCGGTATGGGCCCGTTGGCCACGGTTTTGATCCAGAAAGGAACTTTGCGGGTCGGCGACGTAGTTGTTTGTGGCCAGACCTTCGGGCGAATTCGAGCGATGACGAACTATCTTGGCGAACGGATTAAAGAGGCTGGACCCTCCACGCCGGTGCAGGTTCTGGGCTTGAATGATGCACCGTCTGCCGGCGATAGTTTTGCCGTCGTGGACGATGAGAAGATTGCGCGGACAATAGCTGAATCCCGTATTGAAAAATCCCGTCAGGAGCAGTTACATCGTAGCTCCGCCTTGACGCTGGAAGACCTGTATAGCCGGATCAAAGAAGGGCAAGTCAAGAACCTGAATATTGTCCTGAAAGCTGATGTCGACGGCTCGGTGGAAGCCTTGAGAACCTCGTTGGAGCGGCTTTCCAATGACGAGGTCAAGGTTCAGGTGATTCACAGCGGTGTTGGCGGGATTTCCGAAAGCGACGTCATGTTAGCAAGTGCCTCCAACGCGATTATTATTGGCTTTAATGTCCGGCCGGAGCCAACTGCCAAACGTACCGCCGAGCGTGAAAAAATCGACATCAGGCTCTACCGCATCATTTACAACGCAATTGATGATGTGAAAGCCGCTATCGTCGGTATGCTTGAGCCTACTTATGAAGAACAGGTTATCGGACGGGCGGAAGTCCGTCAGGTGATTAGGGTTCCAAAGGTTGGAAACATCTGCGGTTCGTATGTTACCGACGGCAAAATTGCGCGTAATGCCCAGGTGAGGGTAATCCGGGATAATATCGTGATTCAGGAAGATAAGATCGCCTCGCTCAGACGGTTCAAAGACGATGTGCGGGAAGTCGATGCCGGATACGAATGTGGCATTGGCCTGGAGAAGTTCCAAGACATTAAAGAAGGAGACATTATCGAAGCCTTTGTCATGAAAGAGGTTGCCCGGAGTTTATAGGGAGTGTGAACTATGTCGAATACCCGTAAAGTCAGGATTGAGGACCAAATCCGTACGGAAATTGGGGATATGCTGTTAAAAGACTTAAAGGATCCGCGGATCGGGTTTGCCAGCGTGACTAGGGTGCAATTGTCCGGAGACAAACGCGAAGTGAAAGTATATATCAGCGTTTTTGGAACCGATGAGGAAAAACAGCAGACGATGCAGGCTTTGAACCATGCCAGGGGGTTTATCCGCACCGAAATCGGTAAGCGCATTAAGCTCCGCCATACGCCGCAGATCCACTTTATCCTCGACGAATCCATAGAACAGGGCTCTAAAGTAATGGCGATCTTATCCGAGTTGGCCAAGAATAGTGAGGAGCCGAAAGGAGAGTAGTCGTGCATTCGATCGGCTCAGCACAAGAGATACTTACGCAGCTCAAAGCAGGAGATAACTATCTCCTGCTCTCACATGTTCATCCCGACGGGGATAGTGTCGGGTCATTGCTCGGGCTTGCCGACCTCTTACAGCAGATGGGCAAGCAGGTGACGATTGCTTCTACGGAAGAGGTCGCTGCGACCTTTCACTTTATCCCCGGAATTGAACAGGTTCGGGTCGGCGAAACCGAGTTGGCCGCCGATTACGAATATGTTGTGGCGGTAGATGTTTCCGACTACCGGCGGGTCGGTTCTTTGCGTTCTTACCTTGAGCGGGCTCAACTGGTCATCAACATCGACCATCATTTGGGTAACGAGTTTGGCCGGCCGAAATATGTGCGAACCAGCGCCTGCGCTACCGGTGAACTAATCTATGAGTTGTTTGAATTGGCCGGTCTTGAGCCTAGTTACGGCGCGGCCATCGCCTTATACACTGCGATTGTAACCGATACCGGCCGATTTAGCCATGCAAATACTACTGCCGAGGCTTTTCGTATTGCGGCCAATCTTGTTAAGCTCGGGGTAGAGCCGTATCAGATCTTTCACCAGATCTATCAGCGTAAAGACCTCGGTTTTATCAGATTGCTCGGCAAAGTGCTGGCCAGCTTGCAGACTGCTTGTGGCGGCCGGGTTGTCTACATTATCATGGATCAGGCAATGCTTACCGAGTATTCACCCGATCTGGGCGATAGTGAAAATTACATCGCCTATGCCCAAATGGTCGAAGGGGTCAAAATTGCGTTGCTATTTCGCCAGTTAGCCGATGGACGCACCAAAGTTAGTTGGCGATCGGTTCCCGGTGTTGACGTGAGTGTTTTTGCGCGGGAGTTCGGCGGAGGAGGCCATGCCAATGCCGCCGGCTGTGAAATCGATCTCGAACCGCAGCAGGCAGCGGAAAAAGTCCTCACTTTCTTGGACAAGCATTTTTGCTAGAGGCTAGGGGTATGTATTCCGGATTTTTAAATGTGCTCAAACCGCCCGGGATGACTTCCCATGACCTGGTGGCCTGGTTGCGCAGGACTCTACGTCAGAAAAGAATAGGTCATTCGGGTACGCTTGATCCTAACGCCGCCGGGGTCATGGTTATCGCCCTTGGGGCAGCTACTCGACTGCTGGAATACTTAGATGACCAAGCCAAAGAATATATCGGTCTGGTTAGACTGGGTATTGATACCGACACGTATGACTCTGAGGGCCAGATTGTCCGGCAATATCCGGAGATGGCGTGTACTTTGGCTGAAGTGCAGACCGCCGCGGCCGGATTCCTGGGTCAGCAGCGGCAAAAACCGCCGTTAGTCTCGGCCATTCGCATTGGCGGCAAGCGCCTATATGAATATGCGCGTCGGGGCCTCGAAGTTGACAGGCCTGAGCGCGTAGTCGTCATCCACGAGTTGGAGATCTCACCTTTACAAGTCAAGCCAGTTTACGGGATCGGTGATTTGCTACGGCTGAGAGTCAGATGCAGCAAAGGCACGTATATTCGCAGTCTCGCCTATGATTTGGGGCGGCGGCTGGGGGGAGGCGCCCATTTGGCCAGCCTCTTACGGACGGAAAGCGATGGCTTTGGCATTGACGGTGCCTTGACGATCGAAGAAGTCACTCAGTTGGCAGCAGAGAACCGGCTTTCATCGGTCATTACCAGTATGGAGCGGCCGCTCAGGTTCAGAAAAGTTGACTTAACCGAATCTGAGTTAAAGCCCATTTTGAACGGAAATGCCCTGTCAGTCTCGTGGAATGCTAAGCCTGGTGAGTTTTTTTGTTTAATGCATCATGGTCGTCTGACGGCGATAGCAGAATACGGGCTGAAATCGGGCCGTGGTTACTTGCAGCCGGTGAAGGTGTTAGCGCATGAACAAGGTTAGTAAGGCAGAACAGTTTTTGATCCAGAACAACCCACCGCCGCAAAACGCGATTTTAGCCCTTGGTATTTTCGATGGGGTGCACCTCGGCCACCAAAAGCTGATGCGGATGGCGATTGCGGCGGCCAAAGATTGTTTGCCGCACCCGTGCAGTACAGGTGCGCTCTCTTTTTGGCCACATCCGCAGAACGTCTTCACCCCTGATGATCCGGCAGTGCAGCTGACCTTCCCGGATGAGCAGGCCGAGTTGATTAAAGCACTCGGCATAGACTATTTTGGTTGCTTTCATTTCACGAAGGAGTTTGCTGCTTTAACACCGCGTGAATTTGCCGCGCAGGTTCTTGTCGAACAATTAGCGGTCGCCGGCGTGGTCATCGGTTTTAACTTCCGCTACGGCCGTAATAATACCGGTAATTGTCAGACCCTGCTAGAAGCCGGACGTGAATTCGGCTTTCGCGTGTTGGTCTGTGACCCGGTAAAGTATCAGGGCCAAGTGATCAGTAGTACCCGCATCCGTACTGAGCTAAGTGCCGGTAATGTCGAGCTTGCCGGCGCGCTCTTGGGCCGCCCCTATTTTCTCAAGGGTCGGGTTGCCCGCGGTTTTGGGCGGGGTAAGCAACTGGGATTTCCTACGGCTAATTTGCTCGTTCCGCAAGCCAGACTGATCCCGGCTTCGGGGGTCTATGCCGGGCGAGTTAGGATTGCCGAGGCGGAGTATTTGGCAGCAATCTTTGTGGGTGCCCCCATGACTTTCGGCCAGTTTTCTTCGTCAGTTGAGGTCTTTATAATAGATTACAACGGTGCTGATTTATACGGTTCTGAGTTGCAAGTCTCCTTTATCCGGCGCTTGCGTTCAGTCGCCAAATTCGCTTCGGTAGAAGAGTTGGTTGCGCAAATTCAGCGGGATGTTGAGCAAATTAAAGAATTAGCTGCTGAATAGTTGGCAATCTTTTATAGGTGTGATAAGATAAAAAATGGCTGACAGCCGAACGTTCCACTCGGATTGATGAGACTCCGACGCAATTCTGGGTGGACCGCGATTCTGAGATTATGGAGGTGAAGAGGATGGCTTTGTCCAGCGAGAAAAAGCGGGAGCTAATCGAAGAGTTTAAGCTTCACGACGGGGATACCGGGTCGCCGGAGGTTCAGATCGCAATTTTGACTCAGCGTATTAACGATCTAACTGAGCATCTTAAAGTGCACAAGCATGATCACCACTCCCGGCGCGGCTTGTATAAGATGATCGGTCAGCGACGCGGTTTGTTGAATTACCTGATGAAAAAAGACATCAATCGCTACCGAGAGATCATTAGTCGCTTAGGCATTAGAAAGTAAAGTTTATCTGTGGAGGATGAGCGGGTGAGCAAAAACCCGCTTATTTTTTATGCGGTATAACGGTAAAGATAATCATTGCCTCTTATTTTGGTGGGGTTAGAGGGAATTCTAAATACAGTATGGAAATGTTTTCATTTGAAAAGCTAAGGACTGAGAATGAGAACGAGATAGGAGGATAATTTCAAGCATGAGTTCGTACGAAATGGATTTCGGTGGACGGAAACTGGCCATCGAGTCCGGTGAATTAGCCGGCCAAGCTAATGGCGCAGTTTTAGTTCGTTATGGGGAAACAGCGGTTTTGGTTACCGCGACCGCCTCGAAAGAACCGAGAGAAGGTATCGATTTTTTCCCATTGCTAGTTGATTTTGAAGAGAGGCTGTACGCCGTTGGCAAAATCCCCGGCGGTTTTATTAAACGCGAAGGCCGGCCAAGTGAGCAGGCCATTCTTTCGGCCCGGATGATTGATCGCCCCCTACGGCCGCTTTTCCCGAAAGGGTTCCGCAATGATGTTCAGGTTGTGGCCCACGTCTTCTCGGTTGACCAAGATAATGCTCCGGATATCCCGGCGCTAATCGGCGCATCCTGCGCCCTGTGCATCTCGGATATTCCTTTTCTTGGCCCGGTCGGTGGGGTGCGTGTAGGCCGTATTAACGGTGAATTTTTGATTAATCCCACTTTAGAGCAACGTGAACAAAGTGACTTTGACTTAGTGGTCGCCGGAACCAAGGATGCGATTATGATGGTGGAAGCCGGAGCCAAAGAGGTCCCGGAGGAGATCATCTTAGATGCGATCATGTTTGGTCATGAGGAGATCAAACGGCTCGTAGCCTTCCAGGAACAGATCGTGAGCGAGATTGGTAAACCCAAACGGGAGTTTGCTTTGTTCCAAATCGAGCCCGAGGTTGAGCAGTTGGTCCGCGAACTGGGCACAGACCTGCTCAGAGCTGCCATTACAAATCCCGATAAAACGGCGCGGCAAGAAGCTACCGATCAGGCCAAGGAAGATATTCGCGCGATGTACCAGGAGCGGGTCGGGGAAGAACGCTATCTGCTGACCTCAAAAATGGTCAATGAAGTCTTGGATAACCTGGAGAAAGAAATTGTCCGCGGGATGATTGTCAATGAACGGCTGCGTCCCGATGGCCGCCGGCCGGATGAAATCCGCCCGATCTCTTGTAAGGTGGGTTTGCTGCCGCGCGCTCATGGTTCCGGATTGTTTAACCGTGGCCAAACGCAAGTTATGACCGTGACCACGTTGGGGATCCAATCCGATGTTCAGATCCTGGACGGTTTGGGAGCTGAGGAGTTTAAACGCTATATGCATCATTATAACTTCCCGGCCTATAGCGTCGGCGAAGTCCGGCCGATGCGCGGACCCGGGCGGCGCGAGATCGGTCACGGTGCCCTGGCGGAGAGAGCTTTGTTGCCGGTACTGCCGTCGCCTGATGAGTTTCCCTATACGATCAGGGTGGTCAGTGAAGTCTTGAGTTCTAACGGCTCCACCTCGCAGGCCAGCGTTTGCGGGAGCACCTTATCCTTGATGGATGCAGGTGTGCCGATTAAACGGCCGGTTGCCGGTATCGCCATGGGCTTGATTAAAGAAGGTGACGAATACGTCATTCTCTCGGATATCCAGGGGCTCGAAGACCATTTGGGAGATATGGACTTCAAAGTGGCCGGTACCGAGGTAGGGGTCACCGCGATGCAAATGGATATCAAGATCCCCGGCATTGGGCGAGAGGTCTTGGCCAGGGCTTTGCAGCAGGCACACGAAGGGCGAATGTTCATTCTGAGTAAGATGCTCGAAGTGATGCCGGCTCCGCGCCCGAATATCTCGCGTTACGCGCCGCGAATCATTCAGATCAATATCGACCCTGAAAAGATTCGCGATGTCATCGGGCCAGGCGGCAAGACTATCCGCAAGATTATCGCTGAAACCGGCGCCGACATTGATATTGAGGATGACGGACGCGTCTTCATCGCCTCGGTTAACGAGGAGTCCGGTCTCTTGGCCAAATCGGTCATTGAGAGCTTAACCAAAGAGGTGGAGGTTGGCGAGGTTTACGAAGGTGTCGTGAAACGGATCGTCAATTTTGGCGCTTTTGTCGAGATTGGTCCGAACAAAGAGGGCTTGGTGCACATCTCGAAGCTCGCCAAGCGCAGGGTAGATAAAGTCGAAGATGTGGTCAATATCGGCGATACGATTCGGGTCAAGGTTATCGAGATCGACAGCCAAGGCCGGATCAACCTATCGCACAAAGAATTTGCCGACGAATAAAGGCTATCACAAGCAAAACCCCCTGTTTCCAGGGGGTTTTTGTTATAACTCCAACTTATTTCTTGTGAGCATTTGGATGGCATGGGGCACATTCCATTTTGGTAAGAGTATCGCTCATTCTGGTTACGTGGCAGGCACGACAGCTTTCGGTTTCGGCTGAGATTTTGTAGACTGGAGCAAAAGTCTTGTCGAAGTAGGCATTGAGGAGTTCGACGGCTCTTGCGGCGGAGTCTCCGGTAATCTTGGCGCAGCGGTCTTTGCGTTCATCGGAGTCTTCCCGTAAGCCGCTGGCATCGCACCATTTGCTAACCGAGGTGTGGCAAAGCGGATTACCGGCCACGCTTTGCACGGTTGTTGGGTACTTGGCATAGGCATCATGCTTGTAAGTCGGGAGCGCTGTTTCGGAGTACCAGCCCAGCAGTTCGCTGACCAGTGTGGAGATATCGGCGTTGGGCAGAACAAGGCCCATGGCGTACGCAGCACCGTTAGCAGCGCCACAAATTGTGCCCCAACCGCCGATGCCGGCGCTTCCGTAACGAAATACTTCGAGCGGCAGCATGGTGTAGGGGAAACCTACTTTCTCTTGCAACTCGGTAATGATTGCGCCGGCGGCACCTTTCATACATCCACCTTGCCAGTACATCTCCCAACCTTTTTTGCGCACAACTTCGGGGTCAAGTTTGACGTACTTCCACGGTGCCGGTGGCGCGACGGTTTCGGCGGCTTGTACGTCAAGCAGACCGAAAACGCCTCCGCCTAACACCGCACCGACCGCAGCTCCAGCAGCGAAGCTACCGGTGCCAACCAGAAATTCGCGACGAGTCAAGTTTTTTTCCATCATTTCACACACCTCCAATAATTCTAACGGTACTATAATGTACGATATCATTCTTCTTGGTTATGAACTAGATTCCTCCATGTTATTGATAAAACATTGGAATAATTGTCATTTTTTGATTTACGGCTCTGATTGGTATTCGGGCAGGGAAATGAGCTTATAGTGTGAAAAACATAAATTTTAACCTATGTGGTTGGCTGCAGATGGAGGGTAGAGGATGGCGAGGATCGTAATTGATGCCGAACGATGCAAAGGCTGTCTATTGTGCTGTGCAGCCTGTCCGAAAGAAGTAATTGGTCCCGGCAAGGATATCAACAGCAAAGGCTACAATCCGGTGATCGTCGTGCTTCCGGAGGCGTGTACCGGTTGCGCCCTTTGTGCGAAGATGTGTCCTGATGTCGCGATTCGAGTCTGGAGATAGGGGAGGGATGGGCGTGGAACGCCGCTTGATGAAAGGCAACGAAGCAATTGGGGAAGCCGCGATTGCTGCCGGTTGTCGTTATTTTTTCGGTTATCCGATTACTCCGCAGAATGAATTGCCGGAATACATGGCCCGGCGTTTACCGGAAGTAGGCGGGGTGTACCTGCAGGCGGAGAGCGAAGTGAGCGCGATCAACATGGTTTATGGAGCCGCGGGGGCCGGGGCGCGGGTGATGACCTCATCCTCGAGCCCAGGTATCAGCCTCAAACAGGAAGGCTTATCGTATATTGCCGGTGCCGAACTACCATGTGTCGTAGTCAACATGGTGCGTGGCGGCCCGGGGTTAGGAGGTATTCAGCCGGCCCAATCAGATTATTTCCAGGCGACCAAAGGCGGAGGCCATGGAGACTACCATTTGCTCGTCTTAGCACCGGCATCGGTACAAGAGTTGGTCAACCTGGTCAGGGAAGCCTTTGACCTTGCTGATAAATATCGTAATCCGGTAATGATTCTCGGCGATGGGGTGCTTGGGCAGATGATGGAGCCGGTGACGATCGCGGATCCGGTTCCTGTAGCATCCCTGCCGGCCAAGCCCTGGGCCACCACCGGAGCGCAAGATCGGCCGGCTAACTTAATTAATTCGCTGTACATTGACCCGCTTGAGCTTTCAGCCCATAATGCAAAACTCATTGCCAAATATGAGCGGATGGCCCGAGAGGAGTTACGCTTTGAGCGGTATTGTGCGGATGATGCGGAAATCCTCCTGGTTGCCTATGGGATTACCGCGCGCATCTGTCGAACCGTGGTCGATCTCGGACGCCAGGCAGGGTTGAAACTGGGGCTGTTCCGCCCAATCAGTTTATTTCCATTTCCTTATGCTCCGCTGGCCGATTTGATCGCAGAAGTTGGGGTAAACAAAGTTATCTGTGTCGAAATGAGTGCCGGACAATTAGTTGAAGATGTGCGTTTGGCAGTGGAGGGGCGGGTGCCGACCGTATTGTATGGCTACCCTGGGGGAGTGGTCCCATTGCCCGCCGAAATCTTATCCCGGATCAAAGGGGAGGGGGGTGCTAACGGTGTCCGCAGGTCGTGAAAGATTAGTCGCCGGTTATCCGGAGAGCTTGACCGAGCAAGCCTTTCACTATTGTCCCGGCTGCACGCACGGGATCGCTCACCGGTTGGTCGCCGAGGCCCTTGATGCGCTTGGATTACGGGAGCGAACGATCGGTGTAGCCTCGGTCGGTTGTTCGGTTTTTGCCTATAACTACTTTAACTGTGATATGCAGCAGGCCGCGCACGGCCGCGCTCCGGCAGTAGCTACCGGTATCAAACGTGTGTTGCCCGACGCGGTTGTTTTCACATATCAAGGCGACGGAGATCTGGCCAGCATTGGCACTGCCGAGATCGTACATGCGGCTGCCCGCGGCGAGAATATCACGGTCATTTTTATCAATAATACCAACTATGGGATGACCGGCGGTCAAATGGCGCCGACCACCTTAATCGGTCAGAAAACGACGACGACCCCGCTCGGCAGAGTAGCCGAAAACAACGGATATCCGATCAGAATGGCCGAGATGTTAGCGACGCTTGACGGCCCGGCCTATATTGCCAGAGTAAGCTTGCACAATGCTCAGGCGGTCGTTCAGGCCGGACGCTCCATCAAAAAAGCATTTCAAGCCCAACTTGAGCGGGCCGGCTTCAGTATGGTTGAAGTCTTATCAACCTGTCCGACGAACTGGGGGATGACGCCGGTCAAAGCATTGGAGCATTTAGAGAAGGTAGTGGCCGAATACTATCGGGTCGGGGTACTGGTAGACCGCACCAAGGAGGTGGCCGGTTAAATGTTGCATGAAATAATCTCCGCCGGGTTTGGCGGCCAGGGAGTGTTGCTTGTGGGGCAAACTTTGGCCTATGCCGGTATGCTTGAAGGTAAGGAGGTTTCGTGGTATCCATCTTATGGGCCGGAGATGCGTGGCGGAACGGCCAACTGCACCACAGTAATCTCCACAGGGCCGATCGGGTCTCCGGTAGTTTCGAATCCCACTGCCTTAGTCGCGATGAACCAGCCTAGTTTAGAGAAGTTTCTCCCGACGGTGAAGCCCGGGGGTGTAGTTGTTTATGACCAATCGCTGGTGAGCAGTAATCCCGCGTTGCTGAGATCGGATGTAAAAATGATCGGGGTCGAGGCGCAACAAATAGCCGCTCGGTTGGGTAACAGCAAGGTCGCCAACATTATCTTGTTAGGGGCTTTGGTAAAGGCTGCGGAACCGGTTTCGTTGACAGCCGTGCAAGAGGCTTTAAAGATGGTTTTACCGGTGCGGCGTCATAATTTGTTACCGTTGAATTATGCTGCGTTAGCGAGAGGGGCTGAGATTGTTGCTTGAACCGGTAGTGCAAGAGTTTATTCGCTTGGCCGAGATTGACAGCCCTCCCCGACAGGAAAGAGCTCTGGCCGACTACTTGCTTGCGCGCTGTGCCGAATTGGGCGTGCAGCTATCCGAAGATGACGCTGGGAAAGAAATTGGCGGTAATGCCGGTAATCTCTACGGTTTCTTACCCGGTGATGAGCGGGAACCGCTTCTCTTGTGTGCGCATATGGATACGGTCCGCTCCAATCACGGCTTAAAGGTGGTTATTGAAGACGGCAAACTCTGCAGCCAAGGGCGGCGGCATATTCTCGGCGCCGATGATAAAGTAGGCATCGCGGCTATTTTAGAGGTGTTGCGCCGGTGTCAGGAAAGCCGGCACGCTCATCCGCCGATTGAGGTTCTTTTCACTATCGCCGAAGAAACCGGTTTATTGGGAGCCAAATCAGTGGACATAACTCGACTACACAGTAAGCACGGCCTTGTTTTAGATGCCGGCGGCCGGGTCGGTACTGTAGTCAAGCGTTCGCCGGTGCATTATGAGTTCCTTATCAAGGTTCATGGCCGGGCTGCCCATGCTGGTAATAGTCCGGAGGCCGGCATCAATGCCATCCAAATCGCCGCGCAGATTGTCGGTGCGATTAAACTCGGGCGCATTGATGAGTACACCACGGCCAATATCGGTAAAATAACCGGGGGGGCTGCGATCAATATCGTGCCTGATTATGCTGAGCTGACCGGGGAGGTGCGCAGCCACCGGCCGGAACGCGCCACAGAGTATTTGGAGTCGCTTTCGGCTGTCGCCAAGCGGATCGCGGCTGAATACGGCGGCCGGGGTGAGGTGGAGGCTACCCAGTCTTTCCCGGCGATGCAGTTGGACGAGGGATCGCGAATAGCTGTGGCCACGCGTGATGCAGCGGCCAAGATCGGGTTGCGCTACGAGCTGGTTACCAAGGGCGGCGGCAGTGATGCGAATATCTTGAATAGCCGGGGATTAACCTGTGCCAATCTTGGGATAGGTTGTTATTTGGAACATTCCAATGAAGAGTACGTCGCGGTCGCAGACTTAGAGAAACTTGTTGAGTATCTGATGGCTATTTGCGAGGTGTGGTAGGTGCTCGAGCGCCAAATGGGCGTGGTCGCCGCTATTACCGCTCAAACGAGCCAAATCCAGGAGCTAGTTGTTCGTTTGGTGGATGGCAATGAAGTTGGGGCCGTCTGTTTTGGAGATTTGGTCGGCTGGTGTACGGTAGGTGATCGGGTGGTGCTTAATTGCACCGCCCGTTCTTTAGAGCTTGGATCAGGCGGCTGGGATTTTGTTATGGCCGTGCTTGACTCCACCGGGCAGGTCAAGCGGTCCGCCGGTCAATTCGGGCCGGGCCATCTGATGAAGTTGCGGTATACACCGGCACAGTTGGCGGTTCTGGCCTGGGATGAAGAGGCGAGCCCTGTGCGCCCGGCGGACCCAACCTCGTACGGAGACCTTGACGGTACACCGGTGGTGATTGCCGGTGTGCACAGTTTGGTAGAACCTATTGTCCGTGGTCTGGCCGTGTTGGCTCCTGGATGCAGAATTGCCTACATCCATACTGATGCAGGTTGCTTGCCGGCAGTCTGGTCCAAGGCGATTAGACGCTTGAAGGCGGAAGGCCTGGTTACCGCGGTGATTGCCAGCGGTCACTCTTTCGGTGGAGATTATGAGGCGTTGAACAATTACTCGGCTTTGGCCTGTGCCAAAGAGGTCGTCCAAGCCGACTTCATCGTGGTCTGCATGGGCCCGGGGATTCCGGGGACCGGCACCATATTTGGCAGTACCGCGATTGAAGTAGGAGAGTTGGTTAATGCGGCAGCAGCCCTGGGCGGCCGCCCGCTGGCGGTGCCCAGACTAAGTTTTGCCGAGCGTCGCCCCCGACACTATGGGATCAGCCATCACTTTATAACTGCGCTGCAAGTGGCGGCTTTTGCGCCGGCACGGATCCCGTTTCCTTTTTATACCGAAGCCGAGCGCGCCAAATTACAGGAGTTGGCTGAGCTAGCCGGTTTTACCCGGCCTAACCGCAATGGCGTCCAACACGAGCCGGTTTTTTACGATGTCACCGAGCTTACCGAGTGTCTGAAGCCGCACTTGGATCGCTTTAGTTCTATGGGCCGGAGCTTTGATCAGGATCCGCTGCATTTCGCGGCCGGCTTGGCGGCGGCTCAGGCTGCCTTGTCTGTAGGGCCAAAAGCGCCCGCAATTCTTTAACCGTGCCGATGAGATAAAGCCTTTGGGGATATACAAGGATCTTCAGGCGATCCACCTCCGGTCTAGAGAAGCTAGCCTTAAGATATACGTTTGAGTGGATAATTATTCCAATAAAGGGGTTGGCAATAGTGGATTTGACAGAACAAACGATTCACTCCGAGGTTGTCTTTACCGGCAATCTATTGACAGTCCAGAAAAGGACGGTTATTTTACCCGACGGTCGCCGGAGCGGGAGAGAGGTTGTTCTTCATCCGGGAGCAGCGGCCGTTGTCGCTGTTGATGCGGACGGGTATTTTATTTTAGTCAGACAATACCGGACTCCGGTAGGAGCCGAGCTGTGGGAAATTCCGGCCGGTAAGCTTGATCCGGGAGAAGACCCGTTGGCCTGTGCTAAACGGGAGTTGCGCGAGGAAACAGGTTACCACGGTGGGAACTGGGTCAAACTGACCGCTATTTGGACAACCCCCGGTTTTACGAACGAGATCATCCATCTTTATGCTGCAACAGGGCTGACCCGCGATGATGCGGCAGCAGGCGGCGATCCCGAAGAATTCGTGACGGTTGAGCGCTTTAGCCCCGAACAAGTCAAACAAATGATTCGGAGCGGCGAGATAAATGATGCCAAATCGCTCGCCGGTTTTCTAACCTATTGGCTAGGAGCGGAGCGATGAGCGGGGTTACGTGTTATGCAGATCTACACATTCACATCGGCAGAGCGGGAGGCCGGACAGTCAAAGTCACTGCCTCCGATGATCTTACATTGCCTCGGATTATCGAGTATGTCCCGCGCCGGAAAGGATTGGCGATTCTTGGGATTGTTGATGCAGCTTCCCCCTTGGTGCAGCAGGAATTCGTGGCTTTGATCGAGGAGGGGATGCTAACCCCGGTGAAGGGCGGCGGACTGGCTGCTGCCGACTTGCTGCTCGTTCCGGCGGCCGAGATTGAGCTTCCACATAACGCCTGTGGTAGTGCTCACTATTTGGCTTATTTCCCCGGTCTGGAGGAGGTCAAAGCCTTTGCCGCCGAACTCAAGCCGTTCATGACCAACCCCAACTTGAGCACACAACTAGTGCGGCTGACACCAGGAGAGGCTTACGACTTGGCAGCGGCTTGCGGAGGGTTTTTAATCCCCGCCCACGCCTTCACACCGCATAAAGGCGTTTTGGGGGCTTGTGCTGCAAATTTGGTCGAGGTTTTTGGTGAGCGCGCGCTTATCGGACTGGAATTGGGATTGAGTGCGGACACCCAGATGGCAGATACGGTTTCCGGCCTCTGCGAGTTAACCTTCCTGACCAGTTCTGATGCGCACTCGTTGGCGAAGATTGGGCGAGAATATATGCAGTTTTCGTTGCAGGAGCTGAATTTCAGCTCACTTGAAGCGGCCCTCCGCCGGCAAGGCCCAAATCGCGTGATCGCCAATTACGGTCTTGCCCCGAAGCTGGGAAAATATCATCGGACATACTGTCCGGTTTGTAACACCATCTTTACGGATCCCCACCCGGTACTGTTCTGTCCCGGTTGTCCGCAGGATAAATTAGTTTTGGGGGTCTGGGACCGGCTCCAACAGATAGCCGACCAACCGAGCGCCTCGCCGAGCCATCGCCCGCCTTACGTTTATCAAGTTCCGCTCGAAATGTTGCCAGGGCTCGGCCCCAAGTCAATTCAGCGACTGATCGACTTGGTGGGTCCGGAAAAGTATGTTCTCAATACGGCGCCTTATGCTGAGCTTGCCCAAGCCATCGGCCGACGTGGGGCAGAAGTGATTATCGCGGCCCGATCCGGAGCGCTGACCCTGGTGCCCGGCGGTGGCGGTAGGTATGGACGGGTCAGGCTGCATTAGCTTCTTTTTCCGTGCTACTCCGGTCTAAAGGTTTGTTTGCTGTCATAGAAATGATACGGAACAGGCCTTGATGGCTTTGGAGTGGTGCTAATGCAGCGGAATCGTCTCGGTTCAGCGCTCGAGAAGTATTTTCAGAGGCGCGCAAAAATATATCTTTTAGTTACCATCATTTTCGTGATGGGCTCTCTCTTTGGCGCGTTAGCGGTGAATATTATCAGCCCTGAGCAGCAGGCCGCCTTAACCCTCCAACTGGACAGCTTTTTTGACGGCGTTAGACCGGTTTCTACCGGAGGACTGTCCATTTCGGCCGTAAAAACAATTACCTTCTCCAATATTTTGCGGGTGGTCGGGGTTATTTGGGTGCTGGGTTTATCGCTCATCGGCTCCCCTTTGATCTTGGTGGTCGTCTTTACCAGAGGATTCATTCTTGGCTTTACCATCGGGTTTATTGTCAAAAAGCTTGGGTTAAAAGGGGTTGTTATGTCGCTGGCGGCCCTCGTGCCCCAAAATCTCTTTTATATTCCGGCCATTATCATCATGGGCGTGGCGGGGGTCGCTTTTACTTTAAATTTCCTTAAGTCCTGGCGTTACCGCGATGATGGGATCTTCCCGCAGTTTCTCGGTTATACCTTGGTTGCGCTCTTTTGTACTCTGCTCATGGCGGGAGGGGTTCTTGTCGAGGGATATCTGACCCCTCACGTAATTACCTGGTTGCAAAGGATTTGGGGCTGAGAAAGGGTGTGGAGAAGATGATTGTGTTCAAGAGCATCAAAATTAACGGGAAAGCCTTTATCTGGTGGCTCGTTGCGATCATCGCCATAGTGCTTGGGTTATATTTCGGCTTGCGCTAGGAACAATTGCCATAGTTCAGCACAAATGCTAATTTATTAATAAGTAATGGCGCACAATGTACTAGAGTCGGCGACGAGGGCAGGAGGCTGAGATATGGCTAACAAACGGGCGATTCTGATCGTATTAGATGGGGTGGGCATCGGCGCAGCACCGGATGCACATCTTTATGGGGACAGTGGAGCGGCAACGCTACAACACGTCTTGGCGAGCGTAGCTGATCTGACCCTGCCGAATCTGAGTCGTTTAGGATTGTTCAGGCTGCTCAACGGGTCAGAGCAAACGAACGGAATTCTGCACGCGGCAGCTTTCGGCAAGATGATCGAACGATCGGCCGGTAAAGATACCACAACCGGCCACTGGGAGCTCGCCGGATTAATCTTGGACAAACCCTTTCCCACTTATCCGCAGGGTTTCCCCCCCGAAATTATCAACGAGTTTACCAAACGAATCGGTCGCGGTATCTTAGGTAATTATCCGGCTTCCGGGACCGTGATTATCGAAGAGCTCGGCGAGGAGCATCTCCGGACAGGCTTTCCGATTGTATATACCTCAGCCGACAGCGTCTTTCAAATTGCAGCCCATGAAGAGATTATTCCACCTGAATTATTATATGAGTATTGTCAGATCGCCCGCGAGATTCTCCAGGGTCCGCATGCGGTGGGGAGAGTAATTGCTCGCCCATTCATTGGACAACCCGGCGAATTTCAACGCACGCCGCGCAGGCGCGACTTTAGCTTGGCGCCGACCGGTCCTACCGTGTTGGATCTGATTGCCGGCAGCGGCCAACAGGTGCACGGTGTCGGCAAGATAAATGATATTTTCGCCGGTCGAGGGCTGACCAGCTCGGTGCAGACCAAGGATAATGCTGCCGGCATCCGTGAAACTCTCACCTGGTTGCGCCAAGAGAAGGCGGGCGGGTTGCTCTTTGCCAATTTAGTTGATTTCGACACCAAGTATGGGCACCGCAACGATCCCTTCGGCTTTGCTCAAGCCCTAAGTGAGTTTGATGCTTGTCTTCCGGAGCTCCTGGCGGAGCTCTCGGGAGATGATCTCTTGATTATTACTGCCGATCACGGGTGTGATCCCGGCTTCCCCGGTACCGATCATACGCGGGAACTGGTGCCTCTATTGGTGTACAACCCATTGATTGCAGGCCCGATCGACCTCGGGGTGCGCCAAACCTTTGCTGATGTCGCGGCTAGTGTAGCTGAGTGGCTTAATGTGGCCAAACCTGCCAATGGCATGAGCTTTCTGGACCGGCTGAAAGGGGTAAAAGCATGAATCCGGTGGCTATTATTAAGAAAAAGCGCGATGGTCATGAACTGACCGCGGAAGAGATTCGCTTCTTTGTTGCGGGCTTGGTTTCCGGTGAGTTTGCCGATTATCAGGCGGCGGCTCTGTGCATGGCCGTCTTTTTTCAGGGGATGACTCCGGCTGAGACCGCCGAACTGACCTTGGCGATGGCAGAGTCAGGGCAGATGGTGGATTTGTCGACTATCGACGGGATTAAGGTGGATAAACACAGTACCGGCGGGGTTGCCGATACCACAACTTTGGTTTTGGCTCCGTTGGTTGCTGCTGCCGGGGCGCGTGTAGCCAAGATGTCCGGGCGCGGACTCGGCCATACCGGTGGGACCATTGATAAACTCGAGGCAATCCCCGGATTTCGCACCGAGTTAGCGCAAGAGGAGTTCCTCGCCTGTGTTAATTCGGTGGGCTTATCGGTGATTGGGCAATCGCAAGACCTGGCCCCGGCCGATAAGATTTTGTATGCCTTGAGAGATGTTACCGGAACCGTGGAAAGCATCCCCTTGATTGCCAGCAGCATTATGTCGAAAAAGATTGCCGCCGGCGCCGAGGGTATTGTCCTCGATGTCAAAGTGGGCAAAGGGGCATTCATGAAAGACCTGGCCCTCGCTAAAGAATTAGCCGAAACGATGGTGGAGATAGGCAAATCGGTGGGCCGACAGACCGTTGCCTGTCTCACCGATATGAATCAACCCTTAGGAAAGGCTATCGGAAACTCACTCGAAGTTTATGAGGCTATTCGGGTCCTCAAGGGGCAGGGGCCGGAGAGACTGTGCCAGGTCTGCTTAACGTTAGGAGCCCAGATGCTCTATTTGGCTTCGGGGCGGACGACTGATCCGGACACGGCTTATCACGTGTTGGAGGCCAAATTGAACTCGGGCGAAGCCTTGGAGACCTTCGCGCGTTGGATTCACGCCCAAGGTGGTCCGGCAGATTTGGTCGAGCGTCCGGAAGCTTATCTGCCTTTAGCGCCGGAGGTGGTTGTTACCGCAACCAGTGGAGGGTACATAACAGATATCGATCCCCTCAGCCTCGGCCTGGTTGCCCTGGAACTGGGTGCCGGGAGGAAACGCAAAGGTGAGCCGATTGATCATGGTGTCGGCGTGGCTCTGGAGGTCGGCGTGGGTCAGCTGGTTGCACCGGGCGATCTACTGGCCAGAATCTATGCGCGTACGGCCGCCCAAGCCAAACAGGCTGTGGCCCAGGTGCGCCAGGCAATCACGATCGAACCTGTCCCACCGACAGCCAGCTCCTTGATTTACCAGATACTCGCTTAGGTCAGCCGGTTGGTTAACCGTATAATTCAAGACACCTGGCATACACTTATCATGAAGATTCCCGCCATCTTTTAAAGGGGGTTTCAACATGCTTACGCGGTGTAGACCAGGTGTTTTATTACTGCTCTTGGCGGTTGTACTTTTTTCACTACCGGTCGAGGCGGTCACCTTACCAATCAAAGCCAAATCGGCAATTCTGATGGAAGCCCAAACCGGTGAGGTGCTTTATGAGCACAATGCGGATGAAAAACTCCCGATTGCCAGTGTGACCAAGATCATGACCATGGCCCTGGCCTTAGAGGCTTTACGCAACCAGAAGGTGACCATGGACGATGTGATCGTCGGCAGCTACCTGGCCAAATCAATGGGTGGAACCCAGATCTGGCTAGAGGAAGGCGAGCAAATGTCCTTACGGGATATGCTCTATGCGGTAGCCGTGGGCTCAGCCAACGATTGTGCGGTAGCTATCGCCGAGTATCTCGCCGGCTCGGTGGAGTCTTTTGTGGCGATCATGAACGAAAGAGCCGCAGAGCTCGGCATGACCAACACCCATTTCGTTAATCCGACCGGGTTAGATGCCCCGGACCATTATTCGACCGCCCGGGATGTCGCCATCTTATCCCGTTACGCCTTGACCTTACCTCACTTAACCACCCTGACTTCCACCTGGGAGTACTGGGTGCGCAAGGGGACGCCGCAAGAGGTCTGGTTGACTACCTTTAACAAATTGATCAAGCAATACCCGGGTTGTGATGGACTGAAAACAGGATATACCAGTAAGGCCGGATACTGCCTCTCCGCCACTGCTAGTCGTGACGGTTTACGTTTGATTGCTGTGGTTTTAGGTGCTAGCACCGCACAAAACCGGACTGACTCCATTAAGGCCTTATTGGACTATGGCTTTCAAATGTACAAATCCGAGAAGCTCGTCACCAAAGGCGAGCCTTTGGGCGAAGTTAAGGTGCTGCATGGCCTGGCGGATAAGGTCGAAATTGTTTCCGGAGACGATTTGGTCTATCCGGTCAAGCGGGGAGAGAGCCTCGATTTGACCAAGGAAATCCGGGTTCCCGAGTACGTAGAGGCGCCGATTAATACGGGAGAAGAGCTCGGAGAAATCGTTTTTAAGGATGCGGCCGGCAATGTGGTAGCTAAAACGCCAATTATCGCTCAGTCTGGGGTGGAACGGGCCGGTTTTGGAAAAATCGTCGGTCAGACGATGCGACAAATGCTCAAAGCGCTCTTTTTCAGAAACTGAAATCAGCGCTGCAAATTTGGAAGGAATCCCCTTTGCTATGTGGAATGTGAGCAGTAAACTAGCGAGGGGGGAACTCAATGAAGTTGCAGCTAGAAAAGATTGGGCGGACTCTGGTTGCTCGCATCAGCGGTGAACTTGATTTAGAGTCCGCTCCGCTTTTTAGAGAAAAGATCGATGAGGCACTGTTGGAATACGAGATGATTAACAGATTGGTACTTAATCTGGCCGAGGTGGATTTTGTGGACAGCTCCGGTCTGGGCGTGATTCTCGGTAGGTATAAAAAGATTCGCTCCCGCATGGGTTCAATGTTTCTGGTGAACGTCAACCCCAGTGTTGCCAAGGTATTTGAGCTCAGCGGGCTTTTTAAAATCATTCCGGCGAAAGATTCCGAGCAGGAAGCTATCCAGTCGAGCTAGGAGGACCAACTATGCCTGAACAATCCGCAACCCGCTCCGACAATTTTGTCCAGCTCACTTTCTTGTCCAAACCTGAGAATGTAGCTTTCGCTCGCGTAGCTATTGCCGCCTTCGCCGCTCAGCTGCCATTTACCTTGGAGGAGATTGACGAAATCAAGGTGGCAACGAGCGAGGCGGTTTCCAACTGTGTTATTCATGGATATCCCGATTCTCTCGGCATTGTGACCCTGCGAGCCGATCTCGTCGACGGTTCCCTGCGCTTAGAAGTTAAAGATGAGGGGGTTGGTATTGCCGATTTAGCGGCGGCCAAGGAGGCGACCTTTTCCACCGATCCTGAACGGATGGGCCTTGGCCTGGTCTTTATGGAGTCGTTTATGGATGAGATGCATATCGAATCAGCACCGGGTCGGGGGACTACGGTGGTAATGACCAAGCGCCCGACAAGTTCCGCCCAGGAGAACGTCAATGACCGGCAGTCAGACCATGAATTATGAGACTCGCGGCATTTTGGAAACCGAACCGCTCAGCGCCGAGGAACTAAATGCTCTGCTAGCCAAGGCCAAGCAAGGTGATCTCGCAGCCCGAGATCGAGTGGTCCAAGCAAACTTGCGTCTGGTAGCCTCGGTTACCAAGCGTTTTCTTAGCTTTGGCTACGAATTCGATGACCTTTTCCAGATCGGCTGTTTTGGTTTACTCAAAGCGATTGAGCGCTTTGAGCTTGAACGGGGCTTAATGTTTTCAACCTATGCCGTACCGCTAATAATCGGAGAGATTCGCAGCTTTATTCGTGACGATGGTCCGGTGAAAATCAGCCGCAGTATCAGGGAACGGTATTTGAAAGTGGAGGCGATCAGGCGCAAATATGTTAACGAATACGGGGAAGAACCGTCCCTGGCCGAATTGGCCGAGCTCACCGGTATTAGCGCCGAAGAATTGGTGGTCATCCTCGATGCGTCTGCCGCACCGGTCTCTTTAGACGAGACCATATACGAGGGTGAAGGTCGCTCAATTACCCGCCAGGAGGTCATCCCGTCTCCGGAAAGTAACTTGGACCAACTGACCGATAAATTAACTCTAGAAAAAGCGATCACAGCCCTGCCTGAACGCGAACGCCAAATCTTGCTGCTGCGGTATATCCAAAAATGGTCGCAGGCGCAGATCGCCGAGCGATTTGGAATTTCTCAAGTACACGTCTCCCGCCTGTTACGTAAAGCCTTAAAACAAGCCCAAGAAGCCTTAGAGTCCTAAGAACCTCCCTAGAGATCATAAACATGACCGGGAGGTTTTATTATGGTCAATACTTTGTGGCTGGCGATGATCTTGGGCGGGATTGCTTATGCTGTTTACGCGGGAACTCTGGCCGAACTGACCCCGGCGATCTTTGCGGCTGCCGAGACCGCAGTGCAGCTAATCATTGGGATGCTCGGGGTAATGGCTTTTTGGCTGGGCATGGCGAAAGTGATGGAGCGGAGCGGTTTAATGCAGCTGTTCGTCCGGATATTGCAGCCAATCATTAGGCCGATTTTTCCGTCGATCCCGCGTGGCCATCCGGCTCTGGGTTCTATCCTATTAAATCTCACCGCTAATCTGCTTGGTTTAGGGAACGCCGCCACTCCACTCGGTTTAGCGGCCATGAAACAATTGCAGACCCTTAATCCCAGACCGCGGGAGGCCTCTGATGCGATGTGCACTTTCCTCGCCCTCAACACATCCTGTATTACCCTGATTCCGAGCACCGTAATAGCGGTACGAGCCGCCAGTGGGGCAGCTAGACCAACAGATATCATCGGAACGACGATCATCTCCACGCTTGTCGCGACTTCTGTGGCGTTGCTCATGGATCGGCTTTTGAGGCAGGTGAGGAGAGGCAGATGAGTCTGGTGATCTCGGGAATTGCTCAATGGTTTGTCCCGGTGCTGATCTTGCTGGTGCTCGGCTTTGCGCAGTGGCGCAGGGTAAAGGTATTTGAAGCCTTTACCGAAGGGGCCAAAGAATCGCTCAGCGTGGCTTCGGCAATCTTTCCTTTCTTGTTGGCGATGTTGGTGGCGATTGCGGTACTTCGAGCGTCCGGACTGCTAGCTCTGGTGGCAGGACTCTGCGGCACCATCCTCACACCGCTGGGTATTCCCGCGGAGGTTCTGCCGATGGCATTAATGCGGCCAATCTCCGGTAGCGGTTCGTTGGGGGTCTTGACGGATCTTTTCAAACAGTATGGCCCCGATAGTTTGATCGGACGCATCGCGTCTACTATGCAAGGGAGCACGGAAACAACTATTTATGTTTTGGCAGTTTATTTTGGCTCGGTCGGCATCAGTAATTATCGCCATGCTTTAGTGGTCGGTTTAGTAGCTGACTTAGCGGCATTTTTGGCTGCCGTCTGGGTGTGTAAGCTGATCTTCTGAGAAAGGAGTTTTGCGGGAAAAAACGAAAAAGCCTACTGTTAAGGGGGTGAAAAGGGTGAGGTCAGCGCTATCGCTTTATTGGCCCTTTCCCGTGGTCGTGATCGGCCTAGTCGGAATCTTTTTCTTCGGTGGTTTGGTGCCGGTGGAGCCGTCAGTCCTCAGCAACCTTTATTTCATCCCCATTGCGGCAAGTGCGGTCACTGCATCGGCTGCCTTTGTCAGTTTTACGGTAGCGGTTGCCGGGCTGTTGGCGAATATTTCCCTGGGTCGTGTTGATTTGATCTTATGGACAAGTTTTGCCCTCGTCGGGTGGTTAGCTCTGTATGCCGTTTACCGTCAGCGTGACCAGGCTAGGCGGAGCCAGCAGGAATATCAACTATTGGCTGAGCAGCATGTGGCTTGTCAGGAGCATTTCGACAATTACTCCAACACGTTAATCCGCAAGAATCATGAGTTGGAAAAGAAAGTCGCTGAATTATCAACGTTATATGGGTTAAGCACCTCGGTGACCACGACGACCGATCTAAAAAAGATCTACTTAAAAGTTTGTGATGCCGTATCGAAACTGTGCGCCTATGACTCTTTTGTCTTTTTCGAGACCGGACCGACGCCGCAGGCGTTGGTGGCCAAAGAAACTTCCGGTTTGTTTTCGCCCTGGAGAATAGGTGATATCATCTCTTATGAACACGGGTTAATCGGGCATTATGCGGCGTTAGGGCAGATGGCATTAATCGAGGATGTCAAACAGCAAGCACTAACTCGTCCAACCGCTGAAGAGGAATGGTTCAGGTCTTTAATGATAGTGCCGGTAGCGGTCCATAATCAGCTACTGGCGGTGCTCGTTTTGGCTAGAGCCGAGCAGCCCGCATTTTCACGCAATGAGTTTTATATTATTCAAAGCTTGGCTAGCCAGATCGGAGCGGCCATCCACCGCAGCCTGCTGTATCGGCGTCTGGAGGAGATGGCCAATACTGATGAGCTGACCGGACTCTGTAACCGGCGCCAATTTGAGGAGACGCTGCGCCACGAATTTGCCCGAGCAGCCAGGTATCAGCAGGTGCTAACGGTAGCCTTACTGGACGTTGATCACTTTAAACACTACAATGATACTCATGGTCATCTAGCTGGTGACCGGTTACTGCAAGAGGTTGGAGCGATCATTAAAGAGTCGATCCGGGAGGTGGACCTAGCGGCGCGTTACGGCGGCGAAGAGTTTGTTTTAGTTTTACCCAATACTACTGCGGAAGAGGCGCATCATGTCGTCGAACGTATTCGGACGCGAATCCGGCAGTTGGCGATGCCTGGTGCTGAGGAACAGCCCTTGGGCCATTTTTCGGTCAGTATCGGTCTGGCGGCTTATCCGCAAGATGCTGCCGATGCCGAGTCTCTGCTCAACTGTGCTGATATCGCTCTGTATAAAGCCAAAGAACTTGGTCGGGACAGAACGGTCTATTATGCTGTCGGTAGTCCATAGATTACCACCCATTCTTGGATACATTTCCTTGCAGGCGGATGAGGCCTAAATCTCGAATCAACTAGTACAATCGCATAGTTCCTGGGCACCCGAAACGTCGCAGTCAACGATGTAACAGTCATTACAGCATTAGTCGCAGGAAAGGTGGTAACAATCATGATTGAAGGAGAACGGGTCTATTTGCGTCCTTTAACAGAGGATGACTTGCCGAAGGTATTGGCGTGGAATCTGGATCAAGAGTTAAGTGAGTATTTGGATAGCGAACTCCCGGTCACGCCAGCAGAATGTCAACAATGGTTTGCTCAGCTGAAAAGCGATCGCTATGCCCAGGTTTTTGGCATTGTACTCTATCATAATCATCTTTTAATCGGCGATGTAGAGCTGATCAATATCACGTGGCGCAACGGCCATGCCGAGCTACGTATCAGAATCGGGGAGAAGGATTACTGGGATCAAGGTCTGGGCACGGAAACTCTCCGCTTACTTCTCGGATACGCTTTTCACCAATTGAAACTGGAACGAATTTATCTCAGAGTGTATGCGACCAATCGGCGGGCGATCCAATGTTACCGTAAGGCCGGTTTTTCTTTTGAGGGCAAGCTCAAACGAAGTCGACACTTGCCGGATGGCCATGATACGATTATCTTAATGCACATCCTGCGCGAGGAGTTTCTGGAGCTGGAGAAAGCCTGGCGGAAAGAACTGTCACGCCAGGTAGGGTAGTGTGCTTTGAATAGGTACTGGCCGACTCGCATAACCTATGGTCAGAAAGGGTTGTATGCTAGGAGGCCACATTTTATGGATTACGATTCTCATTATCGTGCCTTTCGCCAGTACGCCCGGTTGAGAAGCCAGCTTAAGGCCGCTCATACCGATGTGTTGGAAAAAATCATGCTGCGCCGCCGGATGAAAAACCTCGCTGATTTCTGTATTATTCGCTCAGCTGAGGATAGAAGGAGAAAAATTGAATAACAGAGAACATAATACCCATCTCCAAGGCATTTTGAGGTGATGGGTCATGGGTTACCGCAAGATAATATACTACCTCCTGCTTGGAGGTATTTTTTTATGCTTGTCGGTAGAAACGCAAGCTACGAACGGGTTTACGGACATTACCCCGGGCAGTTGGGCTTGGCCGTATGTTGAGCGCTTAGAGTCCTTGGGATTGTTGGAGCCGTTCCCCGGGCCGGAATTTGCCGGTGAACAAAGTGTAACCCGTTATGAACTTGCCCAAAGTCTCTATAAGATGTTAGAATATATGGAAAATAATTCCGGTCGGGTCACGGCTAGGGTCGAACTACAAAACTATGTTCTGCACTTCTCGGAGCAGGTTGCCGATTTGCAGTATCGCCTCTCCTTACTAGAAGCCAAATCAGAGCTGCAGCAATTGGAGATCGATCAATTGCGCTCCCAAATTGCCCAGTCGGAGCAGACTCGCCTCAGCGAGATAATTGTTAGTGATGCCTCGCTCAGGGAATTGCCCAGATATGACCAGAGAATTAGTGAGCTCGAGTCTGCTGTTTCAAGGTTACAGCAGGAAGTAGAAGCCAAAAGTGACCAGATCAACAAGTTATATATTGTGATTGCTCTTCTCGGAGCTACCAGTATTCTCAAGTAGTCCCAGGGGAGGAAGTATTTTTCCGCTTGTCGAAACTTATGATATTAATCTCAGAGGTGGAGGTAGCAACAGATGATCGAACTCTTTAATAAAGGCGGCATTTTGATGTATCCGCTTTTATTGTGCTCGGTATTGGCTCTAGCAGTCATTATTGAACGCATTTATTACTTCATTATTATACGTGACGACCTCGATGAAGTCATGGATCGGGTGGAGAGTTCGCTCAAGCAAGGGCGGGTACTCGAAGCCATGCAGGTTGCGCGACGTGCCCGGGGACCGGTGGCGACAGTCTTGGCTGCCGCGATTGCCCACAAAGGCGAGCCGCGTCAGGTCATTGAGGATTATGTTAAGCGGGCCGGCAATGTCGAATTGTATAAATTGGAACGCGGGCTACCTCTCTTGGAAACGGTGATTATGGTTTCTCCGCTGTTAGGTTTGCTCGGTACGGTCTTGGGGATCATGCAGAGCTTTAACGTTATGGGGGCTTTACGAGGCGTCAATGATCCGGCTGTGCTGGCTCCGGGGATTGCCGAGGCTTTAATTACGACTGCTGCGGGCCTGTCGATTGCTATTCCCGCCTCGATGATGCACGCATTTTTCGTCCGCAAAGTGGACAAGTATGTCCTGGAGATGAACAATAGAGCCGTTGATATCGTCAACCTCCTCTCCGAGCGGGGTGAGGACTAATGTACTTCGCCCGTAGGGTTGGACGTAAACGGGAGATCAATATCGTTTCTTTGATCGATGTTATCTTTTTTTTGGTCATCTTTTTTATGGTCTTTACGACCTTTCGCACGGATAACCAGGCCTTTAACTTGAACTTGCCTAAAGCGGCGACCGGGGAGGCCCAGAACCAAGCAGTTCTGACCATCACGGTGACCCAAGATGGTGCTCTCTTCGTCAAAGATCAGCGGGCGGATTCTGCCTTGATTCAGCGTGAGGTGGAGCGGTATTTGGCTGTACACCCGCAAGGAGTTGTGATCTTGCAAGCTGATGAAGCTGTGCGGTATCGCCATGTGGTGCAGGCAATGGATGCGGTCCGCGCAGCCGGAGGTTACCGGATTGCTCTGGCCGTTGAGAAGAACCCATTATAAACGTCAGGTGAAACCATGAAATCACTGCGAGAGCAAAACACCAATATGTACTGGTCTTTGGCCGTCTCCGTGGTAGTGCACCTACTTTTATTCTTATTTGCACCAATGGTTGCTCCCGGTTTGTTCTCGGGTGATCCTTCGCTGGCCACCGGAGGATATCTCGAAGTTCAGTATATCAGGGAAATTCCGGGACCTGGCACAGGGCCGGCCCAAGCTGAAGTGGCCCGCGAACCGGTTAGAGTTGAGCCGCGCACTGAAATTGACAAGCCGGCGATCGAGGTAGTAAAGCCCGAACCTACCCCTGAGCCGAAGCCGGAGCCGAAACCGGAACCCAAGCCGGAACCGAAGCCAGAGCCCAAACCTGAGCCGAAACCGGAACCCAAGCCTGAGCCAAAACCCGAACCCGAACCCGAACCAAAACCTGCGCCACCGCCTGAACCCAAACCGGAGCCGGTGTCGAAGTCCGAACCGAAACCTGATCCGGAGCCTGAACCGGTACGGGAACCAATTCCGGAACCGGTGAGTGAAGAAGTGGTGGTCGAACCGGAGGACGCCCCCGTGGCGGAAACGGTCAATCCGGAGGGTCTGTTAGCTAGCGAGCACGGGGTAGAGGAGTTGGCGATCGAGGAGAAAAGTGTTCCTCCGGCGGTGGCTGAGGAATCCGCAAGTGAACAGGTACCAGCAGAGCCCGAACCCGAACCTGAACCTGAACCTGAACCTGAAACCGCGGAGGAAGTATCTGAAGGTTTGGCAGCTGCTGAGCCCGATGTAGCGATGGAGAGCGACGAGGCTGCTGCGTCCGATAATGGCGGCGGCATCCAAGGCAGCCCCGGGTTGCCGGCTCCGCGTGGCAGTGATTTTGTGCCTAGAACGCCACTGCCTTATGGCAAAAACCTCAGCAACCAGGATATCACCGGTGAAGTTGAAATTGCGATTTTAGTTGCTCCAAATGCAACCAAACCTAGTCAAATTATATTCGATCAAAGATCCGGGATTAAAGAGCTTGATGATTATGTTGAAATGTTGGTTGCCAATACGTGTGACTTTTGGAGTGAAAGCACCGCCTACATCGTCCGTTTTAAGATTCGATTTGAGAAAGACAAGCTTGATGCCGATGTGACCTATCGTGGTATTGAATATCTCGCACAATAAAATAGGAGGAAAGGATAATGCGGAGAAACCTCCTGGCATTGTTAATAGGTCTGTCGTTACTGATCC
>JAAYHC010000001.1 GCA_012735535.1 Bacillota bacterium
ACCTGCGGCATTTGCCATGGCCGGACCTTCAACTGGAACACCGGCTCCGGCAAACACGTTGAGTTGGCCTTCACGCAGGGGCAAGGCTCCGCCGCCCATGGTGTGAAAGATATGCCGAGTTATCATTATCAGATGGGTTTTGCCTGCCAAGACTGCCACTTCATGGATAACACCAAACATGATTACGAGGCAGCTACACCGGAACAGATTGCGGCTAATCCGGCTTGCAGCCCATGTCATGATGCCAAATCAATCGGTGCTCTCATCGAATCCGTGAAGAAAGAAACCACCGCAGCTATCGCCAAACTTCAACCGAGACTCGAAAAGGCCAAAGCCTATGTTGACAAGAACCCAGCTAATGCCGAAGCCAAGCAACTCTATACGCAAGCCAAAGCCGGTGTAACCTTCATTGAAAATGATTTCAGCCACGGTGTCCATAATCCGCAGTTTGCCGCATATCTGTTAGATCGCAGTAACGATTTGCTGGATCAGTTTGAGAAGAAATTTAAATAGGGGCTTGGGCTAAGGGACAAAACGGGGCGGCTTCCGTGCCGCCCCATTACCTTTTTGCAAACTATTTGCGACGAGGCTTGTGTCCACCATGCTTACGGTGGACCGAAGTATTTGCCCGTCTGCTGCTGCGGGGTCTGTAGCCCGACTCGTCGCTTAAGGTTACCGGAGTGCGATCAGGCTCTTTGGTTAACAGCTTCAGAGCGGCGGCTACCAGTGTAATTGAGTCGGTTTCGGCGAGCAACCCTTCGGCCAGCTCTTTGTATTGGCCGCTAACTCCATCGCTGGCGGTCTTTAAGAGCCGATCAACCGCGATCCTTTGTTGCTCTCTGAGCACTTCGGTTACTGTGGGCATCGGCTGACGAACGATCCGCTTTTTTGTGGCCCGCTCGATCATCCGCAGGTGGCCGATTTCGCGAGGAGCGACCAGGGTGGTGGCCACTCCGGGTTGCCCGGCGCGACCGGTCCGCCCAATCCGGTGTACGTAGCTCTCCGGATCTTGGGGGAGATCAAAGTTGTATACATGGGTTACCCCGGAGATATCCAGACCCCGCGCCGCGACATCGGTTGCGACCAAGATCTCGGTCAGCCCCTCTTTGAAATGGCGCATCACGGTATCGCGTTTGGCCTGGGTGAGGTCGCCGTGAATGCCTTCTGCAGAGTATCCCCGTTTATTCAGGCCCTCAGCGAGCTCATCAACCCGGCGCTTGGTCCGGCCGAAGACGATCGCTCGTTCGGGTGAATGCATATCGAGCAGCCGGCAAAAGACGTCGAATTTATGCTGTTCTTGTACTTCGATATAGTACTGCTGCATATTGGGGACGGTGACTTCTTTCGGAGTGACATCGATATATTCCGGATCATTCATAAAGCGCTGCGCCAGTTCCTGGATCGGCTGAGGCATCGTGGCCGAAAAGAGCATGGTTTGCCGCGTGGTCGGCACTTCCTGCAAGATCGTCTTTATATCGTCGATAAACCCCATATCCAGCATCTCATCTGCTTCATCTAATACCACCAGCGAAACCTGGCTCAAACGGAGTGTTCCGCGACGGAGATGATCCATGAGCCGGCCAGGCGTACCGACGATGATTTGGGGACGGTTTTTCAGGGCTCGGATTTGGCGGTTAATGTCTTGTCCGCCGTAGATCGGCAAAGCCGCAACCCTTTTATATTGACCGATTTTGTTGAGCTCTTCGGCGACTTGGATAGCCAGTTCACGGGTTGGCGCAATGACGAGAGCGCCCAGCGGATTGTCGACTCTTTCAACCAGAGGGATGCCAAAGGCAGCAGTTTTCCCGGTGCCGGTTTGAGCGCGGCCGATCAGATCACGCCCGGCCAAGGCCAAGGGAATAGTTTTTTCTTGGATCGGGGTTGGCTCCTCGAAACCCATACCGGCGATTGCCTGCAGTACGGGCAGACTTAAGCCTAATTCTTCAAAAATGGGCATAGCAGAACTCCTTTTAATGATTATCTTTCCAAGTATAACACAAGTTTAACGCGGAAGTGTAAAAAGAATTGCGTCCATGGCAGGATCACGCCCTGCTTCGTAATCGGCGAGGCTTAGGATGGCCTCCAGATCCGGTAAAAGTGAATCGGTGTCCACGGCGGAGTTCTTGAAATATTTGGTCGAGTAACTGACCCGGAGGCCGGAGTTTGGTAAGGTAAAGATCTTTACTTCGCCATAATGGTTGGGCTTGCCGCCGGTTGGTTCCCCGACCAGGACTGCGTGAGTTTTGTTCTTGAACGAGAGGGCATTCAAAATAGCCGAGGAGAAGGTGCGACGGCCGATAATGACATAGATCTTTCCGGGCTGGTTTAATTCTTCGTTTTTGGCCACGGCATTGATAAATGGATCTAACAAGCCGGAGTTGCCGCCGGCATTATTGCGCAGGTCAACGATTAATTTTTCGACCGGGTTTTGATCGATAAGATCCAGAATCTCCGCGGTAAACCGACGGACCGGATAACCCTCGATATCCCGGCAAGAACTATAGTTTACGTACACGGCCTGATGCTCAGGGAGGTACTCCCACCAATAGATGCGGTCCGGATGTTTGAGGTAGAAAGGCTGGTACGTGACTTTTCCCATCAGATTCAACCCTGTGCCAAGATCGACCGCTTGGACGGGGAGAGTGAATTCGCGCTTATTCTCGTCCACAAAAGTGAATTGAGCTATGGCGGGGTCTTCGATAATGGCGAGCCCGGTGAGAATCGAGGGAACGACGAGGTATTGGGGCAGCATGGTGCTTAGCTGGGCTTGATTCTCATGCGGGATGACAGTACTGAGATGTGCGATTACTTCGTCGATCTCTTGGTCGCCCACTTTGGTTAGCCGACAATGGAGAGCTGCTGCATACTGTGGATCTGCTTGCAGCAGGTAAATCCCGTCCGCGAAGACATAAAAAGCGAGCGGGTACACAGAGAATATTGGCAAGCTGATGCTCGTGTGGCTGTCGCCGACCGCTGCAACGAGCTGGGCTAATCGAGTAAGTATCTGATCGGTAGATAATGAAGGTAAATCTGTTTTTAAAGCGGTGGCCATTTGGGTAAATTGGGCTTGATCTAACTTAAAAAACAAGTTCTTGTGGACTTTCGGCAAATTAGTGATGAGGTAATCTACATCTTCAGCCCATTGTGCTGTTTCCAAGCCGGTATTGGCCATGGTCGCGGTGGACAAAAGCACGAAGATCAACAATAGTGTCGTCAGAATTACTGGGCGAGGCATAGTCAGTCCCCTTTGCCGGTATGGTCGTTATGAGGTTGCTTTTTTCAGACCCAAATCTTGGACCAATTCCCCGACTAGCTGATCAATATGATCAGCACTGAGGTACTTGGTTTCCAGAATATTATGTTTGGCATCATATTCTGCCCAGCTGTTGGTGAGAATCTTCAAGCCAAGTTGGTCCGCATGCTGATGAAAGTAGGTGCCGGGGTACGGTGTGGTAAACGAGAGCAGAATCTTGGCTCCGGCCTCGGCTACTTGGCGCATAAACTCTTTTGTTTCGCGGATCGTTTCCGCAGTATCATCAGGAAATGGGATCATGAATGAGCAAGCGATATCGATGCCGACCTCCGTGGCGGCGGTGACGGCGGTAAGCACCTGCTCTTTCTTGATGCCTTTAACGGAATCCAAGATCTTCTGGCAGCCGGATTCCACGCCATACTGGATAGCCCGGCAGCCGGTTGCGGCCATGCGTTGGAGTAACTCCGGGGTGACCATGTCGACCCGGGTAGCGCAACCCCATTCCAGAGGATACGGCAGTTTGGTCAGTTCAGCCATGATCTCGTTAACCCATCTCTGATCGAGGGTAAAAATGTCATCAGAGAAGAAGATGTAGTCTGCTCCGTGGTGTTCCATCAGAAAGCGGAGTTCTCGCATGATATTTTGTGGGCTTCTGGCCCGCCGTTTGCCGCTCCAGATGAACGAGGCCGAGCAGAAAGGGCATTTGAAGGGACAGCCGCCACGCGCGGCCAGCACGTTGAAGCGATCTTGATAAAACTCCAAGGGGAAGAGTTCGCGCGCCGGGATCGGCAACTGATCAGGGTCTAAGAGTGGTCTCCGCTCATTGATCCGGATGGTTCCGGAGCCATCTTTATAACCAAGCCCTTTAATCTCGGCGAATTTGCCGGTACCGGCTTGTAACGTCTCGGTCAGCTCGAGCATTGTTGCCTCCCCTTCACCGATGACGATAAAGTCGACTGCGGGCTCTGCCAGGACTTCTCGAGGCAGAATCGAGGGATGTGGGCCGCCGAGTACGATCTTGGTCTCGGGGTTGAGACTTTTAATTATTTCCGCAATCTTCAGAGCATTGGGGTAGGTTTCGGTGTGCGCGGAGATGCCGACGATGTCAGGTTGATCTCGTTCGACCAGGCGGGTTACTCTTTGGAGATGCAAGCCGCTCACATTGTAGTCGACGGCGCTGACCTCGTGGCCGGCTTCGAGTAGGACGGCGGCGATATAGGCCAAGCCTAGAGGCGGAGCCAATCTGGAATGAGGACTGGGATGCGCGACCGGTGCGTTGATGAGTGAAATGTTCATATACATTGCTCCTTGCAGTAATATGATGTTGTAGGTCGTATAGCCAACCTGGCTTTGCTCCAACTCCTATTCCTTCTGCGAAGCTTCGTTTAATCCCTGTCACGGCGGCGAAGAACTTGGTGCGGGTTTCCCGGTTAGACCTAGACTGCACCAGGTTGATGAGCAAGATGGGACGGAAATAGGGTTAGTCTTCCGGCCAGATCTGCAGAGAATCCATATTCAAGATGAAGTTGTTAAAGCCGCGCAGAAAACGAATAATTGTCGCTTTTTCCTCCGGGGTATACTCGTCTAATTGGTTATGAATATGGTTAAAAACATTGTGATAGGTTTTAAGGAATCGCCGATGGACAAGCTCTCCTTGGTCAGTTAGTTTGACCAAGACATCCTTTTTGTTTTCCGGTGCTTGATAACGCTGAACCAACCCCAAAGTCTCCAGCTTTGAGGTCATCTTGGATACTGCACTCTTTGAAATCCCCAACATCTGGGCTAGGTCGGTAACATTAATACCTGGATTGCGGTGGATAGTGTCAATGAAACGGAGCTGTGAGGAGTGTAAAGTAAAACCGCCCCCGAAGTTACGCTGCTTATGCTCGTGATGGATGGCGTTAGACAAGATCATGTTAGTGAGCTCGATGATTTGATCATTTAGGGACATGACTCCGCAGCCTCCCTCTGAGATACATTCTGTATCAGTATAGTTTGCAAAAAACATAACACTATGGAGGTGTACTGTCAATTCCCATCGGCGATCGGGGTGAAAGAAAAAACGGCGGCCCAAGCCGCCGTGTGTATGTTAGTCTTCAACTCCACCGAAACCGTAGAGCAGAGTCTGTAGGACGAAGAGGATAATAACTAGGTCAATGATACCAGATAATCCGCCATCCCAATGGAATCCATCCCGTTTGCGGTCAGACATCTTATAAACCTCCTTCTAATTACTCAAGGTTAAAGATACGGTTAATGCCACCGACCAAAAAATCGATGACAAACAGCGCGATAATCAAATCTAAGAGGCTGCTGAAGCTGCGTCTGCGTCCGTCAATCAATCCGCCACACATATTAACACCTCCTGCAGTGCTATCCTATGCATACTCGTCCGCATTGTGTACAAGCATTTGGTTAATTGTGCTAAAAGATGGATACAATAACTTCCTGGATCCCGGAAATTAAGGGAAAAGGGGAGAGTTTTTGGTGTGCTAAAGAACTGGGTGAAGTGGTTGCTGGTTTTCACGCTGGTGGCGGTGCTTGGTCCACCCGCCCTGGCGAACGGGTTTTTATCACTTTTTCGGCAGGACAAGAGTAATGACTGGGCGATTGACCCGAGTGATTTTATGTCCATGCTCGAGGCTCTCGAAGGGCGCAGTTCGGTCGTGCAAATTGCTAACTTTGGGGTGATGGAGATTGTGGAGCCGCCGGAAGTGATCCCACTACCGGCAACCGGGGAGAGTATTACCATCGCCAATCAACAGATTAAAGTACCTAAAGCACTTCCTGGCTATGGGGAGCCGCAGGCTGTTATGGTTTCGGCGGCCAAAATTCGGTTCACTTTGTTTACCGCGCCGATCAACCGATTCTTGCAGTCCTTATCCATCAGGGCTACGCTGCCAAGTGAAATCAATAATAAGCCGTTTCTGCTTAACACCGCTCCGCTAATCGCATTTACTTACAGCAATACTAACCTGCTCCAACCGGATCTGGTGATCGCGGTCACCAAGCCTAGCACTTTGGAGATCCCGCCGACCGTCAGCCGGGACAGTTTGCAAAAAGCCATCTTAGCCATACCAGGGTTGCCGAAAGGGCTGCAATCCCAGTTCGCCAATGTGGCCTACAACGGCCAGATCTTGATGAAGCCCGAGGGGATCGGGGAACCGATCATAATCAAACCCGGAATTCAAGGGGCCTTCACCCCCAAGTCAGATGGGTTTTTCAGTCAGCTGGTTCCGGGGGGATCCCTTGGTGGCCAATTGCCCCAGGAGCTGAACCGTCCCCTCAACCAGACCACCTTGATTAATCGCCTCTGGGGCATGCGGTTTTCCGCTGATTGTCTGATCTGGCTGGAAGATGGTCTGATTTACATGGTCATGGGTGAGCTGACACCAAGTGAAGCCGTAAAGATAGCGAGGATGATTAACTAATATGGAGATTGTGCTCGAAACCAAAGGGTTGACAAAGCAGTATCGTAGTGGAGCCGGTTGTTTCGGGATTGATTTACAAGTTCCGAAGGGTTGTGTTTTTGGGTTATTGGGTCCCAACGGGGCAGGCAAAAGCACGTTGGTTAAGACCCTGGTCGGTTTATTAACTCCGACCGCCGGCCGGGCAACCGTATTGGGGGAGCCGTTAGGAACGGTAGCGGTCCGGAAAAGGATCGGATATCTGCCAGAAAATTTTCGCTATCAGCCCTGGATGACCGGGGTAGAGCTATTGGACTTCCATGCTCGTCTGCGACATGTGCCGGCCGAGATTGCTCGGAGGCGCATTCCTGAGTTGCTGGAGCTGGTGGGTTTAGGCGGGAAAGGCCACCAGCGAATCAAGTCCTACAGTAAGGGGATGCAACAAAGACTCGGTTTAGCCGCGGCCTTAATTGCCGATCCGGAGCTGATTTTCCTCGATGAACCGACCTCGGCGCTGGATCCGGTGGGTCGGCGACATACCCGCGAATTGATCGTCCATTTACGGGAGCAGGGCAAGACTATCTTTCTCAACAGCCATCTGTTGGGCGAGATTGAATCAGTTTGTGATCAAATCGCGGTGTTAAGCGGTGGTCGCTTGATAGCCAAGGGGTCACTAGACGAACTGAGGGGCATTCAGGTCGTCTTGGATCTTAGGGTGACCGGGATGTCGACTGCGGTCAGAACAGAATTGTCCAAGCTGGCGGTGGGCTTAACCCAGGTTGGTGACCGGATGACCCTGGTGCTCCGGGAACCAGGGGATATTCCCGTGGTAGCCAGGCTGATCACTGACTCCGGCGCCAGGCTGTATGAGCTGGTTCCGCGTAGTCGCGATCTGGAAGAGCTTTTCTTCGATTTAGTCCAGAACGGGGGTTGCTGATGGGAGTATTTACCGTAATTACACTCAAAGAAATCTTGCATAAGAAATTATTCTTAATTACCGTTTTTATCACCATGATTTACCTCTGTCTCTATTGCATCACTTTGCAGTATGCGCAAAATGCGCTGGTTACGCTGGAAAATCCTGTGCTGAAAGCGGTGCTGATTCCGCAAATCTTGACCGCCGGTCTGTATTTTGGCAGTCTTTTAACGGCGGTCTTTACCATCTTCGCAACGGTCTCCATACTGAGCGGAGAGATTGAAAGCGGGATAATGCATACTGTCGTTTCAGGATCGGTTCCCCGGGCCCAGGTTGTACTCGGTAAGTTTAGCGGCCTGGCTCTGCTCGGAGTCATTTATGCTGCGCTCTTGTTCTGCGGGGTCACTTTTGCGGTGCAAACGATAACCGGGCATACGGTCGAAGCCTACTTTAGCGCTTTGGGCACTTTTGTCTTGCTGCCGGTTGTGCTGGTGAGCGTGGCCATAGCCGGTTCGGCACTGTTGCCGACGACTGCCAACGGCATCATCATCTTTACCCTATACGCACTGAGTCTTATCGGAGGGGTAGTCGAGCAGATCGCCACCATTACCGAGCACGAGGTCTTGGTGAAGCTGGGGATCTTGTCCAGCCTGATGATGCCGGCTGATGCGATTTATCGTAAGGTAACCAGTCTGGTCGTAGATGCGGCCAATAACCCGCTGGCCGGTCTGGTTATGTTAGGGCCGTTCGGCGCCCAAACCGAACCGAGTACGCTAATGATGATTTATACCGTTGTTTACCTGGTCGCTGCTTTGTTCTTGGCAGTAGTGATTTTTCAGCGGCGGGACATCTAATAGTGGGACAAATAAAGTGGAGCAGGTTACTCCCGTAATCCTTTTCAGAGGTTGAGAGGATGTTTTTCAACCTGGATAAGTTGGGATCGGGAGTAACCTGCTATTGTTATTATATCCGCATTCTCGCCTCTTATTCACCCTCCGGCCGAAATTTTCATATCATATACCAGTTCATCTACCAGTCTAGTCTACAAGGAGGGGTGGAGTATGGACAAGCAGGCCCAAGGCACAACCGCCGAAATGACGACGATGCAATTAGGCAGGGCTTATGTTCCGTTTCAAGTTCTCGGTGAGATGTTCACACCCGAGCAGGCGCTCATGAAAGGCACCTTATTCCCCGATCTCTATCGACCATATAAGCCCGGAAAATGGCGCTATTAGGTTGGACAAGGAGGCTGTGAAAAATGCATGATCAGGTAGGGTTGCTCAAGCAGATTCAGGCGATCCAGTTTGCCGCTCTTGAGCTGCACCTTTATTTAAATACCCACCCCCGGGATCGGCGGGCTTTGGAGGAATACAACGAACTGGTCTGTCGCCTTGAGCAATTAGAGGCCGAGTATACCGAGCGATACGGCATGCTGTACATGTTACAAGAGTCCGAATACCCATGGGAGTGGAATCGCGAGCCCTGGCCATGGGATATCAACTATAGTGCTTGAGAGGAGGGAGACAGAGGATGTGGGTTTACAAAAAAATGTTACAATACCCGGCCGAGGTGACGAGGCCTGATCCGGTCTTTGCCAAGAGCTTGTTTGCTCAGTTTGGCGGTCCGGATAGCGAACTCTCCGCGGCCTTGCGTTACTTTAGCCAAGCGTGGACGATGCCAATTCCGGAAGGCAAATCTACCTTGGTCAGTATTGCTACCGAAGAGCTTGCTCACTGGGAGATCGTCGGCACTCTGATTTATAAGCTGATTAAAGGAGTTCCGGTTGAAGAATTGGTGGCGGCCGGACTCGGTGCACATTATAGCCAGCATGACCGGGCGCTTTATCCGCATGATGCTGCCGGTGTGCCTTGGACAGCAGCGTTTATTCAGTCCCTTGGTGATCCGATCGCCGATATCCATGAGGATTTGGCTGCTGAGGAAAAAGCCAGAGCCACCTACGAGCATTTGATTGACCAGTCCCGGGATCCTAAAGTGATCGACACTCTGAGCTTCCTCCGCCAGCGCGAAATCGTCCACTTCCAGCGTTTCGGTGAGGTGCTGGATCTACTCTACGATTACCTCGACAAGGATCAGCGGGATGACAAGGACCACTGGAGAAAGCCACGGAAATAACCGATGAACCAAGTCGAATTGCTAGGGGTATGGACAGCTTGTTCATACCCCTATTTGTTAGAGGAAGTTTTGGTGCAGCGGATCGGCTGTGATTACTTGTTCAATTAACAGGTTCATGGACGTATACTTACAATCCGGACAGGTTGCCGGATTAAGCTCTTTGTTGACCTGCTGCCGTTTTGGACCGGCCCAGATCTCGGCAAAGCTCTGCTGACGCAGGTTTCCATAGGCATATTCCCGTCTGGTTTTCAGCTCACAGCAGGGTAGGACGTAGCCCTGCGGACTGATATTCACAATTAGCGGCAACACATGGCACCGGCGTAGTTTGTCCGGTTTTTCCGTGTACTTATAGCCGGTTTCCACCACCCGGAAATCAGCGGTCTCCAGCTCTTTGATCTCGGCGTAGGTGCGCTGAACCAGTGCGGTGTCGAGCGGCGCCACGAATTTGATCGGCCGGAGCTGAAAATAGTCAACGCCCAGCTCGCGCAGGGTCAGGGCCAGCTGATAGGCTTCGTGGACGTTTGCGGGATGCAGCAGATAACCTACGCCGACGGTGAAGGTGCCGGGTTTGTTGCGGCAGATCTGACGCAGGTTGCTGATGATTTGCTCCCAACCGGAGGCGCGATTCTTGGGCCGGTGCAGGCGTTGGTGTGAACGCGGCGAACCCGCATCCAAACTGATACGCAGATAGCGCAGACTGTGGAGCAACTGCCGGTCTAGCCGGTGCAGCAGACTGCCGTTGGTGACTAGGGCAACCTCCAGCCCTTTGCTAAAGGCGTACCTTAATAAGTCGGCAAAAGCTGGGTGGCAGGTCGGCTCCCCGCCGCCGGTGAGGTTAATCGCTTTGGCCTGCAACTCGGCTAACGAGTCGATTAAGGCGTAAAAGAGCTGTGGCTCCAGGTGACCGGGTTCAACGCGCTGATAATCGGCTGAGTGGCACCAGAGGCAGGCGTGGTTGCAGAAGTTGGTCAAATCGATACTGGCGGTAACCGGCCCGAACTCTGTTTGCGCAAGGCGGTCTAAGTGACGTAAGACTTTGATGCTGCTAAAAGGAGATAATTCCAAACATTGCAAGGTCACTCATTCCTTTATTTACGGCATGTACCATCTTATGAATCGTGAGCCGGCAGGGTGTGTCCGTGGGTTGAATTTGGGCATAAGGTATAGGCAAGGAGGAGGGAACCGGATGATAATTAATCTGATGGTCCTGGTCCATGATCGCCCAGTATTAATGGAGGCTACCGTTCACGCGCTGATGAAGCAGTTGCCGCGGCGTAAAGTAAGCAAAGTAATACTACTGGCCAACGATCCGACCGCGGAAGTGCTGGCTTGTGCCGAAAAGCTGGCCGCTTTCTACGGGCTAACCCAGGTCGTTTTCCCCAGTGAACAGCGGGCCTGGAACACCGGTAACGCCGTCAACTACTGTATCCGGCAACACCCGGCTGATATATACATCAAGATGGATGACGACATTTTCATCACCCATTCTCATTTCGTCGAGAGGATGGTCAGGACGCTGCGCGACCCGCACTGCGGCGCGGCGGTGGCCCTGGCGCCGGTCAGCCAATTCATGGGCTATTATTGCATCGAAAAGCTCGGCCTCTTGCCGGAGTATGAGGAGCGATTCGGCCAGCCCTGGAATACCCACTGGTTAGACGGGAGCTTCCGCAATTGCGAGCTGATGCTGTGGCTGTGGGAGCATACCCTGAATCTGAGCGAGGCGACGCAAAAGCTGCTTCAAGCCCAGAGTGGTTATGTTCGCACGCATGAACAGGTTTCCATCGGCACGGTCTGTTTCAGCCATGCCTTTTGGGAACGCATGGGCGGCTTTGGCGTCAACCAGGAACAGTCGCTCACCAAGTATCTGCGCGAAATCGGCTACCATTTCACCATCGATACCGGCAACCCCGTCTTTCACCTCGGCTATAACTGGTGTTATGTCTTGATGATGGAAAAGGTTTTTCCGCGGCTCTTGGAGATCAATCAGCAGCTATTTGCCCCGCCGCCCAATTATCCGGTGGAGAAACAGGAGGATCAAGCATGATTGATATCGTGATTCCGATGTATAACGCGGTCGAGTACAGCAAACGTTGTGTAGCCAGCATTCGCAAGACATTAAAGGGTGTTCCTTACCGGATGCATCTCTTGGACAATGGTTCGACCGATGATACCAGGCGGTGGTTGGAGAGTTTGTCCGGGTCGGATGTACAGGTGCAAACCGTTCCGCTCAATTTAGGCGCGCCAAAAGGGAAAAACATTCTGCTCGAGCAGTTCCAGCCCCAAGATTATGTCTTGTTCATTGATAACGACATTGAGTTCTTACCGGGCTGGATCAAGCCATTTCTGGATTTCTTTGCGGCCCATGAAGACGCCGGGGTTGTCGGGATTGAGGGTTATAACATCACTGTTCATGCTGAGCACCGCAGTTTGGCGCGGGTTTGGGCGAGCTCGCCTAGCCCCTGCCACATTCTGCGCGGCTGTCTGATGCTGGCCAGGGGAGAACTCGTGCGCAAGCTGGGCGGATTCGATGAGAAATGCGGGCTGTACTGGCATGACGATGATGATTTCTGTGTTCGGGCTATCGGGGAGGGCTACCAAAACTACGTCGTTCCGACCGACAAGGTGATCCACCATGAGAGCCGTTCCTCCTGCACCTTGCCTCATGTGCGCAATCCCATCGATTCGGCCAGGGTACAGGAATACTTGGTGGAAAAATGGCGCCAAATGGGGTTGGTGGATCCACAGACCGGTCAACCCGGGCACGCGTTTTAAAATAGTCGATGGTTGCGATTAGCCCGTCTTTGAGGCCAACCCGCGGCTGCCAGTCCAAAAGCCTGGTGGCCAAAGTGATGTCCGGGCAACGTCGTTCCGGATCATCCTGGGGCAGCGGTAAGTAGACCGTTTGAGCGGTCGAACCGCATAATGAAGTAATCAGGGCAGCCAGCTCTTTGATGCTGCGCTCGTCGGGGTTGCCGAGGTTGACGATGGTGCCGGCCAGTCCCGGCCTGGTTGCTAAACGGAATAAGCCTTCGATCAGATCGCTAATGTAACAAAAACTTCTCGTCTGGTTGCCGTCTCCATAGATGGTCAGAGCGCGGTTGGCCAGGGCGGCAGTGATGAAGTTGGGGATTACTCGCCCGTCGCCGGCTTGCATACCAGGTCCGTAGGTGTTGAAAATGCGGGCGATGCGGGTGTCCAGTTCGAACTTGCGGTGATAGAGCGACGTCAAGGTTTCGGCAAAACGTTTACTCTCATCATAATGGCTGCGCGGACCGCTAGTGCTCACATTTCCGCAATACTGTTCCGATTGCGGGTGTACCAGCGGATTTCCGTAAATCTCCGAGGTGGAAGCGAGGACGAAGCGGCATCGGTTGTGATAGGCGAGCTCCAGCATCTGCAAGGTCCCCAGGCTGTTAACCAGGGCGGTTTCCAGGTCTAACCGGTGATACTGTTTGGGGCTGGCCGGGCTGGCCAGATGAATGATCACCGCTGCCTGCCCTAAAAAACTTTTTTCAGCATCGCTTAAAGGCGCGATTACATCGCGCTCCAATAAAGCAAAATGCGGGCTGGACAACATCTCCTCGACCTTATCCCGTTGGCTGGTAGAAAAATTATCAAGGCAAATTACTTCATGCCCCTCCTGAAGAAAGCGGCGGCAGAGATGAGCACCGATAAATCCTGCGCCTCCGGTTATGATGACTTTCATGGCCGGCCGACACTCCAATAACGCCAACCTTGTGCACGCACTACCGCCGGGTCGTAGACGTTGCGGGTATCAATGAAGATCTTTGCCTTGACTACTTTGGCCAGCTCGTTCAGGTCTAAGCGGACGAACTCGGGCCAAGCGGTTAAGAGCAACACGGCCTCCGCGTCGGTGCAGGCGGTTTCAACATCTGGACAGAGTTTAATGTATGGTGCGGCGGCAGCGACCTGAACCATCGCCTGAGGATCATAGCCGGCCAGCTCGGCCCCTTCGGAGTGGAGCAGTTGAGCCAAGCGGAGGGCCGGAGATTCCCGGATATCGTCGGTATTGGGCTTGAAGGCTAGGCCGAGCAGGGCGAGGCGCTTCCCCTTGAGGTTTGCTCCGACCATTGCTCGGATCCCGGTAAAGACGTAAGTGATTTGGCCGGTATTGATCTCTTGGACCGCTTTAAGTAGATCGAAACTGTAGCCGAGCCCTTTTGCCCAGTGAAGTAAGCCGGAAAGGTCTTTGGGGAAACAGGATCCGCCGTAGCCCAGGCCGGCGCGGAGGAAAGCCGGACCGATCCGCTGATCCAGGCCAAGGCCTAAGCTGACGTCTTCCACATCTGCGCCGATCTGGTCGCAAAGACGGGCGATGGCATTAATAAAGGAAATCTTGGTGGCCAAAAAGGCATTGGCGGCGTATTTAATTAGCTCGGCCGATTCCGGGTCAGTTTTAACGATGGTAGTATCCAGATGTTCATATAAACTCGCCACCTTATTAACGGCTTCTTGGTCGCGACCGCCGACAACCACGCGGTCCGGATGCATGATATCCTCGATGGCCGAGCCCTCACGTAAAAACTCCGGGTTGACCACTACCGGGCAGGGGTGAAGACTCTGGGCAATAATCTCCTGGATCAGGCGTGAGGTTCCCGGCGGGGCGGTGCTTTTATTGACGATGATGGCCGGCCGAGTAAGCGTGGCCGCGACTTCTCCCGCTGCTTGGCGAAGAAAGGACAGGTTAGCCTGTCCGGACTCATCCATGGGCGTCTGCACAGCCAGAAAAACCAGCTCAGCATCTTGCAAAGCAGTAGTTAGCCGGGTGTGGAAGGATAGCCGGTTGGCCTTCGTATTTTCCGAGACAAGCTGGGATAAGCCAGGCTCAAAGAAGGGCACTTGTCCAGTTCTGAGCTGAGCGATTTTCTTTGCGTCATGATTGACACAGGCTACTTGATGTCCCCAGCTAGCTAGGGCGGCGGCAGTGGTCAGCCCAACGTAGCCAACTCCAACCATCGCAATTTTCATGCGCACACACCTCTTTCCTGATTCCTCTGTTATACTACTGGGAATGTCTGGACAAGGGTGCTAGGCGAAAGGAATCTTTCTGCTGCCGAAGAAATCTGGAGTGCCCGGTAAATATTCTATTGTCACTGATGGGACATACAAATGTATTGGCTTAATACTAGTAAGGAGGGAGATCAGGTGTTTAGTGGTCCAATGTTGGTCGTGCTGTTGGTCTTGGCTGTGGTGTTTATCGTGTACATGACGGGAAAAAAGCAGATGAACGCGTTCTTGGTTTTATTG
>JAAYHC010000034.1 GCA_012735535.1 Bacillota bacterium
ACACTTGTCGGTACGAACCGGCCACGATGTTGCGCGCAATGGACCTGGCCAGAAAGAGCCCCTGGGTCAAGCGATCTTCCGGAACATAGCCGATCCCATTGGCGATCGCATCCTGAACCGACTTGATCTTGATCGGCCGACCGCCAAGATAGATTTGGCCGCTATCCGCCGGCTTGAGTCCGAATAAAGCCATCGCCAACTCGGTGCGGCCCGAACCCAAGAGGCCGGTAATCCCCAACACCTCGCCGGGGTAGAGAGTAAAAGTTATTCCCGCAAAGCCGCCTCGGCGGGTGAGGTCTTTGACCTCTAAAAGAGGCGCCTCTTCCGGCCTGGCAGTTTTGGCGGCGGTCTGCTCGGCTATCCGCCGTCCGGTCATCAGATAGGTGATTTTGGCCTGATCAAACTCGCTCGCCGGCGCATCGGCGACGATGCAGCCATTGCGCATCACGGTCACCTGATCGGCGATCTCCAGCACTTCATTCAATTTATGGCTCACAAAGAGTATGGAGATCCCCTGCCGGCTGAGTCCTTTCACCACCCGAAAGAGCGAGTCGACCTCGCGCCGGGTCAGGGCGGTGGTCGGTTCATCCATGATGATTAGCTTGGCATTTTGCAGCAGTGCGCGCGAAATGGCAATCAATTGTTTGTCGGCGATCGTCAGGTCTTCGACATAAGCATCGAGGTCCAATTGGACGTTGATCTGCTCCAGCGCCCCCTTAGCAATCCGCTTAACCTCTTGCCACCGGATCAACCGGTAACGCCGCTCGAGTTGGTAGTTGAGGGCCACATTCTCCGCCACCGTCAGGTTGGGAAAAAGTGAAAAGTCCTGGTAAATAACTTGGATGCCTTCGCGAATCGCCTCAATGGGTTGAATGCGCTGATACGGCTTGCCGTTGATGATCACCAGCCCCTGATCCTGCTGGTAGACACCGGAGATCACCTTGATCAGCGTTGACTTGCCGCAACCGTTCTCCCCGACCAGACAACGAATTTCTCCCGGTCTGATCCGGAGGTCAACCCCGCGCAAGGCCGTGACTCCGGCAAAAGACTTATAGATTCCCTCCGCCACCAAAAACTCAGCGCCCATCGCCGGTCGATCCTTTCTCCCCCCAAGCCCTGGTTGCAGGTGGGCCGGCCGCCGGCCCACCCGCGCCAATCGGCCGCTTAGAAGTCATAGTCATCGACGTTTTCCGCAGTCACGTGGACCCACGCCTGACCGGTTAGGACTCTGCCCTCGAGCGAGAGGTTGTTGTAGCCGGGTACCCCAAGGTCGAGACCTTCTTTGATCTCCTGGCCCTCTAAGACCATCACCGCCAGCTTATTCATCGCGTAGCCGGCATCGGCCGGATCCCAGAACCCGATGAGCTTCGTCGCCCCGCTCTTGATGTACTGACCGGAGACCGACGGAATGCTAGTTCCGACGACAAAGACCTCATCCTGCAAGCCCAGCTCTTCGACTGCCAAGCCGGCGCCGGCAGGGTCGGTGGAAGCGCTGCCCTGGATACCTTTAAGGTTTGGATAAGCCTTGAGTAGTTCTCGTGTTTTCTCGTACGCCCTTTGCTGATCGTCGTAAGCCTCGAATTTGCCGATGAACTTCATCTTCGGGAAGTGTTTCTCCGCGTAAGCGACGGCCCCGTCAACCCACTGATTGTGCGATTTGGAGGTAAAGCTACCGACGAACCCGGCCCATTCTCCTTCGTAGTTCATGTACTCAGCCAAGACCTTGATGAACTCTTCACCATACGCGGTATTATCAAAAGCCTCAAGGTCATAGTGCATGTTCTGCTGATTAGCCGCCTCATGGGTGATGACGACAATGCCCTTATCCATCGCTTTCTTGAGGACGGGTTCAAGAGCTTCGACCGAGAAGGGGACAACACAAATGGCATCGACTTTCTGGGCGATCAAATCCTCGATAATCTGCACCTGTAGCGCGGCATCGGCTTTCTCCGGCCCGACCTGGAAGGCATTATGACCGGTGTCCTGAGCAAACTTGGCCACCCCTTGCTCCATCCGGTTGAACCAACCTACACCGCTGAGTTTGACGACGGTCGCAATCGTGTAGGTTTTGGCCTCGGCGCTAGCAGCGAAGACGGCCAGCGAGGCGAGAAGCAAGGACAACACGACAACCACCGACAAGAACTTTCTCAATTCGGTTACCTCCCTTTATCCTTTAGTGCAAACCCGATCTAGCGGGTGTCACCCAGTCGGAATGTGGACACGCAAGCAACTACCGCCTTTGCTCACCTATCCCAAGACAAGAATATGCGCCGAGCTCCAGGTGCATGTCAGAATAAAAAAGAGCCCTCAGGCTCATAATCGCGCCTTGAGGGCTCCTTGACTATTGGTTCTCGTTTATTAAGACCGTTTGCTTATAATACCTTGCTAATAAAGCTCGCCGTCCGCGGGTGTTGCGGGTTGGACAAAACCTGTTTCGGCGGACCTTCTTCGATGATCTGGCCATCATCGATGAACATCACCCGATTAGCCACCTCACGGGCAAAGCCGAGCTCGTGGGTGACGGCCAGCATGGTCATGCCGTTTTCCGCCAGATCGCGCATGACCGAAAGCACCTCGCCGACCAACTCCGGATCCAGCGCCGAAGTCGGCTCGTCAAAGAGCATCACCTTCGGCTGCATCGCCAGGGCCCTGGCGATCGCCACGCGCTGTTGCTGACCACCGGAAAGCCGGGAAGGATATTCATTGATCTTATCGGCCAGGCCCACACGGGTCAGGTATTGTTTGGCGATCTCCCGCGCCTCGTTACGCGGAATCTTCTTGACGGTCGTCAGCCCTTCGACCACATTTTCCAGAGCCGTCCGGTGCGGAAAGAGATTGAAGCGCTGAAAAACCATGCCGATCTCCGAGCGCATCCGGTTGAGATGCCGCTCTCTGTGCAACGGATTACGGGTGGCCGGCCGGACCGACTCCCCGTCGATTTCGACCACACCGGCATCCGGCTCCTCAAGGTGGTTGATACAGCGCAGCAAGGTACTTTTGCCCCCGCCACTCGGGCCGATGATACAGACGACCTCACCCTTGGCGACCTCGAAAGACACCCCCTTGAGGACGGGCAGCGAACCATATGATTTGTATAATCCGTCTACTTTGACCATCGGGGTCAGGCTCCTTTCCGTTATTCATACACCGCTAGCCTGCGCTCGAGGTGACCAAAGGTCACGGTAAAGAAAGTCGTGAGCAAAAGATACAACGCACCGGCAGCGAGGAAGATCTCCATCGGCCGGAAAGTCGTCGCGTACATCTGCTGAGCCGTGCGCATCAGATCGACCATCGAGATCGTTGCCACCAGGGACGAGTCTTTGAGCAAGGCGATAAACTCGTTGCCCAAGGGCGGGATCATCCGCCGGTAAGCTTGCGGCAGGATGATCCGCCTCATCGCCTGAAAATAGCTCATCCCGATGGATCTGGCCGCCTCCATCTGGCCCTTGTCGATGGACTCAATCGCCGCCCTGATGATCTCAGCTACGTAGGCGGCGGAATTAATGCTCAAGCCCGTCACCGCAGCGGCAAAAGGGCTTAGCTTGATCCCCATCTGCAGCGGCAGACCGTAATAGATGACAAAAAGCTGCAACAGTAAGGGGGTGCCCCGGATCAACCAGGTGTAAAAGCGGGCCAGCGACCTAATCAGCCAGTTTTTCGAGATCGAGGCGAGGGCGATAAATAGGCCCAGCACCGTCCCGTTGACGATCGCCAGCGCGGTCAGTTCAACGGTTGTCACGGCCCCTTTTGCCAGGACGGGTAGGTATTTCCAAACGATCGCGAAATCAAAGTCCACGCATTAGCCTCCAATGTCTACTCGGCAGGAGCCAACCATTTCTCCGAGAGTTTGTCGATAAAGCCTTCGTTGATTAAATCAATCAAGATAGCATCGATAGCTGCCTGCAGATCATCGTCCTGCTTGCGATAAGCAATCCCGATCGGCTCGGGTACAACTTCACAGGCCACTCTGAAGACATTCGGACGTGAATTGGCATAATAATTGGCAACCAAGAGGTCAACAACACCGGCATCGATGCGGCCGATCGCCAAATCCAAGAAGACCTCGGTGAACTTCGGATATTCGAGGATCTGCCGAACGCCGGGGATGGTCCGAGCCGCCTCAGCGCTGGTGCTGCCGAGCTGGGTGCCGATAACTTTCCCTTTCAAATCGTCCAAGGTGTTGATCTTGCTGTTAGTGGTGGTCACCACAACCTGTCCCATATCGATATATGGCGGGCTGAAATCAACCTGTTTCGCGCGTTCCTCGGTAATGCTCATCGCCGAGAGGATGATATCAAACTTGCCGCTATTGAGGGCCAGGATCACGCCGCTCCACTCGGTCGGAACCCATTCGACCTCCACGCCGAGGCGCCGGCCGATCTCTCTGGCCAGGTCAATGTCAAATCCGATCAGTTCGTTGTTCTCATCGCGGAACTCCATCGGGGGGTAGGCGTCATCAATGCCGATGACCAGTTTGCCGGCTTTCTTCACGCGGTCCAGCGAACCGTCGCCGGCGGCCAAGACTGCGGGTGCAGCCAGAGCAACGACCAAGAACAAACTCAACCAAACTATAAGTGCCTTCTTCACTACTTTCCACTCTCCTCACCTTACAAGTATACTGCCATTTTACTTTATTGTAGTAAAAAAGTAAAGTAGTGAAAGGCACTTAATTTCTTTCCTTATTCTGGTGAATTAATCCAGCAGTTTTTCCAGGTAAAGCAGGATGTACTCCTCGGCAGGGGCCGGCAGGGAATTGCCCGACTCGATAACCTCACTCCGCGTAACCGTGGTCACCATCTCGCCACCGCCCAGCGTGGTCGGGAGTTCGAGGCTGATCTTGGTGCCGGCGGAGCGACCGATGTAATCGCCGCTGGCCACAGACCAGAACAAGGTTCCCCAGGCCTCAAGACCCAAGGTCATCTCGTGCTGGAGGAACTCAACCGTCCCGCGCTCCAATTCGCTATAGTGCCGGATGATCGCCACCTGATCCTGGCCGACCGGCACGACCTCTTGCAAATAATAGGTGGTTGCCAGCGGCAGAAGCACATTCACATAGGGGATGGGCAGTTCAGTCGTAATCGTCCAACTCATCCCGGGCGCTACCGGAATCGGCGGAAAGAAATCCACACCGGTCAACAACCCTCCCGGGGTGTCAATATAGGCAAAATCGGGGGCGAGCAACCGATAGGTCACCCGGTCACTCATGCGCTCGCCGTTGGGCAGCGAGACTACAGTCTCTTCCAGCCGTCTTAAAACACCATCCTCCGCTGCTAGCGTAGTCAAGGTCGAGCGATAATACATCGTCTTCGGCATCTCGTCCGCTTGCTCCACCCAGGGAACCTCAACCACCGTGCTGATTTCCCCGGTGTAGTGAAGAACTTCTCCCGGAGCGGTCACGTAACCAAAGGAATACTTCAGCCGGTCGGAGGCGCTCACCGTTGTCGCCAGCAGCACAACCAAACCGAGCACGACCACTGTGCACCGCAAGTATCTGGACATCCTAATCTCCCCCTAAGCTTGTCAAAGACATCTTTGCCCTCACCCGGCCAAAGACCTCTATTTTACTAAGTTTTATTTATAACTGACGAACATTATGGCTCGGAGCGAGTATCTTTCCGGCACGTAGTCACCGAATCCGAAAATCGCGGGCAGGAATAATGTGGGCAGCAGCTGCTCAAAGATCACCCCAGTCATAATAAAGCTGACCAATAGAACTAACTAGTTTTTCTCCACGCCAGCACTCCTTACAAAACAAAAAAGGCCCTACAGAAAAATAGGACTGACACCAAGGCTTAATTGCTTTACGTGACCTCATGCGGTTAATCTAAATCATCGATCTGAAAAGATAGAACATTATACCCAAATAATACCAGTTTTTCTCATAACACATAACTTTACTAAATCCTTTATGATAAATATCACATTTTTCATAAATTGTGCATTGCGTCACAATATTTTCTATGATATAATTAAATTGCCAAGTTAGTAATGTATGCAACATTGTTTCACGGCAATGTTGATACAGCTCTTTTACAAGCGGTTAGGCAGTTATGCCTTCGCGGGGTAACACTGCACACCGTCCTAATGATGGGACGGTGTTTTTTTGTGTAATTATCTGGGGATAGGTGGTAATGCTGTGAACTACGAGAATCTCAAGAATCTATTAGACTTGATCGAGTTTCCAGAAAATTCCAACTATATGCGCTTCGGGAGACACGATGATGCCAACGGTACCGCGGCACTGCGTGACGGCGAGATCAAAGTTACCGATCCCGGACCCTTGGGTAAAGCGGCCACGCTGATACCAGGTGCCAACGTGGTCCTCTTTGTTAACGGTCAACTAATTCGCGACCGGATCACCGTCACCAGCAAAGATGAGATCGAAGTCTATCCGGAAAATACCCCTGGCGAGCGGTGTGTCAGCCTCTCCATCTCCGAGTCGAAGCTCTCCGCCCGCCTGAAGGTAACCTACACGCCCAAAACCGTCTACCGCTTGCTCGAAGCCGACCCGGACAACTGTTTGACGATCCATGCGGTACCGGCCAGCTTCGAGGCTCCGGAGCGCTACACTACCAACGAACTCCTCGAATACCTGCGGGATAATGGCGTGGTTTACGGCATCGATGAAGAAACGGTAACCATGCTGGCCAACGAAGCTGGAGATGCAATTGTTGCCCGTGGTATTCCTCCTGTTCCAGGAACGGATGCCCGGATCGAACTGCTCTTTCCGACCGAAGTTTTTCGCGCCAAAAAGAAAAACCAAAATGCTCTCAAGTTAGATATCTTAGACCAATTTGACCTCGTACAGGTTAAACCCGGGGATGTGCTGGCCAAAAAAATCCCCCTCCGCCCCGGTCGCCCAGGAATCACGGTCACCGGCGAAGCAATCGTCCCGAGCAAGCCCAAAGATGTGACACTGCTCACCGGAGATGGTGCCGAACTCACCCCTGATGGGCTGGCAGTCGTTGCCACTAAGGCCGGTTTGCCCCGGATAAAGAACAAGTATATCGGGGTCCTGCCGTTTTACACCCATCACGGTGACCTCGACCCTAAGCATGGTCATTTAAGCTTTAATGGCCACGTCGTCGTCACCGGCAACGTATATGGCCATGTCAGACTGGTCGCCAGCGGGGATGTCGTTGTCTTGGGTTCGGTCAGTGATGCCGAAGTCACCGCCGGAGGTACGCTCACGGTGAAAGGATCAGTCATCTCGGCTATCCTCAAAGCCGGCGGCCAAGATGCCGTTTTGAGTGCGTTGGTAACCAAACTCATGATTCTAGCCGGAGAGATTCGCCTCTTGGCCGGCGCGATCAACCAAGTGCTCACCAACCCGTCATTCATCAAGAGCGGCTTGGATAAGTCCGCCACCGGGCATCTCACCCGCTTATTGCTTGACAACAAATTCGCCAATATTCCGAAGCAATTTGAAGAGTTACTCGCTCTCTGCCGGGAGCCGGCTTATGAGCAGATCCGGCTGATCGTATATGCTTGCTTCCGGAGATTTTCGGGGCTGAATACGCTCAAGTTCCAAGATCCCCAAGAAATCCGGTCGATTGAGGCGCTCTTGTTCACCAAGGCCAAAGCACTGTCCGCAGAGATCAACGCCCCGGCAAACCTAAACATCACTTACGCCCAAAACTCGGTCCTGCAAGCGAGCGGCAAAATTCTCTGCATCGGTCGGGGGTGCTACGATTGCGAGGTATATGCCGGCGATGATGTGAAAATTATTGGTCAAGAAGGGTATTTCAGGGGGAAACGAATTATAGCCGGCGGAAACGTAGACATTTCTGATTTGGGCTGCCCCTCCGGGCAGGAGACAATTGTCGAATTCTCCCAAAAAGCCAAACTCCGGGCCGACATCGTCCGTATCAATACGGTGATTAAAAGCGGCCGCCAAACAATGCGGATCGATGAAGATCAACGTCTGCTCAAGGCCTGGGTTGATTACAAAGGCAAACTTAACGTCAGCGCACTACGCCTCTACACCGATGAGCAGTCACGTTGGGCTTAATTCGCTTGTTTGCCCAGAAAAACCAGCTCGGCAACCTGGTCGATATCCAAACTATCCAGATCAACCAGTAGTTCAGCTTGTTCCCAGGGCTTGTCCGCGATAAGAATATTAACCCGCGTGACAGTTGGTTTGATCATTGTTGCGCAGGTGGTGATGACTTTCGCATCGGTAATGGTCTCCAAGAATTTGATGAAGCGCGGGTAAATCTGTTTTTCATAGGTTACTTCGATGTGCTCGGCACATTCCCAGAGTTCATCCGGGGAAAAAGTCTCCGGAGCGAAGGCCATAAAATCGTGTTTCTCTAGGATCAAGTAGTTTTTACGAATCAGAACGGTCATGCTAAGCGGTCCGCGCCCAAGGTAGATTTTGCGACCCCGTGTAACCAAACGAATGATGAATTTCTCAAACATTTCACGGTTTTCGCCGATTAACACGCCCAATCCCCCCCACTTTGACTGATTATACCCCACCCAGGGCGCGGATAGCAATTGTCATCCGGCCTATCTCAACCTGCGCCCGCCAAATGAAAATGGCTCCCCACCTGCTTTGGTGCGGGAGCCATTGACTGTCTTATCCGCGGCAACTAAAATGGAGTGACCGTATCGCCGATCTGAACATCTCTACCCTCAGAGAGGACTGTCACGCTCGCCCCGGCATCGACGCTGATCACATCGAGTTTGCCGACCGGAATGCGGATCGGTTCCGACAACCCCTCAATCGTCTGCAGCCGGTAAACCTCGAATCTGGTGCTGCTCTTAATACCGTGATTAGCACCAAGATTAACAATGATATAATCTCCGGAAAAGGCGAGTACTTTGCCGGTTACGGCCTCCGGTTTTTGCAACCGCGTTTGCGCATTGGCCAAGGCCGGCTTAAACTTGGCAACCAAATCATCTATAGCTTTGGATAAGGCCTTGCCGAGCACTGAATTATCAAACTCGGAGGTACCAAAGGAAATATTATTAAACGAACTAACCGAGATCGAAGTAGCCGAATCTTGACCCGAACCCGAGAATGAACCCAAGATTTGACCGGTCTGTGTGTCGATCAGCCGAGCCGAGATTCCCACACTGGCATTGGACATCCCCAGGGAGATACCGCGAATCGAAAGACCGCCCTGGTTTTTAAAACCAAACTCATTGAGTGTGCCGACGACTAAAAGATCGGCTCCGATAAGCTTACCTAGTTGGACAGCTGTTGAACTATCAACGGCCCCGGAGGCTTGCAGATTGTGCTCGGCCAGGATGCTATCAATGCGCGCGCGTTCAATAATGATTAAGTTAGGATCGTTCGCCAATTTGTCGCTAATTCTCTGCGGAATACCCTGCAACATCTCATGGGTACCCCACCACCAAGTTTCCAGATTGCCACCGATCTCAAAGGGTAAGAAGGCAATCGAGAGAGTGTTCGCCAAACTAATTGCCGGCACCAGTAAACTGACCAACAGAGCTACTAACAACACTCTAACCGTATGCATTTGTACACCTCCATGTAGAATGGAATTATGTGCTTCGACCAAGAAAAAGGGAATACGATAGTCTACCTATAGCTCAGGAACTGTTTCTGTGACCAACTGAACGTAAAAGACAAGGAAACTTGATGAGAATTTCAGCTCGGATAGAATTGCTGAGCTTAGTATCGACTCTGGCCTCACCCCCGCTGCTCTTCCCGGTCACCATCTCAAATTCTTGGTCATGGCCCGTGCTGGACATCGGCCCGGGAGTGGCCAGAATAGGAAAGGTAGCCGGTATTCGTACCGGTATACGGAAATATAGGCGCTGATTATATTAATTAGAGTCCCGTAGTATAATTATCTTACCAGCTTTTACCCTGCTTTTCAATTATATATTCGTCCGCGGCCGCCCTGCACCAAAGCAATATTTGGTAAAGGCGCAATTACTGCAGTTGGCTGTATTGCGCGGATAGTTTTCTATCTCCCCCGGGATCAGATACTGCCTGAGCGGATCGATCTGCTCGCACAGCTCCGCGCGCCCGGCTGCCTCTATCGGTACGTATACGCCGGGGACCAGGTAGTAAAGCCCGGCCTCCAACTCAGCAAGTCCATATTTCTCGCGCACCGCAAGCGCATACAACTGCAGCTGCAGCCGGTAATAAGCGGTTTCAGCGGCGACCTCGGCAGGGCTGACCCGGTTCGTCTTATAATCCACCAGCAAGCCCGAGCCATCCGGGAAAAAGGCCAGCTTGTCAAAGGTACCGGCAATATCCAGGCCACAGAGGTCAAGCAAGAAAGGCTCCTCACTGGCCGTGCGCACACTCGCGCGCAGGCGAGCAAACAACTCGGAGCGTTGATAGGCTTCGATCAACGGCCGGACCTCAGCAATGATAGCCTGCTGCTCGGCCGGCGGGATCCCCAGCTCAGTGGCTGCGGCCGCTAACAGCATTTCCAGATTGGCACCGGGCGTCAATTGGGCACAAACGAGGTGGGCCAGGTTACCCCGGAGGATCGGGTCGACACCCCCAGTCTGACCGGTTCGCGGCTGCGCACCGAGGAGCGGACGCTCCGGCAAAGCCAAGATCCGCCGGTAATAAAAGCGGCGCGGACAAGCGTTGAGCAATAACAGATCGGAGACGCCGACACTCAGCCTTTCCCGCGCCCAAGCAACGGTCAAACTCTTGCTCACCGGTGCGGCGGCACTATCGCCGCCGGTGACCGCCGTCTCCGTGATCGTCCGCTGCTCCGGCTCGGTCGACCCGCGCTCGTTAAGATACTCAATGATGTTCCGCTGCCAGACCGTCGGAAAATCAGCCGCGATCAGCCGGACCCATTCCAGCCAGTTCTTGGCCTCCTGCACCGATGCACGCTTGTCAGTGCAATCCTCCTTGGCGATCCCGCTCAAGACCAAATAGTCTCGGGCCCGGGTAACGGCAACATAGAAGATGCGCTTGGCTTCTTCATAGTCGGCCCGGCTATCCCAGTCCTTGATCTGTTCATATTGGGCGGTGGTATAGGTCTTCTCCCCGATCATCAGCCGGAAACCAAAACCAAATTCTTTGTGAAAGCGGACCGGGGGTGAAAAACCGGGCTCTCCAAGCCCACGGCAGCCATCAACGACGAAGACCACCGGAAACTCGAGGCCCTTGGCCGCGTGAATCGTCAGCAACCTGACCGCATCTTCCCCCTCGGTGGTCAGCTGGGCTTCGTCCTCCCGACCACTCGTCCGGGTAATCTCGGCGAGATAATCCAAGAAAACCGCCAAATCGGTGAGGCCGGCCTGCTCCAGCGCGGCCACCAGCTCCTCAAACTTGCGCAAGTTGGCATAGGCTTGCTCACCGTGATCGTCGGCGAGAACAACTTGGGCGTAACCGGTAACAGCCAGAATCTTCGTAACGAAAAAGGTCGGACCGATCCGCTGGGTCAGCGGATGGAGCTCAGCGATTAGTTTTCTCAGCTCACCCAGGCCGGGGGGCACAGGCCGGTCTGTGGGAGCCTCCGGATTGACCGCCCGGCTAAAAGAGCCATACTCCGCCTTGAGCTGCCACAATTCCGGATCGCTAAGGCCGAACATGGGCGACCGCAGGGTTACGGCCAGCGCCAGTTCGTCCTGTGGATCGGCGATCGCGCGCAGACAAGCCAGGATATCCGCCACTTCGCGGCGGAGGAAGAAGTCGCTACCGGCGAGGTTAAGTGTGGGGATGCCGGCTTTGAGCAGAGCTTCATAATAGAGCGAGATGTCGCTGCGCGACCGGAATAAGATCGCGATATCGCCATAGCTAATCGGTCGGGGATACTCTGCCCCAGTCTGGTCATCTTTGGCCCAGCCGACCCGTTCGCCTGATTCAACCAGTTCTTTGATCCGCTGGGCGATGGCTCGCGCCTCAAGTTCGCGATTTTCCTCTACCTGACTCTTTTCACGAACTCCGGTTAACAGCTCGACGCGCGGCACTCCGCTATTCGGCCGCAGGGCGCTGATTTTATGGTATGAGATCGCGCCGGGGGCGTTTACAAGAAAAAGCCGGTCGAAAAAGGCGTTTTGGAAGTCGATCAGTTCAGCCCGGCTGCGGTAGTTTTCCGCGAGCTGAATCACACGGCCGCCATTGGCCTCGATCTCAGCCGCCGTTTCGGCAAAAACCTCGACCTCGGCACCGCGAAAACGATAAATGGATTGTTTCGGATCACCCACGACAAAGAGCGTTTTGGGTGCTCTGATGAGATCAATCAGTTCTTTTTGCACCCCGTTGGTATCTTGGTATTCGTCAACAAGAATGGCCTTAAACCGTTGGCGCAGCGCTGTGCTGACCGCCGGATGGGCGAAGAGTTCGCGCGCTTTAAGCATCAGGTCGGTGAAGTCAAGGGCATTCTCGGCTTTTTTTAGCGCGGTATAGGCCGTATGGATCCGCGAAAGATAGCTGCCGAGGGCTTTCGCCATGGGCTCCGCTATCCGGGAGGCCTCCAGCGCGCTCAGTCTCCTGGCGGCCGTCCGCACCGCCTCTACTTCAGTCGCGATCGCCTGAGAGCTGGACGTATAATCCGCCCAGACAGCTGCCATTTCCAACAGATTGCCTTGGACGCTGTCCCACTGCTGGAGCAGCTCATCCAGTTTAACGCGGGTCTTTTGATGGACTGCCTCGCGTTTGGAAGCCAGCTCAGCCACTTTTGCATTCAGTTGCTCTAAAGCCTCGGAGATCTGAGCGGAGTCCCAAGCACAGGATTTCGCAATCACCTCGTCAAGCGGCAAGCCGCTCTCACGCCAAACGCCATAGGCTTTGATCAGCACCGGGATCAGTCGCGACGGCACCCCGCCGGCCAAACCGGCAGCCAGAAGCGCCAAGTCGGCATCAGGGGGTGAAACGGCCAATCCAGCGGTGATCTCCTGCTTGGTCGCCTGATAGAGCAAGACGCGCGCCCGCAGCTCATCAAGGACGCCGAACTCCGGGTCGAGGCCGCACAAGGCGGGAAACTCGCGCAGGATGCGCAGACAAAAGCTGTGGAAGGTGGAGATATACGCGTTGTCGAGGGCTTCCAGATTGCGCCCGAGTTCAATGAGCTTCGCCCGGACGCGATCCTGCATCTCGGCGGCAGCCTTCTCAGTAAAGGTGATGGCCAAGATCTCCGATAAATCATATCCCTTGTCCAGATGGAAATGCAGATACCGGGAGACCAGTACCCGCGTCTTGCCGGCGCCGGCACCGGCTGCCACGATCAGATCCGTCTCGCAGCTGGTCACAGCATCACGTTGCACACCGGACAAATTGGCTAATAGATCAGACACTAGTACTACCACCTTTGACCGCAATCTCCTTGTGCCGGAACCCACCCTTGGCCCGGCAAAGGTCAGCAAAGCAGCACCGGTTACAGCTCTTGTCGCTTTGCGGCTGGGGCCAGAAATGGCCGGACAAGATGCCCTCGACCGCAGCTCTGGCCACTTGCTGTGCCCCCTCCAACCAAGCCTCGGCATCAGCTAAGCTCTTCGGCCGGTAGATGGTCCGCTTGCCGGTGCGGTAGGAATAATAGCAGATCTCGAGGGCGGTCAGCTCCTCTCCGCTTTCCAATAGCCGGCGACGCCAGGCTTCGGCGTACAGCGCCAGTTGGATCCGCTTATACTCAGCAATCTCTTTCAGTTTAACCTCGCTGCCTTTGTAGTCGATGAGGCGCCAAGTTCCGGCCCCATCGCAGTCAATCCGATCAATCCGACCGCGAAAAGTCACCTCGCCAAAGGCGGTCGCAATTGTCAGAGGTGTGATCGCCTCCTCCATTTTGACCGGGAGCAAGGCACTCGCTTCGACAGCGCGCAGCTCCTCTTGCAGCACAGCCGCCAAAAACTTGGCCAGCCGGAGATACGCAATTTCCCAGGCCCCTGGCTTGATGGCCGGGCACTCAAGCCTTTGCCGACCGATCGCCTCGAGCAACAGCTTGTCCAGGAGCTGTTGGTATGCGGACTGTTTGGCCGGGGTGAGCGGCAGGTCAACTTGCCGGTAAAAGTCGCGGAGGATCGCGTGGATGAGCGAGCCTTCATCAACCGCTTGGAGCTCGCCGAGTTCGGCATCGGCTGCGCGTAACTGTAAGAGGTGTTCGGCATAAAAGCTAAATGGACAGTTAAGGTAAGATTCGAGCTTAGAAACGGAAAACTCGTGCCGCTCAATTTCGGCAGAGATGCGCTCAATCACCGCACCGAGGTCACCATCAAAGGGAGTGATTCGGTTGGACCGGCGGGCCAGGATAACGGCTAACTTGCGCGCGTGAGGCTCAGCCGACCCGGAATGATCACCCCGCTCCCTACCGGGACGGTAATAAGGGATCCGGATTTCCTGCGGACTCCAGCGCTCACAGAGGGTCTGGAAATAAAGTGGGCGGAGGTTGAGTTTGCCGCCGGTGTCGGCCTGGGAAAAGCTAAGCACCGCGGTTTCCGGACCTTCGGTCAGCAGCAGGTCTAGGGCCGCGGCCGGTTCAGGTGAAGAGCCAAGCTCAGGCAACCAACCGGGGCGCTTTGGCCTCAGCACTTCCTGGGAGATCCCAACAGCAAAGAGGTGCCGGGCCAGAAGGTCTGAGGCTTCGGTTAAACAGACACAGCGCAGGCCGGGGCCCGGATAGGGCTCCAGCCAGATCTCGGTTTGCCGCGCAGCTAAGCCGAGGATCCCGGCATATTCCCGTGCAGAAAAGCTGCGCTCGCCGTAGATCGCCTGCAAAGCTGTACCGGCTTGGTCCGCTAGTTCCAAGAGGCTCTCGACTGCCCGCAACTCCCGGGCGGCCAAGCGGCGGACCTCCTCAGTGCTGTCGTCGGATAGTTCACTCGGCCAGAGCTTGTCAGCCC
>JAAYHC010000035.1 GCA_012735535.1 Bacillota bacterium
CTGCACTGCTATGATATAAAGCTAGAGTATAATCTGAAGGAAGAAGAACTCGGTGCGAAAATCGAGTTTACCTGGTAAGGGAGTGCCAGCTTTGGCTAGAAAACTCGTCGCGGTTCCCGTGTTTAACGAGGAAAAATCGGTGGAGAAAGTGCTGACCGCCATTGTGCAGAATGCCGGCTCGGCAGATATCTTGGTAATTGACGACGGCTCGACCGACTTTTCCCGCCAATTTCTGGCCTGTTTTGACAACATCCATCTGATCAGGCATGCGCGCAATCTAGGGTACGGTCAGAGCCTGATCAATGCCTTTCAATTTGCCATTGCGACCGGCTATGAGTATCTGGTGACCATCGACTGCGATGAGCAGCATGAGCCGCAAAGGATTCCCCGCTTTTTTGAGCGCCTCACCGAAGGCTGGGATATTGTCTCCGGTAGCCGCTACCTGTCTACCGAGGCTGTGGGTACCGTTCCGAAAGATCGGCAGCAGATTAATCAAGTGGTCACCAAGAGGATTAATGAGATCACCGGTTTTGGATTAACCGATAGCTTTTGTGGGATGAAAGGGTATAAAGTGGCCTCTCTGCGCAAGTTAACTCTGACCGAGACCGGGTACGCTTTTCCGCTCCAGTTGTGGTTGGAGGCGTATCGGGCCGGGTTGACCGTGGTCGAAGAGGCGATTCCCTTAATTTATATTGATAAGTTCGACCGTTCATTTGGCACAGAATTAGACGACCCCGACAAACGATTGCGTTACTATTGGCGGGTCATCAATGAAGGAGTCAGCAAATGCAACTGAGTGCATACCAAGTCAATGGGGTCTGGCAACAACCGACACATGCAGAAATCATCGATTTTTTGACCGCTTATGCCCGCGAGGCGCAGCCCGTCGATGTGGCGGTGGTGGCTCCCCATCCGGATGACGCGGAGATTGCGATGGGAGCGACAATCAGCATCCTGGTTCGGCAGGGGTTAAAGGTGGCGATCGTTGATCTCACCAATGGTGAGCCGACGCCTGCCGGGACTGTTGAAACCCGGCTGGCTGAGGCCAAGGCTGCCGGCGAGATTCTCGGCATTGACCTCAGAGTGACGATGGACCTACCCAACCGCTATCTCGAGGATACGGTGGAAAACCGGATCAAGGTTGCCGAGGTCTTGCGGCTCATTCGTCCGCGGATCCTCTTCGCGCCTTACTGGGTTGATGCTCATCCCGACCATCGCGCGGCGGCGGCCTTGGTCGAGGCGGCGCGCTTTTACGCCAAATTGTCCAAGACAACGATGAGTGGGGTGCGCCATTACCCGGCGCGCATTTTCCACTTTAGTTCCAATCACTACCGACTGCACCTTGAGCCTTCCTTTGTCTTCGACTGTACCGGTGGGATGGATGCCAAGCTGGCGGCCTTAGCGGCTTACAACACGCAGTTTAACACGGATGAGCGCCAGTTCTCCGAAGTGCGTGCTGCGATTGAGAGTTATGGCCGCTATTGGGGGCGTTTGATCCGGCGTCCCTTCGGCGAGCCTTTCTTTAGTCGGGAAGTCATCGGCATCGAATCGATCCACAGTATTTTGTAGCGGAGTGAGCACAAGTGAGACAGGATGGCAATGAGACCAACTGGCGCATCCCTGGCGGCGATCGTGAGGCCGTAGTCATACCGCCGCCGGAAAAATGGCCGGAGGTTGCCCGCACTAATCGCCGGCTTAATCAAGCGCGTTCGGTACACCGGCAGATTGTGGCCGGTGCTCTTACTTATACCCGTGACCTGTTGGGTGAAGAGGCCAAGTTACCAAATGAGGGTGATCCTTTGGTCTTGGTCACCGGGCATCAGCCCGGGTTTTGCCATCCCGGGGTGTGGTTTAAGAACTTTTTGGTAGCCGAGGCTGCCAGGCAAAATGGCGCGGTAGCCGTTAACCTGATTGTTGACACCGATGAAGTTGGAGTCTTGGGGGCTTTGGTTCCCTCTTGGCAAGACGGTTGGCGCCAAACGCGGGTAGCGCTGCTGACCGGGCGGCCCCAGGAAACCTTTGAACACTTCCCACCACCCGAACGCAGTCAGATTGAGCGCTTTGCCGCGGAACTCGCGCCACTGGTGCATACCGGGTATCCGCCCGAAACGCGGAAAAATGTTCAGCGCTTTCTCACCTTGCTCGATCAAGAGGAGTTCCTTGCTGCGCCGCGAGAGCTAGGACTGGCCGGATGGCTGACCGCACTGCGACGCCGGTATGAAGGTGATTTGCTAGGTTACTTAGAGTATCCGGTTTCGCGCCTGGCCGAACTACCGGCCTTTAAAGCATTTGCGGCCCAGATTATCACTGATGCCGCCGCCTTTACAAACCAATACAATCAAACCCTGGCAGCTTATCGCCTTGCACATGGTTACCGGTATAAAGTCAACCCGTTTCCCGATTTGCAGCGGGAGGAAACTACAGGCGAGTACGAACTGCCTTTTTGGGTCAAGGGGGCTGCGGGACGCTTTCCGGTCTTTGTCCGGCTTGGCGCGCAAAGACGGAGCCTCTGTACTGAGGAACAGACATTGCTCTCTTGGGAGGGAGCACTTACCCCCGAACAATTGGTGGAGGTTCCCCTGCGCCCGCGGGGCATGGTCTTGACCCTGTTTATGCGCTTGTTTGGCTGTGACTTGTTCCTGCATGGCATTGGTGGGGCCAAGTATGATGGGGCGACAAGCCAGTTTATTCGAGACTATTATGGGCAAGAGCCGCCAGAATACGCAGGTGCCACCCTGACTTTACAGCCGGCGCTCGAGTTGGTAGACCTCAGTGTGGATGAGGTGCGTCGTCTGGAAGAGTTGCTCAGGGATGTCGAACACAACCCCGACCGCTACCTGCTGTGGGCGGGACTGTCCCAGAGCGAACAAGAGCGCCTGAGTGATCTGGCGCGGCAAAAAGAGGACCTGATTGCTCGGATCAAAACTGCGGGAGCAGATCGCAAAGCACTAGGTTTGCAGATCAAAGAACTCAATCAGCAGATTGGCGTAGCGCTCCAAGGCTATCGGGAGGAATTGACCGAGCGCTTGCACGAGAAAAAGCGGCAATTGGCGGCGATCCAAGAGGCTAAACGACGAGATTACGCCTACTTCTTATTTGATCCTGATGAGCTGAAGCATTTTACAAAACTTTAATCAGTTTCTTTTTTTGAGCGGCTAGTGGCGAGGTCACTTCTGAGCTAGAAAAAGCAGGAAGTGACCTCGTTGCTTTTGTTCATCCCGTGAGCAAAAACTTCACTTTTCCTGGGTAAATATGACAGGAAGTCCATTATGTTGCCAGAATTATACAATAATTGGAAGGCCATATCTACACTCGGCGTATCGGGGAGGAAAAAGTCGTGGGGAAAAGGGTGCTTCTGCTGACGATTTTGCTGGTCGTCATCTTGGTTGGGGATGTGCACGCAGTTTCCATTCTAGCGACGAAACACAACCTTTCTGCTACCAGCGGGAATGCTATCCGAGCGGTTACCGAGGACCAGGTCTGTATCTTCTGCCATACTCCTCACAATGCCAATCCGGCTGTCGGATTGTGGAACCATGTTACCAATACTTCCGGTTACACCATATATGCCAGTAGTTCACTTGATGGAGAGACCACGCAACCAAAAGGCGCCACAAAACTCTGTTTAAGCTGTCATGACGGTACCATCGGCCTGGGTAGGCTTTTGGGCGGGGTAGAGGTGGCGATGGTCGGAGCAACTATGCTCACCGGCTCAAAAAGCCTGGGTACCGATTTGCGCAACGATCACCCGGTCAGTGTGGCCGTGCAGACATCTCCGGCTGCACGCGACCCGGTAATCGTCTTAAATCCGACCGATCCCGGTATTAGGTACATATTCGACGCCGAAGGCAATCAACGGGTTGAATGTACATCCTGTCATGATCCTCATGACAATACTTATGGCACATTTTTGCGGAAGCCTAATATAATTGCCGGTGTTGGTTCACAGATTTGTATCGTCTGCCACGAGAAACAGGGTTGGGACAGCAGTGCTCACCGAAACAGCACCAAACAATACCAAGGTACCTCTCTACGCGAACTTGCCTGTGATGCTTGTCATAGCCCACATCATTCTCAGAGTACCGTTCGCTTGCTAAACAAAAACGAAGAAGCCCTTTGTCTGGAGTGTCATGGCGGCAGCACGCGGATTACCGCCAAAGATGCGCGCGCACCCTTTTTGCTGTCTTATAGTCATCCGGTACTGGATCGCTCCGGGCTACATGATTTTGTCGAAACCGGTCCGATCAACGCCGGGGCCACGAGATCGCAAGATAGGGCACCTAATGCCCATGCCGAGTGCGAAGATTGCCATGGACCGCACGGTGTCCAAGGAGGGCGTCATATCAAAGGCACCTCCCAGATCGGTTCGGTACTGCTGGGTGCGTGGGGCTTGAAACCGATTTATGACCCTGCACGGGGGGCTTATGCAGATCCGATAGCCTGGGAGAAGGTGGTCTTCACCGATACGACCGGTCCCGATTCACTCGAAGCTTACCTGTGTTTTAAGTGCCATCCGGAAAAGGCCAGGGAGTTTAACCCGTACAACGGGTCTTATCACGCGGTGATGGCTCCGGTGGCTCCGCCAAAGACCAGCGGTTATGGTACTTATATCAATGGGTGGACGGCTACCTCCGGGATGACCTGCAGTGATTGTCATGGGACCAACAATACCTCGTCCACCGTTATTCAGGGGCCGCACGGCTCAGCTCATCGGGGGATCCTGACTAAACGATTTGAACCCAATACCGATATGAAAGAAGGCCAAAAGGGCATTGGTACCGGGGTACATAAAGACCGCAACACCAACAATGACCTTTGTTTCGATTGTCACGACCGCATGGTTTACGGTCACAAAGATGGCTATGAGGATAATCGGAATTACCGTTCAGGCTTTGCCGATGGCACCAAAGAGAACTATCATGTCGAAGACCATGATGGCATCGCTTGCACTGCCTGTCATACCGTTCATGGATCCCGCGACAGAGCGTTATTAACCAATTTTAGGGATAGTAGTAGGGGTTTTCCGGAAAATCGCGGCTCGCTGTTGAGGGTTATCACCTGGAGATCACCGACACGTTGGGGCGAAAAAGACTACTGTAATCATGATTGTAAATAGGAACGGGGGATTTACTGATGACACACGTCCAACTGGAGTCGGCAATTAAGGAGTATATCCAGGCCGGAGTTGACGATTACGATGATGCTCTATTTAATCGCTTGGCTCTGGAGACTTTTCGGTTTCAGTGGGAAAACAACCCGGTTTATCGACAGTACTGTGCCGAACAGGGGTTAGTTAGCCCGGAGACGATTGCCCGGTGGGACGAGATACCTCCGCTGCCCTCGGCCCAGTTTAAACAAGAGGCTGTTACATCGTTTCCTAAAGAGCAGGCCCAGCATTTTATCAAGACCGGCGGCACCACCGATCCGGCCAGACGCGGGATGATCTACCGCAACGAGCAGGCTTTTGAGCTGGTTTTGGCCGCCAATCGCATGATGACCAAATCTTTTTTATTCCCGGATGTGGAGAGAATGAAGATTCTCTTGCTAGTGCCTTCTCCGGAGATTGCCCCCGCGATGGGGATGGCTGTCGGCCTCGCCGAGGTTCGGAAACACTTTGGTACGCCCGCAAGCCGTTTTCTCATTTCCGAGAAAGGTCTGGACATTGCCGGTTTTTATGCCGATTTACGGCAGGCTGAAGAAACCGGTGAGCCGGTCGCTATTATTGGGGCTACGGCCGGCTTTATTTTCTTCTTCAAATACTGCCAAAGGCGCCGTTGGCGCTTTAATTTGCCCCCTGGCAGTCGGGTCTGCGATGGTGGGGGGTATATGGGCCTTTTTGGCCATTGTACGCGGGATGAGTATTATCAATTGGTTCAAAAGTACTTTAATGTTCCTCCGGAATATTGTGTGAACACCTATGGGATGGGTGAGAGCAACACCAACTATTTTGATAACGTTCTGCGGGACAAGTTAGTGAAAAAATCGTCCGCGGAGCGTAGCAAGATCTCTCCGCCCTGGGCGCGGACGGTGGTGATCGACCAAGAGACCGGCCGGCGGTTACCGGCCGGACAAACAGGGGTTATTTGCCACTACGACCTCGCCAACTTTTGGCATGCTTTCGCTGTGCGAACCGAGGACTTGGGATACCAGATTGATCCGCTCAAATTTGAAATCGTCGGCAGGGTGTCCGGTCGGCGTGAGCGGCCTCCGGGCCATCCGGCGTGGGTACCATTGGGCACTGAAGGCTTTGGCCGGATGAAAGAGATGGTCTTAAACCTCTTTGTTAAAGGCCTGGGGGAAGCCGGCGGTACTGGCAGATTCGCCAATGACGGGGATTCCTGTGCGGTTGTTGCCGAAGAGTTTTTGCTAGGGCAAGCGCGACATGACGAAAAATAACTGGTTGCGGCGTATAACTAGAGTTATCGGATCGGTAAAACTCGCCTCGGTATTGCTTGCCGGGTTAATCTTTGCTGCGTTTTACGCGAGCATCGTTTCGCGCAGTGCCTTTTCCAGCTGGTGGTTTATCACCTTAGTTGTTATGCTTGCCGTCAATACCTACGCTTGTACGTTGCGGCAATGGCGCGGTGCGGTTAAACGCTACAAGCAAATTCGAGAGGGGAGGGTCAGCGGCAAACCGGTTACGGTTGATTTGCCGGCGAGCGATCCGGCTGATGCTCTGGCGACTTTGGCTAAGCTTTGTCGCGCTAAATGGTATGCGGTGTCGCTCCAGAACAGTCGGCTAGTTGCCCATAAAAATGCGATTGGGGTTTTCGGTTCGGCCCTTTTTCACACCGCCTTGGTTGCTTTGATCTTCAGCGCTTTTTGCGGCGTTATTACCGGAACCTGGGGCCGTTTTGGGGTAAGTGAAAGGTTTGTCTTTTCCGAAGCCGCCGATAATTACGTGGTGTTTGAACCGAGTGTTTTTGCCCCGCAAGACCCGCGGCGCTTTACTCTAGAGCTGGAAAAACTCCTGGTCGAAACGGATGAAAACGGGCGGGTCCAGCGTTTTGCCTCACAGGTTAACGCCGTTGATAACAAAGGATTGCGCAAAACACAGATAATTAGGGCGGGTTCGCCGCTCGTCATCGGCGGGGTCACCATCTATCAGCATCGGTACGGCTATTCGCCAATTTTTACCCTGGTGTTAAAGCGGGGAGACGTTATTGATTTTATTGTCGAGTTGGAAACCTTTGGGGAACCGGACGAGGAGCAGGAGTATAGCGGCCATTTGGTAGTTCCGGGGACATCTTGTCCCGGTTATATTAGGTTTTATCCCGGACAACCGGTCAAGGTGGCGGTAACTATTGAGGAGCCGGCCGAAGGCACGGTGACTTCGGGAGTACTGGCGCTAGGCGAGTGGCTCGAGTTTTCCCAAGGACGTCTGTATTTTGTTGACTGGCGATACTGGGGTTCATTCACGGCAGTAGGAGACTCGTGGCGAAACGTGACGTTTACCGCATTTTGGGTAGCGCTCGGCGGCTTAATTGCCATGTACATTATTAACCCCAGGACAATTCGGGCGACTGCCACAAGCGAGGGTCAAGTGCAGATAACTGCGTCCAGTTGTCGTTTTAGTTCATTGCTTCAGGCTGAAATACGAGAATTGGCTCGGCAGTTACAGAGTATAGGGCAGGTGCTGACATAGTGGCAAAGCTGGAAATTGGACTGCACTGGTTGGCGATCACCTTCTACGTGCTTGGTACCGCCTGTTTCGTAATCGGTATTTATTGGCGCAAAGACGGCTTGAACCGCTGGTGCCACCGCTTAACGGCCATTGGCTTGCTCCCCCATGGGATTGCCTTAGGCCTCAGATGGCTTGTCGCCGGGAGAATACCTGTCTATGGCCGTTTCGAGGCTTTCTCAGGACTGGTTTGGTTGGGCTTGGTTATCTACTTTCTATTGCGCCGGAAGTATGAGGTGACGGATTGGGCGGCCATCGTGATCTATCCTACCAGCATCTTAATTTTAGGTATTGTAGTGATGTCTTCTCCGGAGATTAAAGAAGTTCCGGAAACGTTTAAGACCTTCTGGCTAGTAGTGCACATCCTTTTTGCTAAGTTAACGTATGGATTTAATCTAATCGGAGCTGCTTTTGCCGTCCTGTACCTGCACAAACTGCGGCACACAACGGGATCGGCAGCTCTGATCCGCCAAAGCGGGGTATCTTTTGTCGACCGCTTGCCAACCGGCGAAGAACTCGACGAATGGAGTTACCTCTGTATTAGTTGTGGTTTTGTCTTTTTGACGGTCATGATTATTTCCGGCTCAATTTGGGCCAACTCGGCCTGGGGTAGTTATTGGAGCTGGGATCCGGTTGAAACGTGGTCTTTAATCGCCTGGCTGGTTTACGGTCTCTATTTACATCTTCGTCGCACTCTCAATTGGCGTGGAGTCGTGGTGACCTGGATCGGGATTATTGCCTTTCTTTTGATTTTGTTTGCCCTGATCGGTTTGGGATTTCTAGATGCCGGGATGCATTCGCAGTATCTTGCGTAGGGGGCGAAAACGGTGCGGAGTTGGCAGCAGTATTTACAGGTGCTTAATAACTTTTGCCATGATTTGTTTACCGGAGTTTGGGGGGCGACCTGGCTGCTGTTATACCTGATGGCGAAAGAGGCGCCGCCGCCGGCTGCGGTCGGGTATTGGTCTGATACCTTGCGACGTTTTTTCCGGCTCGGCCCCTTGTCTCTGGTCATTGTGTTGGTAACCGGCGTGCTACGAACGGTCTGGTATCAACCGCGACAGAATCGGGTCAAAGATCGGTTGCTCATTATTAAACATCTGCTCTTAGGGCTGGTCTTTTTGGTCGGGTCGCTTAGTCAATACTGGCTGGCTTATGGTAAGTAAAGAGGGGGGCATGGCGATGAAGGCCAAAGTGATGTTAATAACTCCGCCATACCATGCAGGTATTTTAGAATCGGCAGGGAGATGGCTCAATCTCGCTTTTGTCTACTTGGCCGGGCATCTGAGAGCGGCCGGCTTTGAACCGATTTATTACGATGCCATGACCGGTGGGGATAGCTTATCCCAAATTAGGCGGCGGATCGAGACAGAAAAACCGGACTTTGTGGCGACCACCGCCTACACGTCGTCGATTTATGCAGCTCTGGAAGTCCTGCGCGTAGCCAAAGAGGTAAACCCGCAGATCAGAACGATCATCGGCGGTGTCCATGCTCATTTTCAATACGCGGAGGTCTTGACTCAGCCGCCGGGAGCCGGCTATGTTGATTTTGTTGTGCGTGGCGAGGGAGAGATTACCCTTGCCGAGCTGATCACATGTTTGGTGCATGATGAAGATCCGGATTCGGTGCGGGGGCTGGCTTATCTCCGAGACGGACAAGTTCGGCTGACCCCGGCGCGGCCGTTCATTTCCGATCTGGACAGTCTTATTCCAGCTTGGGATCTGGTTGATTGGGATCTCTACACCTTTTTCCCACTGAAAGGATCGCGGTTGGCGATCATCAATACGTCACGAGGCTGTCCGCATGGCTGTACTTTCTGCTCGCAACAAAAGTTTTGGAGCCAAAGTTATCGCCAGCGACGTGCCGATTTGGTCGTCGATGAGATCCTGTATCTCAACAGCAAATACGGGGTTAATGTCTTCATGTTTTCCGATGAATATCCGACTTATGATGCCAGGCGCTGGGAGGAAATCCTGGATCGTCTAATCCGGTTGGATTTGGGTATTCACATCCTGTTGGAGACGCGGGTCAACGACATTATTCGGGACCGGGAGATTCTCTGGAAGTACCGCAAAGCCGGCGTGCAGCATATCTATGTCGGTGTAGAAGCGACCAATCAGGAATCTTTAGATACCTTTAAAAAGGATGTAACTTGTCAGAACTGTGTCGAGGCGATCAGGCTGATCAACGATCATGGTATGGTTTCTGAGTGTTCATTTATCATCGGCTTGCCTAACGAGACCGAAGCAACGATACGACAAACATTGGAGTTGGCAAAGTATTACAACCCGGATCTGCCCCATTTTCTGCATTTGGCCGTTTGGCCTTATGCCGACAATGCCGAGGAACTTCAGCAATATGTGGTCACGCGCGATTACGCAAAATACAATTTTATCAACCCAATCATCAAACCGATTAATATGAGCCTTGCTGAAATCGAACAAGCGCTGATCGGCTGCTACCGAGATTTTTACCTGGACAAAGTACGGCAATATCGTCGGTTGCCTGATGAGTTTAAACGGAATTATCTCTTAACATCGCTTAAAATGATGATGCAAAACTCGTTTCTCAAGCAGTATTTGAAAGAGTCCGGGGAAATGCCGGAGTCGATCCGCGAAGTCTTCGAGAATGCCTGCTAACTCGCCAGTATATTATGGTGTCAATAGACAGTGAATTTGTCACCCCAAATAACGTTAAAATGGACTGAGACTTTGTCACCTCCTTGAGGCAATTTCATGAATTTGTTTGAGTGTAGGTCGTTGATAGAGTTTGAAATGTCGCCACGGATGGTCTGGTCCAGGGATGTTAGGTTTTCGCTCGGTTGATGATTTTGCAGCAGGTTTTTCGGTGGTTTTCATCGGAGTAAGCTGTATACGAAGGTCATA
>JAAYHC010000036.1 GCA_012735535.1 Bacillota bacterium
AGCTCGATCTGGCTCAGCAACTCGCTCTGGGTCTCCCATCTGCCTTTGGACGAAGTCTCCTGCCGGATCTGGCTATCCAAAAAGGCATCGCGCATCCGTTGGATCGCCACCACTTCAACGCCGGTACCGATCTGCCCGGCAATCGCCGGCGAAATCCAGCTCGGCGGACTAAACGGGGTCGTGGCCTGCAACTGCACAACCTGACGTGTATACCCAGGTGTATTCGCATTGGCGACGTTGTGTGCCGTCGTCTCCAGCCCCATCTGGTGGGCCATTAACGCCCGCCTGGCTGTTTCTAATCCCATAAAAGTGCTACGCAACGATCTTCACTCCCCGTTAAGCCTTCCAATCCAGCAAGCTGCGTCCGGTTGCCGACTTCTGCTTGCTGCCAAGCTCAGAATAGCCCTGTTTGTTCTCGCCTTCGCCCGTGACCAGGCTCAGGCTATAATTTATAAACCGCAGCTCACGATCGAGCAGCTTTCTGGTTAAGGTCGTTTCGTTCTTCAACTCCGCCAGCAGCTCAGACAGGGTTTGCCGCCGGGCCAACAACTGCTCCCGCTCCGGCCCGTCAACGGCCTCCGCCACCTCGGCGAGCGTAGCGGCAGCCAAATGGCTTCCCAATTGGGAAGCCAACTCATCCATGATCTGCATCCGTTTATCCTCTGCAGCAATGATGGCCTGCGCCAGCTGAGCTTCCCGCTTGGTGAGTTCTTCGAACTCCGCGAGCTTGTCCACAATCCCGATGAGCTTTCGTTTTGCCTCGGCCAGTTGCAGCAACTCCTGATAAACGGAGATTTCTTCATCCAAAATTGCAACCAAAGCCGCGATAGACGTCTCCACAGGCACAACCCCTTAACCGAGACGGTCGACGATGCTTCGGGCGAGCATCTTTTCCGCAATCTGCTTGCCGTCAACATGGTAGGTGCCGGTTTTCACCGCAGCCCGCAGCTGATCCACCTTCTCCTGGCGAATCTCGGGCACCGTCTCCAAATGTTGTTTAACCGCTTGCACCATCTTACTTTCCATGGACAGTACCATCTCGTCTTTGCCCATCGATGCGGGCTTTTCCGTCTGTGCGGCGCGTCTGACCTTGTTTTGCTGGTTATAAACCTTTAAGACATTTTGAACTTGGTTTGTAGATATCAACATTTAAGCCACCTCTATGAGATATATCGGCAACAATCGACCCGGCTTTAACGTTATTTCTGTCGTACCCGGTCAATCAGATAAATCTTGTCACCTTTCCGGTAGGGCCGCTCCTTTTTCTCTTCTTTTTTGTTTGCCAGCTCTTTGGAAAGTTCGCTCGCCAACTGTAAGCGGCACTGTTCACACAATTCTCCGGAGCTGATCGGAATCCCACACCGATTACACCTCGCCTGCCAAGTCGGGTTGACCGGAGCCAGGCGCCCGGTGCGGACAAACTTGTTGATGATGCTCACATCGACATCTAATGCCGTTGCCACTTCGGCCACGGTCGCACCGGGATTTTCCTTGAGGTATTCCACTACCTTATCATAAAGCTCATCCTCGGCGCGCTGACAGTCAGGGCACAGTGGATTCTTAATGCGCATAAAGACCTTACCACAGCGTTGACAATTAGCTAAACTCACCGAACACAAGCCTCCTAATATCCATCTTTCTCCGCCAAGCCGATCGCTAAGGTATATCCGGCAACCTCTTTCGCCCCCGCGCGGAGTAACACACGGGCAGCCTCACTCAGCGTACTGCCGGTCGTCAAGACATCATCGATCAACAGGACCCGCCGTCCCTTGATGGGCGCCGGATCGGCCACATAAAACTCGCCTGCCAATCCCTGCCGGCGCTGTCGCCCACTCAACGTGTGTTGCAGCGCCGAACCCGGTAGGCGCTGAAGCACATACGGAACCAACCGCCTATTTCGTTTATCGGCAACTTGGGCGGCTAAGATTAGCGCTTGATTAAAAGTCCTGCTCACCGCGGTCTCCGGGTGCAGCGGGATCGGCACCACCACCTTATACCTCCCGAGTTCCGGATAGTTGCCCAACCGCGCAGCCATCAACCGGCCCAAAGCCTTGCCCAACTCGACCTGCCCTTCATACTTGAACCGATGGATCAAGGCCCGCGCTTCCTCGGTGTACACCAGGGCCGAACGGCTCAGCCGAAACCGTGGTTCGGTGCGGGTACAGGTATAACAGAGCTGCTTCCCGGCGGCGGACCTGCTAGCGAGTGGGCGCCCGCAGCGCGCACAATACGGTTTGCCGGTGAAAACCAGCCGATCCAAGCACTGCCGACAAAAGTCGGTCCGGAAAAAGCCGGTCAGCGGTCTGGCACAAGCAGCACACACGGGTGCCGGCGGAAAGATCAGCTCCACCAGTTCTTGCACTAAACCTGTTTTGCGGAAGGCCAAACCCCCTTGATGGCGAGCAGCTCGGATTGGGGAACCACTCTGGCAACGAGCAGATCCGGTCGGCGGCGCAGATCAATGATCTCGGTGATCCGCATCAACTTGGTCTTGCCGATGATTCCGACAACCGGCCTCGTCGGCAGTTTTTCGTCGACCTCCAAGATCTTGCCGATAAGGCCATTGGTTAATTGCACCACACAACCAACGGGAAAGATCGCGACATGTTTGATAAACAGATGGCACAAATCAGGGTTGAAAAAGGATCCGACACCGGTGAGCAAAAACTCAACCGCCTGCTGAGGTAATAAAGCGGGCCGGTAAGTCCGGGTCGTCGTCATCGCATCATAGACATCGGCGAGCGCCGTAATCTGGCTATACGGGTGGATCTGGTCCCCTTTGAGTCCTCGGAAATAGCCCGTCCCGTTATACCGCTCATGGTGCTCGCCGGCCATCCGGATGACGATCTCCGGCACCCCGTTCGTCTCCCGCAGGATCTCCTCGCCATACTGCGGATGATTCCGCATAATTGCGAACTCCTCCGCAGTGTATTGGCGCGGCAAGTTCAAAAGCTCGAGCGGCACCCGCGTCTTGCCGATATCATGCAACATCCCCCCTGTGCCGATATCCTCGAGCGCCGGGCGGGGAGTGTGTAACGCCTTACCGAGGATGATGGTAAAGACGCTAACCTGAATCGAGTGGGCAAAAGTATACTCATCATAGGCATACAAATTATCAATATAGCGCAGGACGCGATCATCCTGAATCAGCTGGGTGCATAACTCCGACACCGTCTGCCGCACCTTGGGCAGATCGAGTGAGTCCCCCATGCGCACATCGCTCATGACTTGCTTGACAATCTCCACCGCCTCGATACAGGTGCGACGGGCATTCTCCTCCGCTTTGAGCTGCTGGATCTCCTCATCACTGAGCTCATCGCTGAGCGGTTGCCAGATACAGAGATGCTCGATGTTAAACGCCTGTAGCTTATCAAGATGGCGTTGATCCAACTCCGTACCGGATCTGAGCAAGACCTGGTCTTTGGCTGAATACACATCTTTGGCCAGCACCATCCCCGGCTCAGCTATATCAATTGGTATCGTCCGTTTAAACGACCGTTTCACTGTAGAAACCCCTTTTTCTCAGCTTCGGCATTGGCCTGCCGGATCTGCCTGAGAGCTTCTGCCGGTGCCGCCGCATTGGCGTTGCGGCAGAGAAAGACGACCTCGCCGCCGGGAGACT
>JAAYHC010000037.1 GCA_012735535.1 Bacillota bacterium
ATCTTCGACCATGTCTTGGCCGTAGCCCCGGAGTTTGGCTTAAGACTCTATCAAAACCCATCCGGCTGGGATCTCCAAAACGTTGTGGCAAAAGCGGTTGGCCCCGATTACCCAGAACACCCCTCAGCTACTTAAAGTTGTAAGTCAAGCGTACTCCGATAGAATCCCCGATCGGGGCGAGGTCTAAGGCATATTGGCGCTCTTTGGCCTGTTTGACCTCTGCGAAGACCTTCTCTTCGTAACTTGGGAGTAAGAAAGAACCTAGGCTCGCCCCGGCAGTTAACAGGCCTAGATACTTATAGTCATCTTTCGAATATAAGGAAGGGTCCGAAGGCTCACTGGTGAAAAAATAGATCGCAAGTACGCCGTTGCTGATCCCACCGAAAATCCGGTTGCGTTTCGCGGTATCGGCCAGATAAGCCAATGATTCGTAGGCCATTTTCTCTCGTTGGATGGGATCCTGAACCTTTACGACTTGCCCATACTCTCGCTCGGCCGGGCTTTTCAATAACAAAGTCAAGACTCCGGCCCCTGCTAAGACCCCGCCGACTAGGGTGGTAAAACCCTCAGGATCATTCTCCGGATCGTTAACGATTAACAACCCCCCGGCCCCCATCAGAATACAACCACCGAGAATGCGATTGGATTTATAGCGCTGGGCAACCTGCTGCAGCGCTAGTTCTGACTCCCCGATTGCAGCGAAGGCCGTCAGCGGAGCCTGAACCAGTAATAAGGCAAGGAGCAAGATGGCCACAAAGCGTTTCATGGAAAGATCCCCCTCTTAAAAGTTGTAGCTTACTTCCACTTTAGCCACAACATGGGAAAATCCTCTCCGTAACCTTCCTACTCCTGATTATGCCGGAACTCCCAGGCTCTCAGTTCCCTGAGATCGACTTGATCCGGGTACTGTTTAACCTGCTGGAGGGCGTGAAACTCACCGAGCAGTTTCGGGTTTTGACTAAAAAAGGTGATCAGGTTCCTAATCAAACCCATGGTCGCAGGGGTGATATAGTGTTCCATCCCCTCCACCTGCTCGTCAATCCCCACCTTGGCATTGAGTAACCGCAAAAACTGTTTGAGGGTAGCATCTCGCCAGACTAGGAACTCTCCATAGATCTCGCCTTTCGGTGTTAAAGAGATATTGCGATACTTCTCGTAAACAAGGTAATCGCTCTCGTCCAGTTTTTGAATCATCCGGGTCACGCTCGATGATTGTACATTTAACGCTTCCGATAGATCCACTGCCCGGACATAGCCTTTAACCATCATTAAACGGTAGATGGTTTCCAAATAATCTTCCATGCTCTCCGTTAACATCCCGAAACCCCTCTAACAACTTTGCTCGGTGGTGACATTGTTAGTCTATGCTAACAGTAAGCCACCTAGACCAAGCCAAGCAGGCGCGCCCCTTGCGCGATCACCCAGCAGACCAGAATGGCCGTTCCGGTGGTGATCACCACTGCCAGCAGCGGCCAGCGCAAGCCGCCGCTTTCTTTGCGCATGACCAGCAAAGTCGTTGCACAAGGAAAGTGCAGCAGCGAAAAGAGCATAGTGTTGAGCGCCGTCAGCCAGGTCCAGCCGCGCCCGACCAAGAGCGTATGTAAGGCGGATAGACTGTCCAGCTCCAGCATGGCACCGGCTCCTAGGTAGCTCATCAGTAATATGGGGATGACGATTTCATTGGCCGGCAGACCAAGGATAAAGGCCAACAGGATGTAGCCGTCCAGGCCAATCGCGCGGCTAAAAGGATCTAGCCGGCCTGCCAGGTGCGTGATCAGGCTTTGCCCGCCAACAGTGAGATTAGCCAGCAGCCAGATTACGCCACCGGCCGGCGCAGCCACCATCACGGCCCGTTTCAAAACAAAGAGCGTCCGGTCAAAGAGCGAGCGGACGATGATCCGGCCGATCTGCGGCTTCCGATACGGCGGCAGCTCGAGCATAAACGCGGATGGCACCCCGCGCAGCAAGGTTTTGGAGAGAAGCCAGGAGATGAGTAAAGTAATGGTGATCCCCAAGAGGACCAAGCCCACGACCATCCCCGCCGCCACTAAACCGCCGGCCATTAGCGCCCCTTGCCCGAAAAAGAGCGAGGCCAAGGTGATGAGCAGCGGAAAGCGCCCATTACAGGGCACGAAATTATTGGTCACCATAGCAATCAGGCGTTCACGCGGCGAATCGATGATCCGGGCGGCGACCACCCCCGCAGCATTACAGCCAAACCCCATCGCCATCGTCAGCGCCTGTTTACCATGGGTGCCGGCCCGTTGAAAGAGGCCGTCGAGATTAAAGGCGATCCGCGGTAAGTAACCGAGATCCTCTAAGAGCGTAAAGAGCGGAAAAAAGATGGCCATCGGCGGCAGCATCACCGAAACAACCCAGGCCAACGAGCGGTAGACCCCCAGAACGACGAAACCATGTAGCCACTCCGGCGCCCCGGCGAGCAGAAACAGCTGTGTCAGCCGGTCTTCAATGCTGAAAAAGAGGGCCGCCAAGGCTTGTGACGGATAGTTGGCCCCGGAGATCGTCAGCCAAAAGACCCCGGCCAGGAGTGCCAGCATTAACGGGTAACCGAAGAGCTTGGAGGTCAGCAGATCATCGATCTTCCGATCCCAATCGGTGCGCTGCCGGGCCGGTCGTGAAACCACCGCGGCGGCGATCGCTTCGGCTTGTCGGTAGATGGCGGTGACGATTTGATCGCGCAGCGCATCGACCTGCCCCCGGGTGCTCGCTTGCACCTCGGCAAAGACCGGGGCGAGCTGAGGTAAATGCGTGAGGATGGACTCATCCCCTTCGAGCATCCGCAGAGCGATCCAGGTCGGATTGAGCCCGGCCGGCAGCATATCCGCTATCTGCGGCACCAGCTCTTTTGCGGCTCGCTCGATCTGCTCCGGATAGACGGGTTGGTAGGCAGCCTTCTCTCCGCTCTTGGTTGCTACCTCGATGAGTCGTTCCTTGAGCTCCGCCAGCCCCCGCCCCTCCCGAGCGACAATCGGCACCACCGGTACTCCCAGCTTTGCCGCGAGTTTGGTCGTATCGACGGCAATGCCCTTGCGCTCGGCTTCGTCCAGCAAATTAACGCACAGCACAACCCGGGGGGTGATCTCCAAGACCTGCAAGACCAAGTTCAGATTGCGTTCCAAACAGGTCGCATCAGCAACCAGGATCGTCGCCGCGGGACCTCCAAAACAGATGAAGTCCCGCGCCACCTGTTCCTCGACGGAGCTGGCCAAGAGAGAATAGGTTCCAGGCAAATCAACCAGCTCGATCGTTAGTCCGGCATGCTCAAACCTTCCCCGGGCGATAGCCACAGTCTTACCCGGCCAGTTTCCCGTGTGCTGGTTCAAGCCGGTCAAGGCGTTAAAGAGCGTACTCTTGCCCGTATTGGGATTTCCCGCTAAAGCAATCACCAGATCCCCCATCGCCACTCCCCCTCGCAGCTTCTAGAGAATATGAATCAAGTTAGCTTCGCTGGCCCGGAGGGCGATGACGCTGCCACGGATCAGAAACGCGGTCGGATCACCGGCCGGACTGTGCCGTACCGCCTCGACGGTCGTCCCGGGCACCAGGCCCAGATCCAATAAGCGCCGGCGGGTCAATCCCTGGGCCTCAACCGATCTGACCGTGGCTTTGTGGCCGATCGCCAGCTGGGTCAATCTCTGGGCTTCAAGCATAGCCATGCATCTCCTTCGCCATCTTTGCCGCAACCAAGAATTTTTGGTTCGGGCAAGATTTTGCTATCAGACTATGATCGCCCAGGACAAAGTGTTACAGCTTCAGCGGGAGAATGGCGGTAAAATGCCCTAGACGCAAAAAAAGCGCAGAGCTCGCCGTCTCTGCGCTTATATCCAGATCACCGGAGGAATTAGCGGGTCACGGTCACTTTGTTCAAGCCGCGCGGAGCATCCGGGTTCAACCCCTTGAGGGTGGAAAGCCGGGCGGCAAACAGTTGCAACGGCGGGGTATACACCAGCGGGGAGAAAACATCCTCCGACCAGCCGGGCATCTCGATCGGAATCACCGCTGTGGCCAAAAGCTCCGGATCGCTGCTCAAGACGATGGTTTCTGCTTTGATCGCCCTTAACCTTTCATTGACATGCTTGACACTATCGAGCGCCAGACCGGGCTGGGCGATCAGAAAAACCGGGAAGCCCTCATCGACCATGGCGATCGGCCCATGCAGAAAGTCGGCGGCGGAATAGCCCTGGGCTTCGAGATAGCAGGTTTCCTTGAGCTTGAGAGCCGCCTCGAGCGCGGTGCAGTAGTTAAAGCCCCGGCCGATCAGGGCGCAGCCGCGCATATACCGGTAGCGGGGCAGAATCTCCTGAACCCGGCCATCCAGCGCCAAGCTCTTGGCGATCCACTCCGGAATGGCCTGCAGGGTTTCGAGCAGATCCGCCCGCTCGGCCCAGAGCACGGCAAACAAGGCCAAAGCCGTCAACTGAGCGATATAGGTCTTGGTCGCCGCTACGGCCTCTTCGCGTCCGGCATGGCAAAGGATGGTGGCGGTAGCTGCCTGGCTCAGCGCCGAATCCGGATTGGCCGTGATCGCTACGCTGAAGGCTCCGGCCGCAGTCGCTTCTTTGACAACTTCCACAATATCCTGAGAAGAGCCGGACTGGGAGATGCCGATTACTAAAGCGTTATCAACCTTAACGGGTCGATTGTACAGGGTATACATTGATGGCGCGGTAAAAGAAACCGGAATGCCGAGAAGGTATTCGAAGAGATACTTGCCATAGATGGCCGCGTGGTAGGAAGTGCCGCGTGCCGCAATGATAATCAGATCAATGCGCCGTTTTTTGAGCTCGTTAACCAGTTCTTGTACCCTCGGTCTCTCTGATGCAAGGGTCGCTGCCACAACCTGGGGATTCTCATGAATCTCTTTCAGCATCTTTGTACTACTTTCCATCTGCATTCCTCCAAAACAAAAAGACTATCTACTAACACATACCGTCTCAATGCTGCGTTTCCCTTTATTTTCAGGTAATAAAATACAGCCGGTTTACCCCCGGATGACCTGGGGAATCTCCGCCGGATTACGGTAAAAAAAGCGGGCCACAATCAGCGTTGTCAAGAGCGCGATGGAAAAACGCAGCCCGACCAAGAGCAAGCCGTTAATCCCGAGCGCGACGAAGACCATCGTCTCTTCGATAACCCCATGACAGATGGAGAGAAAGACGTTGAGGAGAAATAAATCGCGCAGCGAGATATTGCCTTCGCGGGCGGTCTGAATCAACACGCCGGCGCCGAGGATCAAGCCGAAGGTCAAGCCCACGGTTAGGGGGAGGATGGCGTGCTCCGAGAGGTTCAGGAGCCTGGTGATCGGTTTGGTCAAGAAGGTGATTCTCTCGATCCAATTGTACGTCTTGGCGAATTCAATGAGGACCATGATCGGGATGGCGATTAGCCCAATTTGGAGCACGGCGCCGATGCTCGCCCGCAGACCGTCCCATAAAACCAACAATGCTTCCATCTTGTCTCATCTACTCCCTACAAGCAAAGGTGTAAAATCAGAGCGCTGAGAAAGGATAAGCCCAGCCGCATCGGCAAAAAGGCGCCGATCTTGATCCCGGTCTTGCGATTAACCATCAGTTCCAGCGGTAGGCTGTGGGCGATGCAGAGCATCATCGCCAGGATGGTCATCTCCCGGATCGGCAGTGAGAGCGAGAGCATCATGCCGATCGCGGCATAGGGGTTGAGCAGATACCCTAAGGACAAGGCGATGGCCGCTTCCCCGGATAAGCCGATGAACCGCATCACCGGGCTAAAGAGCGTAGCCAGGGAAGTGATAATTCCCATGCTGTCTAAAATGCTGACGATCAGGTAGGTCGGAATGATCACCTTGGACATCTCCCAGGTGAGTCGCAGGCCGGTTTTGATCCCGGCCCGCAGGGTAACAAGTACAGGCTGTTTGGTCATTGCGGTGGTAATCTCCTAACTCACTACTCTGCTACTAGGTCAATATACTTGTTGTTCGCTGCCGATGACAATTCCCCTCCAGCGGTTGAAAAGAGATGCCCTCCAAAGCCAGATCACCGGTCACATTTTTTAAAATAAGAAAGCGCAAGGACTTAAGCATCCTTGCGCTCTATCGATGTTTCTGCCGCGCAGCCGTCTTATGTACTTTTCTCGCCACTGGCCACATTGGCGTCTTTCTCAAACATCGCCAAAAACGCGGCAACCACCGCGGGATCAAATTGCGTGCCCGCATTGCGCTTGAGCTCCCGAATCGCTTTCACCGATGAAAATGGTCGCTTGTACGGGCGTTCGTTGACCATGGCATCATAAGCATCGGCTACGGCCAGTATCCGCGCCGGCAGCGGGATCTGTTCCCCGGCCAGCCCGCGCGGGTAGCCTTTACCATCCCAGCGTTCGTGATGCGCTAAGATGTATTCGGCAATCGGGGTTAGTTCGGCAGAGGCGATCGCGATCCGGTAGCCGATCTCCGTATGCCGCTTCATGATCACCCATTCTTCCGGTGTCAGCTTACCCGGTTTGTTGACTATATCATCGGGAATGGCTATCTTGCCGATATCGTGCAGGGTAGCCAAGAGATCCAGATCATCCAAGGAAACGGAGGAAACTTGCATCTCCTGGGCGAGCCTCCGTACTAAGATGCGCAGGCGTTCAGTATGTTCTTCGGTTTCATTGCTTTTTTCCCGCAGCATCCGCTGTAATGACTGGATACTGAAGCTGCGGGCACTATCGGCTTCCAACAGTTTACGCCGATACATCCGCGATTCGGCTTCTTGCAGCACTTCAAAGATGTTTTGCTCCGGAGAAGTTTTGGTAGCCAGCCCTAAGGAGATGCTCGGTTGGACCGGCTGAAAGGTCGAGGTTTCACAGTACTCCTTGATCCGTTCGGCAACCGCAAGCGCCCCGGTTTCATCGATACCGGGCAGCAAGACGACAAACTCGTCCCCGCCGACCCTAGCCACAATGTCATCGGGGCGGCAAGCCTGACGCAAAATCCTGGCCATCTCGATCAGGAGCTGGTCCCCGGTCTTATGGCCAAAGGCATCATTGGCGATCTTGAGCCCGTTCATATCGCCCATAATGATGCTATACGGAACCTCATCCGGCCGGACCCGTTCGAGGGTCTTATCGAGATAGGCCCGGTTGTACAAGCCGGTCAGCTTATCTTCATAACCCAGACGGCGGATCTCCTTTTGGGCCTGCACGCGTTCGGTGATATCGCGGATGACGCTGATAACCGCTTTCTGCCCGCCCACATCGATCCCGCAGGCGGAGACCTCCACCGGAAAGGTGCTGCCATCCTTGCGCCGGTGCGTCGTCTCCATCTCAAGGCCATACTGATAAGCCTCACGCATCTGGCGCCGGCGGCTCGCATCCGTCCCCGGCAGCCGGAGGTCATCAATCGTCAGGCTGAGCAATTCACTGCGCGTGTAACCGTATGCCCGAACCGCTGCCTCATTAGCATCTAAGATCCGCCCCTCCATGTCGATAAACAAAAAGATATCCCGGGCCTGGTGGAAAAGCTGGCGGTAGTTTTTCAGTTCTTCCTCATACTGCTTGCGCTCGGTCACATCGATCAAGGAGGCGACACTCTGCAAGGTGCCCGGGATCATCGAGACCGTGATCAGGACCACCCGGGTCCGGCCCTTGTGATCAATGATATGAGATTCATAGTGCGAGGGAACTGACTCGGGGTCAACCCGCCTGGCGACATGGTAGTTGTGCATTTTCTCCCGGTCTGCCGGAGCGATAATCTTGTCCATTGGCCGACCGACCACATCTTGTTCACTATAACCAAAGAGCTTTTTGAACTCGCTGTTAGTTGAGGCAATGGTAAAATCATTGTTGATGATGATCATCGCTGTGCCGGTATGCTCAAAGATGGCGCGATATCGGTCCTCGGCCAACTCAAGATTTAGTGCGATAACCCGGCGGTAGAAACCGATGAAAAAAGCAGCGAGGATCCCCGTGATCACGATATCGCTAATGGAAAGGAAGGCAAAGACAGTGTGATTATACTCCAGCCAATAGACGCTCAGATGCAGCAGGGCGGAGATCATAACCAAGACCACAACCCTACCCACAGCCTGCCGGATCTTTAATCTAAATTTCATCTCTGCTCGCCAAACCTTTCTTAATAATAAAAGTAGGGCACGGTCAGCTCTTAGTAGGCCAGAACGGTTTCCAAAGCCCTGACCACGTCGGCATCGTATTTGTAGTGATTGTTCAGTTCGGCCAAGGCCGCCTCAGGCAAATATGCCTCCCGGTAAGGGCGCGGAGCGGTCATGGCCACATAAACATCGGCTACCGCCACGATCCGACTAAACAGATCGATCTCGGCACCACCGAGTCCGACCGGGTACCCGGAGCCGTCGAGCCTTTCGTGGTGGCAGCGAATCACTTGCAACACCCAATCACCACAACCGCAGGCCTGGGCAATGGCGACCCCGGCTACAACGTGGAGCTTCACCGAATCATATTCGCAATCAGATAGTCTCCTGGGCTTGTGCAGAATTCTTTTCGGGACGGCAATGATGCCGAGGTCATGAGCCAGACCGGCGAAGGATAACTCCTCTAGGGCTTCATCGCCCAAGCGCAGCCGACCCCCAATCAGCCGACTCAACCGCGCCACCCGTTGACAGTGGAGCGCAAGCGCCGGATCAAACCGAGTTAGAATCTCCATTATCCAGCTCCAGACATCTATCCCACTGTTCATCTCCACGCTCCGTTCTTTGGCCGCCGGCCCAAACAAAAAAGGCTACACTACCTCCACATCGCTTGGGAGAAGCTGTAGCCCTACTGACGAGCGCGATTGGTTTCGTTCTCTCAGTCTGACTCGCAATAAAGCGTTCAGTTGCTTTATTGTGCCGATATCATAGCTACATTCTGTAACTTCTAACTAAATCACCCATTATCCTGCTAGAATCTCAAATTTTGTCACATTTTACGCCCCAATAGCATCGGCGTTTTTGTCCAGCAGGGAGAGAAAGACGGTGACCACGTGAGGATCAAACTGCGTCCCCGCATGGCGTTTCAGCTCCTTAATCGCCAGCTCGGTGCTAAAGGCGGATTTGTACGGCCGTTCATTGACCATAACATCAAAGGCGTCGGCCACCGCCAGAATCCTCGCCGCCAAGGGAATCTCTTCCCCGGCCAAGCCGCGCGGGTAACCTTGGCCATCCCACCGCTCATGATGCGCCAAGATGTACTCCGCAATCGGCGCGAGTTCTGGCGAGGTTTTGGCGATCCGGTAACCGATCTCGCTGTGACGTTTCATGATCTCCCACTCTTCTGCCGTCAGCTTGCCAGGCTTGTTGAGGATATCATCCGGGATGGGGATCTTGCCGATATCATGCAGCATCGCCAGTAAATCCAACTCATCCTGCAGAACCGTGGAGAGCTCCATTTCCAGCGCCAACATCTTGACCAAAACTCGTAGCCGTTCAGTGTGTTCCCTGGTCTCGGTGTTCTTCTCATACAAGGTTCGCTGCAGAGACTGGATGCTGAAACTGCGCGCACTGTCGGCCTCCAGCAGCTTACGTCGATACATTCTGGTCTCGGCCTCTTGGAGCGTTTCGAAGAGACTTTGGTCCGTCGTAGTTCTGGTAGCCAGTCCCAAGGAGATACTGGGCGGAAGCGGTTGGAAGATCGATTGGGCACACCGCGTTTTGATCCGCTCGGCTACCGCATGGGTTGCCGCTTCATCGGCACCGGGGAGGACGATCACAAACTCGTCCCCGCCGGTTCGGGCGATTATATCGCCGGAACGGCAAACTTGGCGCAGAATGGCCGCCATCTCGACCAATAGCTTGTCCCCCGCCCGATGACCAAAGGCATCATTGGCGATTTTTAAGCCGTTCATATCCCCCATGATGATACTGCACGGAACGACATTCTTCAGTTCACCGGACAGCTGTTTCTCAAGATAGGCCCAGTTATACAGGCCGGTCAGTTTGTCATGAAAACTCAGGTACTTGATCTCCTCCTGGGCCTGTTTGCGTTCGGTGATGTTGCGGATGATGCTGAGCAGGGCTTCCTCCCCACCGACCATTACCCGGCGCGAGCTTTCCTCGACCGGAAAAGCCCTGCCATCTTTACGCCGGTGAATGGTTTCCATCACAATGCCGGTCTCAAAAGCCTGCTGCATCTGCTGGCGGTAGAGGTGTAAGGTGGCGGGTTCGCGCAAATCTCTGATGTTTAAGCGCAACAGCTCTTCCCGGCTATATCCGTATTCCTTGCAGGCAGCTTCATTGACATCAAGGATCCGGCCATCTTTGCTGACAAACAGGATGATGTCCTGGGCCTGCTGGAGAAGTTGGCGATAGTTCTCCAGCCCTTCCTCCGCCTTTTTCCGTTCGGTGATATCCTTGACGCTGGTGACCATGCCGAGAAACGCTCCGTCAGCAGCAAATAGCGGAGCCGAAGAAACCAAGGCATGCCGCTTGCGCCCATCTTTAGTCGCAATCTCTTGTTCACGTTCGATAACACCCATCCCGCCGGCAACCACTTTCAGAATACAGCCGGAGCTATGGCACTGTGGGGCGTCCCAGACATCAAAACATTTGCGTCCGAGCAAATCAGCCTGGCTGAGGCCGAACAGCTCAGCCAGCTTCTCATTGGCCTCGACGATCGTATAATCAGCAGAGACAACGACTAATCCGTCCGGTACGGAGCGAAAGAGCTGTTGCAGTTGGAGATAGGCCCTCTGCAGTTCAGCCTTGGCCTGCTGGTAGTCGGTCAGATCGGTCAAGATCACGATCGTGCCGGTACAGTCGCCGCCGGCATCCGCCATACGGCTCATTTTGAGTTCAAAATGGCGCAGGCCGCCGGTGATCCCAAGGTCCATCCGGTATTTGGCCACGTCCTGGGCCGCGGACCGAAATTCATTGAGCCAAGCTGCCAGCCACTTGGGCAAGCTGATCTCGTTGCCCAAGGCAAGATCGCTCCGGCAATCCATTTCGGCCGCCAACAACTCTTTCGCAGCCAGATTGAGCCAATACAGTTCGTTCTTTTCATTTAGATAGAATACCGGGTTGGGCACGTTCTCAAAGATGGTGAGAAAGCGATTCTTCTCCAGGGTCAGCTCCAGGTTGTGCGCCTGCATTTTGCGGACCAGCGTGTCTTGGTCCGTCTCCGCCACTGCGGTTAAGGCCGCAACTTCCAGGTGGTCAAAGTATCGCTCGTGCGCTGCCAAGACTTCGTATCGGCTAGTGGCGGAGGTCGAACTCGTGCCGAGCAGCTCGCGATAGGCTTGCCGGCAGATTTTTAACAAGCTGATAAAATCCGTGACACGAACGCCTCTTTTTTGATGCAACTCTGCTTCGTGCACCACAAAAGCTGCAACCTCAGCTCCCGAGCCGCCGTTTATGTCGCTCAGAAAAGTGATCAGCGACTCGGACAGCCCTCTGACCATTACCCGCCACGCCTCGACAAAAGTCGACGAACACTGGGTGTAGCCGGCGGTATGCGCTAGGTGAATAATCCGCCGGAGCAGCCGGTCTTCACTATCCAGAATCAGGTTTTTCAGTCTTTCCATCGAGCAGCCTCCCGGGCCTGACAAGGTCGTAGTTCGGGGAACACATGTGCTCGCACTTTTCCCCGCAAAAAAGAAGGTCCGGCCGCCGTACGGCGCAAGACCGGAAAACTATATATAATGTAAATGAACGGATTGGATAGACTGATTATGGTAGTGAATACTGAATGATAATGGATATTTGGTGGAGCGAATAGTATGGCTAGGCATAAGTTATTGTTATTTGTCTTGGCAGCAGTTGCGGCGGTTGTTACCTTGATGTTTATTCCCAAACCGGAACAAGAACTAATCTATACCAACAAAGAATATGGCTTTACTTTTAGGCTTCCGGAATCATGGCGGGGCTACGCGATCATCACCAGCCGCTGGGAGGGTAGCCCCGTCGGCGGCTCGGAGATCGTGGAAACCGGTCCACTTATTTCAATCCGGCACCCCCGCTGGAGCAGCAATCGACCGCGCCAGGATATCCCGATCATGGTTTTTACCACCACGCAATGGGAAGCACTACAGCAGGAGCAGTTTCACATTGGTGCTGCTCCGATCGGCCCTCGCGAGCTCGGACGCAATCAGCGCTATGTTTTCGCGCTACCGGCCCGCTATAACTTTGCCTTCCCGGAAGGCTATGAAGAGGTCGAACAAATCATCGAAAGCAACCCCTTGCGACCGCTAGATTAAGCGGGCTGAAAGCTCACCGCAAGAAAGCCCGAGTAAGTATCGGACGCCTTATTGTCAGAGAGCATAAATGGAATGGCGATATTCTGTACACCGGTGTTGTACACCTTAATGCTGTTGCCGGTGAAAACCGAAGGTACAGAGAGATCTGTCGCCAAGCCGATCTGTTCGAAATAGGTGGAGGCTCGTCCTACCAAAATATTGGTTAGCTCGGAGATCGAGGAGCTCGCCATTTCATCAAATTCTGTCAGCTCCCATGGTACGATGGTTCTAGCGACCGCCAACGCTTCTGCGGTTCCCAAAGACAGGATCACTTGTCCCTTGATGTCCCCGGTGATCCCAATGGTCACATTAACATCGTTACCTAATACCTCCGGCCCCTGCAGCTTCGGTTTGCCAATTTTAAAAGCCAAGCCATAACTGACAAAAACATCTTCAGCGGCCTTGATAAACGGATTGATCCACTCCGCTTTCATTGAATAAACCCACTTCCCCTTCGCCTTACTGATATCTGCGCCAACAAAGAGAAAAAAGGCGCCAGATGCGCCTCTGAAATCATACTAGTGGTATCACTAGGCAGCCTGGCAGTCATAGTTCTGAAACCACGTTAGACCCATGGCTTTGCGTCCCCAGCTTTCGCTGGGTTTGCCAA
>JAAYHC010000038.1 GCA_012735535.1 Bacillota bacterium
TGCTAAAGAAGCTATTGTGGTAGAGCCCGGCACCTGGATGCAAGCACGAATGCCGAAGTTGGTAGCGGCTTGGTCTCCAACAACAAAGGCTTTACGGGATCTGAGTAAACCATCCGGTGTTTAGTATTGATAGCTGCGAGGATTTCTTTTGACCTACTAAACCTTTACAGGTACGCCCTTTCATTTGACAATTGACAAATCGTCCGGTTTTGTTATAATTAACCGAGTCAATGAATACGAATTGGCTAATCTGGAGATAACAACCAATAATGGATTAAATTCTCCCACATGGAGGTTTATGGTGAGAGCCGGATCCACGTGGCTTTTGGTATTGGTTGTACTGGTAATAGTGGGTTTACTCACTATTACGGTGTACGCTATGGCCAACCGGAGCCAGCCAAGTAAACTGCCCGAAACGCAGCGGATCAGGTTATCCGAGCAGCCCAATCCAGCCTTAGATGAAGTAACGAAAGTTCGGGAGTTCATCAAGCAAAAAAATAGGAACCTGACGGACGCCGAGGTCAACCGGTTAGCGGTGGCTTTTATCAATTCGAGCCGGGCCAACGGGGTTGATTTATGGCTGCTCTTGTCGGTTGCCGCCAGCGAGAGCCATTTTCGCGCTAATGTCATCAGTCGAGCCGGATGTATCGGGATTATGCAGATCAAACCCACCACGGCTTATAGCGTGGGTATTGATCCGGATAGCCTGTACAAGCCTGAGCAGAACATCGAAGCCGGAACCCGTTACCTGCGGCGGCTGCTCGATATGTACGAAGATGAGTCGCTCGCCATTGCCGCGTATAATGCCGGTCCGAGTCGGGTGAAGACTTCGGTGCCCGCGATTCGCGAAACCAGACAGTACGTACAAAAGGTGTCTGCGAAACGCGAAGAATTGGTGAGGATGTTCGGTCCGGCGACTATCGCGAAAAACGACTAACCTACTCACCAGCTGCGATGTTTCGCAAGAAGTTGAGCGTGAAGAGACGGCCGACATTAAAGGCCGTATTTTTTTCGCCATGAAATTGGGTCCCATAAACTGGCTTGCTGCGGTGTTTGATCACTTCCACACAGGAGGAACGGGCTAAGAGCTCATAGTCTGTGGGGGTGACCGCGATCTCCCACCGATGTAATTGGGCGGCATAAAAAGGATTTGGCAACCCAACCAGGAGCGGGTCTGGTTTGATGATGGTAATTGGTTCGGCCGCCTGCATCAGGATGTCTGCGAGCGTTTCGAGATAAAAGCCTTGGCCCATCCGGCGGACAAAAGTGTACCCTTCGGCCATAGCCAACAGCTGGTGCCCGCCGCAGATGCCCAAGAGCGGATAGTCGCCTCTTCTAATCACCTCTAAGAGACCGTTAAACTCAAACATCGGCAAGGTTTCATAATCTCGGCCCAACCCGCTGAGAATGATCGCGCGCGGCGGCCGGCTGAGCCCGGCGATGAGTTCGGGCGAGACGAGATAATACGGGATGATCAGCGTCTGAAGCCCTAAATTGAGCTCAGCGATGAGTGCGGCCATTTCTTCAGACCCGGTTCCATCGTGTCTGTTGCCGACGAGCAAAACATAGGGACTGTTTGGCGCCCGCGGGGCAGGGACCGGCTCCTGCGAATAGAGGGTTAATTCGCTGAGGCGCGGGGACTCGCCGTGCCAGCGGGTGATCCGGAGGCGAAAGAAGCGAGCGGTGACCGGCGGAGCCAAATCGATGATCGTCCGGAACGCGTCAGCGTTGGTAACAGTCGCTCCAGCGATCGGATGCCAGTTCTGCCGGTCGTTGCTGCACTCCCACAGATAGTCTTGGGGCCGTCCGCTTAGTTCATCGGGTGAAGCCAGCATCCAGATCCGGTGAATCGTACGCTGCTCGCCTAAGTCCAACTCCAACAGGTGCTCGTCAAGATCTGGCTGACCGGTCCAATAGGTCTGATCGGCTTGGTCTCCCTGGTCGAGCAGATTGCTCTCGCCGCAGCCACCCGAACTAATTATTTGTGCAATTGGTGTGCGGATGAGGCCGGCGGCTTGTTTATCACTCGTGGTATCGACCCAAAAGCGGGCCACGATACCTCCCGCTTCCGTACCCCATGCGCTCTCGTTTCCTTGACTATCCACCGCTTTTACCCGCCAGAAATATCTGGTCAGATCATTTAATTCGGCGCCTTCAGGGATTCGCAAACTGGTTACGCGCGGCGTCTCCGGGACGGAATACGTCCGGAGATCGGGGCTGTTGAACTCCGGTGTTGTATCCAATTGAAAGATATACGTTAGCGGTCCGCTACCGCCGCCGGCGTTAAAGACCGACAGCAGAGGGCGTTGATTAGTCACAATCACGTCCAACCGGGGTGAATTGGTCAGACGTGGCGGCCGGATCGGCGCTTCTTTGGCCGCATGACAGATCCCTCCGAGCAGCAACAGCACCACCAGCAACGGAGAGAGCTTTCGCTTCATGAAAATCGCCTCAATTTGGCATAATTTAGCACCTTTCTAAATAGTTAATACAAAGCTTGTACTATCCATTCCTGTATTAGCGGTGGGGCGAGATGACTTTGCTCATGATCATGCTTGTTTTTCTCGGACTGTTAGGCGTAGGCGAACAGCTGCGCCATAACAGGCTGTTGGGCGCTATTCCGGTGCGGATCCATGTCAACGGGACGCGCGGCAAGTCCACCACGACCAGGTTGATTGCGGCCGGTTTGCGCGCTGCCGGATATCGGGTGGTGGCCAAAACGACCGGTTCCGCCGCCCGGCTGATCCTCGAGGACGGGACAGAGGTACCGATTGACCGGGGCAGGCGGGTGGGCATTCGGGAACAACTCCGTGTTGTTAGAGCGGCGGCCAGGCGCGGGGCGGAAGTCTTGGTGGTTGAGTGTATGGCCTTGCAGCCGGAAAACCAATGGGTTGCCGAGCACAAGATGATCAAGGCGACGATCGGCGTGATTACCAACGTCCGGCCGGACCATTCCGAGGAGATGGGCCCGGAACTTGCCGATGTGGCCCATGCTTTAGCCGCCACCATTCCTGAGCGTGGGTATCTGGTGACCGGCGGAGAACAGGTTTTTTCCTGCTGGCGCACTGTAGCCAGGCGCAGAGGAACAATCATCTGTCGGGCTGCTATCGATGAGGGCTTGGTTTCGCAAGCGGTGAACCTGCCAAGGCCGGAATTCACCGCGAATCTCGCCTGCGCTGTCAAAGTCTGCGAATTGCTTGGTGTGCCGCGCCGAACGGCCCTGGACGGGATGGCCAAGTATTTTCCCGACCCGGGTGCGGTGCGAGTTTATCGTTTAAAGCTCCCAGAGCGCCTGATCTACTTTGTTAATGCCTTTGCCGCCAATGATCTCACCTCAACGGTTCTGGTCTGGCGGGAGTGTGCTAGGCGCTACCGGCTGGATGGTCTGCCGGTGCTCGGCGTGATGAATAATCGTCGCGATCGACCGGCGCGGCTGCGGGATCTGGTCCCGGTTGTCCAGGAGATTCCCATGGCCCGCCTGGTGTTCACCGGCCAGCTCGGACCGCTGGCTCGGCGCTTTTTTTGCCGCGCCGGCTTCCCGCCGGAGCAGCTTTCCGATTTAACTAGGCTGCCGCTGCATTCCCTCTCCCAAAGAATACTCGCCGAGCTCACCGGGGATCTGGTGATCTTCGGCTTTGGCAATATCAAAGGTGCGGGTTGGGAGCTCACCAACTATTTTGCCGCACACGGGGAGGAATGTCGATGATCGCCGAGTCCGTCGGAATAGGTATCGTGGTGAGTTTTTTCAGCGTCGAACTGCTCGGACTCAGCCCGGGAGGCTTGGTTGTCCCGGGATATTTGGCCTTTTTCCTGACTCAACCCCTCCGGGTCGTCGCGACCTTCGCTGCAGCCGCACTCACCGCCGGTCTGGTCATGGGGTGCGCCAACTTTTGCCTCATTTATGGCCGCCGGCGCTTTATGACATGCATTTTGATCGGCTATTGCCTCGGGTATCTGGTCGAGCGGATCTGTATCGCCTTTAATCCGTTCAACGCTGACCTCCGGGTGATCGGCTATATCATCCCCGGTCTGATCGCCAATGAAATGATCCGGCAAGGTGTTGTTAGTACGGTCTTGATCACCGTCTTGGCCGCGGGGCTGGTCCGCTTGTTGTTAATACTGCTAGCTTTCTAACCAGGGGGATTAACCATGTACAAATGGGTGAGAGGCCGGTTGGCGGAAAAGACCCTGGTACTCATCACGGCGGTGATCCTCGGCGGAGTCGGGGCAACTGAACACTTTACCATGACCGTTCGGCACCCTGCTTTTGCCGAGCAGGTTGCTGCCGCCCGCCTGATGGGGGAGGCGCTTGAGGCGCTCAGCGAGTTCCGGCGAGAACTCGGCATACCGATCAACCCCCAACTCGATCCCAATGCTACCGGCCTCATCGGGGAGGAAATCACGGAACTGACGACGAGTTTGGGTTCTCTGGAGGCCAAACGGACCGCAACCAACCCCGCTTTTGCCGCCCTCATGGTCGCATATTTTCACCAACTCGGACTAGCAGAGGGAGATGTCGTCGCCATCGGGGCCAGCGGTTCATTCCCGGCTCTACTCTTGGCGACGCTCGCGGCGGCCCAGGTTCTCGAGCTGAGACCGCTGGTCATCTACTCCGTAGGCTCGTCAACTTATGGGGCGAACATCCCCGGTTTTACCTTCGTGGAGATGCTGGACCACCTCAATCGGCAAGGGATTCTCACTTGTCGGATTTTGGCCGTGTCTCCCGGCGGGGACTTGGATCAGGCGGTCGGACTCTTTCAACCTTTTACGCTGGCGGAGGTGGCCAGGCTCGGTGAGCAATACGGGGTACAGGTAATTTTGGCCGAGTCGCTTGCTGAAAGTATCCAAACCCGTTTACGCATCTATCAGCAGGCGGCAGGTAACGCCACGATCAAGTGTTTCGTCAACATCGGCGGTGCAGCGCCCAACCTCGGCGAAACAGCGGCCGCACTGCGCTTTCCTTCCGGTCTTACGCGGAGAGCGCCGGTGCAAGCGACCGGACCGGAGCGTGGCCTGCTCTTTGAGTTCAGTGAACTGGGAGTGCCGGTGATCAATTTGCTCAACATCAAAGGGTTGGCTGTGGAAAACGGTTTGCCGATCGATCCGTATCCGCTGCCGCCGGTTGGTTCCGGTGGTGTTTACTATGTCGTCGGGTATCGTAAAGAACTGCCGCTGGTGACTATTTTGCTGGTCTGGCTGCTTATCCGCAAAAATGGTGCTCAAAAAAGATAATAATCGTCATATTCTACCCATTTTCGGTATACCAGTATACCAAGATGGACATTAATCTGATCCGAGGTGAAAAATGCGTTTGTTAGGTGAGCCGTTTAGCGCACAAGCTAGACCGGTTAGTGAAGAGGTTTACCGCAGGCTGCGGGACATGATTTTCAATGGGGAGCTCAAATGCGACGAACACCTGGTGGAAAGACGGATCGCGGAAAAGCTGATGGTCAGCCGGACCCCGGTCAGGGAAGCCCTGCGCAAGTTGGAGGCGGAAGGCCTGGCGAAGCGGGAGCCCTATCGAGGTTTGGTCGTGGCTCGGTTCACTTCGGAAGATCTCATCGAGATTATGGAGATCCGCGAAACCCTCGAAGGTTTAGCCAGTCAGCTGGCGGCAATCAACCGCACCCCGGAGGAGTTGGCGCGGCTCAAGGTCTTGCTCGACGAGTTGGACGACTCTTTGGGCAGTGAGGATCACTCTAGATTCCTCGAGCTGCACTCGGAGTTTCACGATGCTATTTACCGGGCTGCGCACAGGCCGCGCCTCTATAACCTACTGGCCAGTGTGGTCGAGCGAACCGAAGGCTTTCCGCGGATCGGGTACAAGGCGGCCGGTCGGAGTCGTCAAGCCCAGGAGGAGCACCGCGAGATATATGCTCGGCTGCGCGACAAGGATGCGGTCGCAGCCGGTGAGATTGCGCGGCTGCATATCAGACATGCCAAGGACGCCTTGTTACTGGTACTCAAACCTCCCGCCGAATAGGAGGTGTGGTTCGGATGAGCGATCAGCCTGAAGATCTGCATTTGCGCGTCGCCGAAGCTTTGCCGGGTGATGTGCATAAAGGGATTGTCCGGGTCAGCCAGGCTGTTTTTGACCGGCTTGGACTCAATCCCGGAGATATCGTCGCCATCACCGGCACCAGGACTACGTATGCGAAGTTGTTACCGAGCGTATTTGGGACCTGTGCCGATACCCAGGTCTTAGCGGACGGCGTGGTTCGGGAAAATGCCGGTACGCTCTTGGGTGGCGAAGTGGTCGTGAACCCGGCCCAGGTCGGTGAGGCTGCTTCGTTGTCGCTCACCCCGCTTGACCCGGACACGCAGATTGCAGATGAAGCTGACCTCAACTTCTTACGCAAGTACCTCATCGGTTTGCCGGTAACCCGCGGAGATAAGATCGTGGTGAGCCTCTTTGGGGCGAGCGACGCGGTGTTAAGGGTCACCGGTACCGCTCCGGCCGGAGCTGTCCGCATTACCAACCAGACGCTGATCCGCGTCCTACAGCCGGATGTTTTCGAAGAAGACTTGCCGAAAGTGAGCTACGAAGATATTGGCGGCCTAGCCGAACAGGTCCGCTTAGTGCGCGAAATCGTCGAACTCCCGCTGAAAAGGCCGGAGCTCTTCATCCGACTGGGCATTCGGCCGCCCAAAGGCATCCTCCTCTATGGACCTCCCGGTACGGGCAAAACCCTCATTGCCCGTGCAGTTGCCAGTGAAAGCTCGGTTCATTTTATCCATGTCAATGGTCCGGAGATCATGCACAAGTATTACGGAGAAAGCGAGGCCAAGCTGCGTCAAGTCTTTGATGAAGCCAAACGCAAGGCCCCGAGCATCCTGTTTCTCGACGAGCTGGATGCTCTGGCCCCCAAACGGTCCGAGGTGATCGGGGATGTGGAAAAACGTTTGGTCGGCCAACTGTTGGCCCTCATGGACGGTTTGGTCTCACGTGGTCAGGTAATCGTGATTGGCGCGACCAACATGCCAAACCTGCTCGACCCAGCGCTCCGCCGGCCCGGCAGGTTTGACCGGGAGGTTCTCATTCCGGTCCCGGACAAAGCCGGGCGCCGCGAGATCTTTGTGATTCAAACGCGGGGCATGGCCTTAGATGACGATGTCGACCTCGATGCCCTCGCTGCGATTACCCACGGTTACGTGGGGGCCGATATCGCCTCAATCTGCCGGGAAGCCGGGATGAATGCGTTGCGGCGGATTTTACCCCACCAGCCTGACGAAGTCCGTGAGATTACGGTGACGATGGCCGATTTTCTCGCCGCGGCCAAGGAAATCCAACCCACGGCCACGCGGGAGTTTTACACCGAACGCGCTGAGATCGGCTTTAGAGATGTCGGCGGGCTGAGCGCGATCAAAGAACAGCTCGCCCAGGCGGTTACGCTGCCGCTCAAATATCCGGAGGAGTACCGCCGTTTTGGGTTCGGTCCGGTCAAAGGGGTATTGCTTTATGGCCCGAGCGGAACGGGCAAATCCATGCTGGCTAAGGCCTTGGCGACCGAGACCGGTGTCAGTTTCATTTCCGTGCTTGGGCCATCACTCTTTTCCAAGTGGTTCGGCGAGTCGGAACGGGCGCTCAAAGAATTGTTTGTCCGGGCCAAACAAGCTTCCCCCTGTATCCTGTGTATCGACGAGATAGATGCGATCGCCGGGGCAAGAGGGGGGCAGGGGTCGGTGGCCGAGCGTTTAGTAAGCCAACTCTTGATGGAGCTGGACGGGCTGGATGATTTTTTGAATCCGGTGATCGTCATCGGAACAACCAATCGTTTTGACCTGCTGGATCCGGCTTTTCTCCGCCCAGGACGGTTTGATCTGCAGATCGAGTTTCCCCTACCTGACGAGGCCGAAAGAGCAGAGATTTTCGCGGTTCATCTGCGCAACAAACCGATTGCTCCGGATGTGGTTATTGCGGAGTTGGCCGCCAAAACAGCCGGTTTGACGGGAGCGGCGATTTACGGTATTTGCCGGCGCGCAGGGGCTTTGGCTCTAGCCCGGTACTTCCGGCAACGGGAAGAGGGCCAACAGCCGGAAGTTAGGCCCTGTATTACCAGGGCGGATCTGGACCAGGCGATCGAGGAGGTGATGGCAAAGGGCTGCGATAACCAGTGAGCCGGTTTAATCATCTAGCTGTGGAAGGAGGATAAGGAAATTGAGTGCCAACCTATTGCCTGAAGAGCAAGAACTCTTTGTCGAGAAAGATTTGGTTCAAGTAACCGTATGGTGCAGAGGGGTGCTGCATAACAAAGAGGCGCGCGATGTTGCTGTTGCTTTGGCCGAGGCTGCCGGGCGTGAAGGCAAATATATCCAGGCCTGGGAAAACTATGTTGACCTCCCTGACCGGGTCCATGTTCCGGTACGAGCCTATGCCCGGATCAGTCCTAATCCGATCGAATCCAAGTACATCTATGAAAATGAGTCTCCCGACATTGTCGTCTTAATTACCGAAGACCTGATCAAAGGTAATGATGTGCTGAAAGGCCTCAAACCCGGCGGCACTTTGGTGGTGAACAGCAAACGCGATCCCGCGTATATCGCCAAATTCCTTACCGACACATCCAACCTTAAAGCCATTGTCTGTGTCGATGCCGCCGGTGCTGCCGAGGCGCAAGCGACTCTCTCCGGTGCCGAGGGCGCGACCGATGCCACCGGGATTGGCGGCGGCTGGGCTGCCGTACTGGCTGGGGCGGTGGCTAAAGCGACCGGGGTTGTTGAGCTGGATTCGCTGAAACAGGTGACCATAAAACCCGACCTAGTGGAGATCGGCTACCAGCAAGCCGTTGTCAAGGAGGGATTTAACTCATGAACGAAGCGTATCAAGCCCCATTTGCCGGGACGGTTAAGTCCCCCGTGACCGAAAACGAGCAGATGATTACGGGCAACTGGCGGATGATCCGGCCGGTGGTGGATGCGGAGAAATGCACTCAGTGTCTCAACTGCTGGCTGTCCTGTCCGGATGCCTGTATCAATCCCCACGACGATGGGATGAAAATCAACTACAAGTATTGCAAGGGCTGCGGACTGTGCATCAAACAGTGTCTCTTCGGAGCGATTACCGGAGTGCCGGAACTGGAATTCAGCGGAGAGGAGGAGTAACTGATGGCCGATAAGCGACTAATCTCAGGTTGTGTTGCGGTAGCCCATGCAGTCCGGCTGGCCGATGTGGATGTCATCACCTCTTATCCCATCCGTCCTTATACCGGTGTTATGTCCGAGTTGGCGCGGATGGTGGCGGATGGAGAGTTAGATGCGGAGTTCATCCACGCCGAAGGGGAGCACGCACAGCTAAGTATCGTTTATGGCGCTTCCGCTGCGGGTGCCCGGACCTTTACCGGGAGTTCCGGGGTAGGTGTCACTTATGCGATGGAAGTCTATTCACCGATCTCCGGTGAACGCCTGCCGGTCCAAATGATGATCGCGGACCGGACTTTAGATCCCCCCGGAGACTTCGGATCGGAACATACCGACGGTCTGTGCTTGAGGGATCAGGGCTGGTTGATGGGTTGGGCGGAGACGCCGCAAGAAGCCTTGGATCAGAGCTTGATGATGTACCGGATTGGCGAGGATCCGCGGGTTTCCCTGCCGCAGATGTGCGGTCAGGACGGGTACTTTGTCTCGCACATCTTGGGTGAAGTGGAGATTCCCTCACCGGAGCAGGTCAAGGAGTTTCTGCCGCCCTATAAGCCGACCCACTATTTAGACCCGGCTGATCCGATGATCATCGGTCCGCAAATTGAGCCGAAGATGGGTCCTCCCTTGCAGTACCAGCGCCACCAGGCTATGCAGGCTGCCCGCGAGGTGATCAAGGAGGCAACCGATGATTTCAACCGGATCTTCGGCCGCAATTATGCCCCGTTCGTGGAGACCTACGGCACGGAAGACGCGGATGTCATCTTTGTTTTGCAAGGTGCGCATACCTGGACCGCGAAGATGGTCGCCCGGCGTTTGCGCAATCACGGCTATAAAATTGGTGTGGCCAAATTGCGCGTGATTCGTCCCTTCCCGGCCGAAGAGATTCGGGATGCTCTGCAAAATGCCAAGGTCGTCGGGGTTATCGACAACGGTGTCTCCTTCGGCATCAGCGGCAACGGCGGGGTGCTCCTGACCGAGGTACGCTCGGCTCTGTACGGATTAGGGGATAAGGTCAAGACGCTGGGCTTTGTGGCCGGGTTAGGCGGTGAAGTCATCTCGCGTGAAGAGTTTTATCTGATGGCCAAACGGATGTATGAAGTGCTCAAAACCGGGAAGCTCGACAAGGACGCCTACTGGGTGCCGATGGAGCTTTAAAAGGGAGGGGAAGAGACCGTGAGTGCTGTTCTAGAGGAGATTAAGAATATCAGACAGGCGCCGAGAGAAGAGTATTATGTCCCTGGGCACCGTACCTGTGCCGGGTGTGGTCCGGCTTTGACCTACCGGTTGGTGGCTAAGGCCGCCGGGCCGAACACGATCTTCATCGGTCCGACCGGCTGTATGTACGTGGCCAACACCAGTTATGGTTGTGGTCCGTGGCGGGTGCCCTGGATCCATGCGCAAATCACCAATGGCGGGGCTGTGGCCTCCGGGATCGAAGCTGCGTTCAAAGCGATGATCCGTAAGGGTAAGACCACCGCTTCCTTCCCGAACATCATCGTCATGGCCGGTGACGGCGGTGCTGCCGATATCGGCTTGCAAGCTTTGTCGGCCGCGATGTATCGGAACCATAAGATTCTCTTTATCTGCTATGACAACGAATCTTACGCCAATACCGGTATCCAGGTGAGTCCGACCACGCCGTGGGGCGCTTGGACCACCTTTACCCCTGCCGGTCCGGTTGTGCCGGAGGGCAAGAAACTGTGGCCAAAGGATCTCGGTCGGTTGATGGCCGGCGGCCATCCGACAATCAAGTACTTGGCGACAGCTTCGGCAGCTTATCCGGTGGACTTGATTAACAAGGTGCGCCGGGCTCTCAATACCGATTCACCAACTTTCCTGCACATCCACGCTCCCTGTCCGAAAGGGTGGCAGTTCCCGCCCGATCAGACGGTGGAGATTGGCAAGTTGGCAGTGGAAACCGGGATGTGGCAGTTATATGAGGTCGCGAACCACCGGTTCCAACTCACTCACAGGCTGACCAAACGGAAACCGGTCGCCGAGTACATCAGGTTGCAGGGGCGGTTCAGTCACTTAACACCGGAACATATTCAGAAGATCCAGGCCTGGGTCGATGCCCGCTCAGAGGAAATTGGTATTCCAGCGGTGGTTCCCCCGGCCAGAAGCTGAGGATGAGGGCGTTTCAGGTAATCTTGAAACGCCCACTTTGTCTCTCGTGACAAGAAGTACGCATAAACCCTTGACATGGTCAATATACAGGTAATGGAAAGTAAAAAGATCGTTGCAGTTAGATACGTCAATTGTGAGGGTAATTGATCGCGGCCGGCACGGGGGGACGCGATTTTTAATGCGGATGGTATACCAAAAGGCAAACCGACGGCGGGAGGTGAGGTGTGCCCAGCGAGTGTTTAGTTGTACGCCGAGACGACAAAAAGACAAATAAACAGGGGAGGAATGATTAAATGCTGATACATCCAAAAAGGCTTGTCATTGTTTTGGTCGGTCTGTTGGTGGTGCTGATCACCGGTCAGGCTATGGCCGCCGAGGTCGTCAAATGTGAGCAGCCGGTGGCGATGACGGCGCCTGGCCAGGCACCGGACTTTGCTTTCGCCAAGATTTTGCTGGAACGGGCCGGGATCAGTCTGAAAACAGATCCCTTGATGCGACCGGATGAACTGACTAATTTCAAAACCTTGATCCTGATTATCGGTGGTAGCGGCAAAGGCTTGGGGGCTGCCGGCATCGACATCGAGGATGAGATCGCGCGGGCTCAGGCGCTGCTGGATAAAGCTCGCAGCCTAAACATGACCGTGGTCGGAATGCATCTGGGTGGAGAGGCTAGGCGCGGCGACAATTCAGCCCGATTCATTGATCTGATCACCCCTCAGGTTGATTTCTTGGTGGTTAGGTCCGACGGGAATATGGATGGGATATTTACCAGGATCTCCTCCGAGAACAATATTCCGTTGGTGCTGATTGAAAAAACTGCTGAGCTCTCCGATGTCATTGCGCAGATGTTCTAGTGGTCTCCAACGATGAAATCAGGAGGGATGCCTGATGTGGACCTATTATGGGATAATCCTGGCAGCAATGGCGGTAGCCTTTTGGTTCGGCTTTCGCTACAAACTGCCGGTTGGGCTAGTTATGGTGATAGCCGGGGCCGTAGGCTTTCTTGCCTCCGGTCGCGGCTTACCGTTGCGCCACATGGTTGAAGGTAGCTTTTTCTTCTTCTACTTAATGATGGTTATCGCTACCAGTGTGCTGTTTGTGACGATCTTGGAGGCTTCCGGCAGTTTTGATGCGCTCACCAGATTGCTCATCACCAAGCTATACAAGCGGCCGTCATTACTTCTCTGTCTGTTGATGCTCCTGATTATGCTGCCGGCGATGTTAACCGGATCGGCCCCGGTGGCGATGCTCAGTACCGGTGTCTTGGTGGCCCCGATCCTCTTGCGCATGGGGATCCCCAAGATCCAAACAGCGGGTATTCTGGCGATGGGTGGTCTGCTCGGCCAGAGCGCCCCGCCGATCAACGTAATGATCATGATCATCGCTACCAGTGTCTTTATGCCCTACGAGGGCTTTAACTTGCCGCTGGCGATTCTGACCTTTCCGCTGGCTGCCTTTTCCGTGTTGTATCTCGGCCGGAGATATGTGAAGCCGGAGACCATGGAGAAGCTGGTCGCGGAGATTGAGGCTGACACCAGTACCGAAATTCCGAAAGGATTTGGGCCGTATCTGCCGTTTGTGGTCTTAGCTATTCTCATGGCCGGGCCGCGGATCTGGCCGACCACCTTTGTCGACCCGGGAGCGCCGTTATCATTCACTATCTCGGCGATCGTGGCCCTCTTTACCGGTCGGAAAGTGAATCTTCCTGAGGTGACCAAGGTTTCGATGAAGAAGGCCTTGGGCGTTCTCTGCCTCTTTGTCGGCATTGGCGTCTTAGTCCAGTCGCTTTCTTTTACCGGTCTGCGTGGCTTTATTGCCGTAGCGAGCATGGCGGTGCCGAAGCAGTTCTTGTACCCGTTTGTTGGTATTACCGCACCTCTAGTCTGTGGTCCCTTGGTGCCCTTCGGAGCCTCGGCGGTTGTGGGACCACCATTCGTTCTCGCTTTTACCGATCAAAACTCGGTAATTATTACCTCCGCCGTCTCGATGTTCCTATCCTTAGGATGCTTAACACCCCCAACTGCTTTGTCCGGCTTATTTGGCGCCCGAGTTGTCGGAGTTGAAAAAGAGTACGGCAAGGTTTTTCGCGCCGTTTTAGTACCGGCAACCTTAACCTTCATTCTTGCTCTGATCTTTATGATCTACGCTAACCCGATCGGCAAGTTCTTGGGCGTCTAGGGAGGGAAATGAGATGATCTATGCGATTATCAACGCGCTGTACTGGCTGATGATCACGTATTTGTCTATCTTCCTGCTGTGGAACCTGTTCACGATCGATGATCTCAAAGAGCAGATAATGAGTGTGCTGGTGCTCATTCCATTCATCCTGAGAATCATCGGGATTAAATAGGGGGTGTAAGATGATGAAAAACCCCGTGGTTAAACGGGCAATCATACTACTGCTCCTCGGCGTGCTTTATACTTTGCCGGCTGCGACCGCCTTCGTTCGGCAGTGGGAAGCTGATGTAATCGTACCCGGTCCCGGTGTGACCAAGATTCGCATGCTCAGCGATTATTATGACGGACTGAAAGGAACCGGTGGAGATACTGAGGTCTATATAATGGAAGGAAAAGAACCGGGCGGCACGATGTTGATCCTAGGCGGGACCCATCCGGTCGAACCGGCCGGCGTATTGACCGGGGTCGTCTATATCGAAAACGGAGTGGTCGAAAAAGGTCGATTGATCGTCGTGCCGCAGGCCAATCGGAGCGGATTCAGCGCGACCGAACCGGGCCAAGGCTATCCGGACCATTTCAACATCAAAACCGAGTTTGGTGCGCGGCGTTTCCGTTTTGGCATGCGCAATACCAATCCCATTCACCAGTGGCCTGACCCGGATGTCTACACCCATTATCTCTCCGGGCAGAAGTTGGCCGGCGCGGAAAGCGGCAATTTAAACCGGGCTCATCCGGGGCGTCCGGGCGTGCGCTTGACTGAAAAAATAGCTTACGGTATCGCGGAATTAATCAAGAAAGAAAAAGTTGATATCTCCATAGACCTGCACGAGGCACCGCCCTGTCGGCCTTTGGTCAACGCCATGTGCGTCCACGAGAGAGCAATGGACTTAGCAGCTTATGCGGTGATGCTGCTGGAGATGGAAGGGGTAACCATCCGCTTAGAGGCCTCGCCGAAAAACCTGCGCGGTTTATCGCACCGGGAGTGGGGCGATTCCACAGATACGTACGCCATTCTCATTGAAAGCACCAGCCCGATGCATGGACCTTTGCATGGGCCGGCGACGGAAGAGTTGATCCTGACCGCCAAGGACGATGTCTATGTCTGGGCATCGAATATTGGCCGCACGGTGCAGAAGCATACCGCAGAGGGCGTGCCGATTGAGGTGCGGGTCGGCCGGCATACGGCATCGATAATGGCCTTGGCCCAAGCCTTGTCGGATCTGAAGCCGGATCGGGCGATTGTAATCAGCGGAATGCCGACCTACCAAGACCTGGTGCAGAACGGGGTAGGCCGCTATCTCAAACCGATACCACAATAAGCTTTAACAAAGGGGGCAGACCAGTGGTCAAGCCCCCTTTACTATTGGTCACCATTAGTAAGTCTGTAGGGCACGGCGGAGGGAGCAATATCTATGGGAGGTGGTGAGTTGGCAAGAACCGCAGAGATGAAGAGTCGCAGGCTACCTGGAGCGCGTTTCGACTGTCGGATGGATTGAGCTGTAGAGCGGATCTGTTGGGTTAACAACTAATTGGAAGCACTTCAGCCGCTACCACACAATAAGCGAGGCTTTGTGCAGTCGGCGGACTGAAGGCTAGATCAGAAAAGGAGTGAGAAAGAGGATGGCAATGAAAACCCGAAAAATCACAGTCGTTGCCGTTTTAGCCCTAGTGTTATGCGCTCTAGTGTCCAGCGCCGTTTTTGCGGCCATGAGACCGGTAATCCGAGGAACAGAGTACGCTGTTTCCGCGAGAAAACCTGAGGCAGCTTTAGCGGGCTTGGATATCTTGGATAAGGGTGGAAATGCTTTTGATGCTGCGGTAGCAGCCCAAGTTGTTTTAGCCTTAACCGATCCGGCGATGAACGGCCTTGGCAGCGATGCCTGCATCTTACTTTATGATGCCAAGACAAAACAAGTCATCTCGGTTAACGCTGAAGGTATTGCCCCTGCGTTAGCGACTGTTGATTGGTACATGGAAAACTGCAACGGTGAGATTCCTCAAAGTGATGGTCTCTTATCCGCCACAGTGCCGGGTATCATCGATGCCTGGTGCACCATCCTGGACAAGTGGGGCACCATCAGTCTGGCTGAAGCCCTGCAACGCGGCATCGAGATTGCCGAAAAAGGCTTCCCGATCAGCGAGGCATTGGCTTCACAATTAAATAGCAACAAGCTGAAAAAATATCCGACTTCGGCAGCGCTGTATTTTCCTGACGGAAAGACCGAGTGGAAAGCCGGCGATATCCTGAAAAACCCGCAAGCTGCCAATACTCTGCGCAAACTAGTTGAAGCCGAACAAGAGGCCCTCGCTGCTGGCAAGAGCCGTTCCGAAGCCCTCAAAGCTGCTCGCGATCGGTTCTACAAGGGCGATATCGCCGAGGTCATGGCGAAATTCTCTGAAGAGAACGGTGGTCTGTTCCGGTATGAAGACTTTGCTGCCTACTCTGTAGAAATCGAGACCCCGGTTAAGGTGAATTATCGTGGCTATGATGTCTGGGCCAATCCTTCAGCCTCGCAAGGACCAACAATGCTCTTCTGGCTCAGCCTGCTCAATGGGTATGACCTGGCAGCTCTCGGCCATAACACCCCGGAATATATCCATTTGATGCTGGAGACGGCGAAACTTGCTTACGCGGATCGCGAAGAGTACCTTGGCGATTGGAATTTCATCACGATCCCGTATAAAGGGCTATTAAGTGAGGAATATGCGGCCGAGCGCAGAAAACTGGTTGATATGGAGAAGGCCAACAATGACCTGCGTCCGGGCGATGCCTGGAAGTATGAGGATCAGGCAATGGCTCCGAGATTATTGCAAATCGCTATGGCCGATCCCTTCGCCGATGATTCAATTCATGAGGGCGATACCAGCTATCTCTGTGTAGTTGATAAGGAGCGTAATATGGTCTCCTGGACACCGAGCTTGCACTCCAGCTTCGGATGTGGTGTCAACATGGCCGACACCGGCGTCATCTTCAACTGCCGCGGTGACTATTACCACTTCGAACCCGGTCATGCCAACGAATTGAAACCGCATAAACGACCGCGCTCCACTCTCGCGCCGCTGCTTGTTACCAAGGATGGTGAGCCGTTCATGGTGCTTGGCAGTCCTGGTGGTGACGACCAGCCGCAACGGTTAGTCCAGCTGTTGGTCAATGTGGTTGACTTCGGCATGAATATCCAGGATGCCATCGAAGCGCCGAGATTCAGATCCAGCAGTTTCCCATCATCCGTCTTCCCGCACATCATGTACCCCGGTCGCGTCAACTTGGAGGATCGTATTCCGCAAGAGACGCTGGACATTTTAACAGCGAAAGGGCATAACGCATCCTATGTATCAGCTTGGAATCTGGGTGCGCAAAGCGCGATTTTGGTCGATCTAGAGAGAAATGTGCTTAATGCCGGTGCTGATCCTAGAAGCGATAACTATGCGCTGGCCAGGTAATTCGACTGCCAGATCAAGCTTATATCGGGGCTGCAATACAGCAGCCCCGCCTTTATTACGCAATATTTACCATCTGAAAAATGCTGTTTTTCCTTCCTTTTTCTGAATAGAAATGCATTTTGCGGAAAGTTTAATAGTGCGACCGGTCAGCAATAAATTACTGAAAAGGAGGTCGGGAAGGATGCGCTGTCGGTATAACGTCCTGGCGTGCGTGCTACTGGTAGTCTTTGCCGACCGGGGTCCATTCGAACCGGTGATCCTGAATATCCAGGAGAACTTTGATCAAAAGGCGCTGGGAATCAATTCAGCCGCTTGGGATAGAGAGCGGCGAGCCGACTGGCACTTTGTCGACCTTCCGTTGAAAGGCCTCTTTTCTCAAGAAAGGGCTGTAGAATGGGCTGAACTTATTAGCCCCGACAAGGCCCTCTTCGATAATCCCGGGTCAGGCAGGGTACAGCATGGGTTGGTAGTTACAGATAGCCCCTACCAAAATGGTAGGGGCTTTATTATCTAGAAGGAGGCTGGATGCAGGTGAAAAGGTCGGGTGTTGTTTCTGCTGTTGTTTGTCTACTCGCGTTGATGTTAGCAGTTGTGCCGGTTACAGCAAACCCGCTAACTCGGCCCACGATCATGGGAACCAACGGCATGGTCGCGGTAGGCCACTATCTGGCAGCCCATACGGGCAACAGGATATTGCTGGAAGGTGGTAATGCTTTTGACGCCGGTGTAGCCATGGTACTGGCCCAGGCGGTGCTGGAGTTCAATCTGTTTGGCCTGGCCGGAGAGTGTCCCACGCTGATTTACTCGGCCGCGGAAGGGAAAGTCTATTCGATTGACGGTAGCACGGCCGCGCCTAAGGGTGTGGATTTTGACTGGTTCGCGGAGAACGGGATAATCGCCATTCCCGGTGATGGATTCTTAGCCGCCGGTGTACCGGCAGTGGTGGATGCGGTATGTTTGATCCTTGACAAATGGGGAACGATCAGCTTTGCCGAGGCTGCGGCTGATGCGATCCGCTATGCCGAGGAAGGCTTCCCGCTCGATCCTTCTTTCCAAGCTTCCATCAAGAGTATGGAGGAGAGATTCAGAACTGAGTGGCCAACTTCGGCTGAAGTCTTTTTGCCGGGCGGCCGGGTGCCGGAGGTCGGAGAGATCTTTGTGCAAAAAGATTTGGCCAACACCCTGAAAAAGTTGGTTGAAGCTGAGGCACAGGCTCTTGCGGCCGGCAAAGATCGTTCCGAAGCTTTGCGGGCTGTCCGCGATCGGTTCTACAAAGGCGATATCGCTGAGGCCATGGTGAAGTTCCAGCAAGAGAACAAATTCTTGGATGCTACCGGCGAAGCGCACTCCGGGAACTTGACCCTGGAGGATTTCGCCACGTATTCAGCACAGCTACGGGAGCCTTGGAGCGTCACCTACAAAGGATACGAAGTATATAAGTGTGGCCCGTGGACTCAGGGTCCGGTATTCTTGCAGCAACTAAATATGTTGGAGCAGTTCGATTTGCAAAAGATCGGTTACAACACCGCCGACTATTGGCACATCTGGTTGGAAACCGCTAAGCTGGCTCATGCGGACAAAGACAAGTGGTACGCAGATGAGAACTTTGTCGACGTTCCCAAGCAGGGATTGCTCTCGAAAGAGTATGCTGCGGAAAGAGTCAAGTTGATCAGCATGGAAAAGGCGCTGAATGAACATATCCCTGGTGATCCGTGGAAATACAATGATACCAAGGCGCCGGCCCGGGAGGTTAGTACCACGACCCCGAGTGCCATGCCATTTGATCTGGCTGATCTCGACCGGTATATCGCCTTAAATGTCCACGATACGACCGGCACCCGGGTAATTGACAAGGACGGGAATATGTTCTCAGCTACTCCTAGCGGTGGCTGGTTCACTTCCTCCCCGATTATTCCGGGGTTAGGCATTGTTTTCAACAGCCGGATTCAAATGTTTAATGTGCAAGACCGGAATGCCGCCAAGGCCTACATTCCCGGAGCGCGGCCGTGTACTTCGCTTACTCCGACCTTGGTACTCAAAGATGGCAAACCATGTATGGTCTTTGGGACTCCCGGTGGCGATACCCAGGATCAATACACCTTACAGACCTTCCTCAACATCGTTGAGTTTGGTTTCCAAGTGCAGGAAGCCATAGACGAACCTAAAGCGGTAACATACAACTTCCCAAGCTTGTTCTTCCCGTATACGCAGCAGCTCGGCGTGGTGAGGGTTAATCCCGGCTTCCCAGAAGATGTCTTCAAAGAGTTGGAGGCGAGGGGGCATAAAATGGGTTGGTTAGGCGGCAAGTTTACCGATGCTACCCAGCTCATCCAGTATGACCCCGAAACCGGTGTGCTCAAAGGAGGCGCCAGTCCGGCCCGGGATAAGCAATATGTGATTGGCTGGTAGACTTGTTACCGGTGAATCGGCAGAGGCGAGTCGACCCACTCGCCTCTCATCTTTTTTTCGCAAAAATCAGATGGTTAACAGACCCAACACCCCCACCACCAAACAGGCGATGATCCCAGGAAACAAGGTGCGCCGGAGTATTTGGCCTTCTGCACCAATTGAGTTGGTCACACTTGTCCCCAAGGCGATATTGAGCGGTGAAAACATATTGCCGAGCGCTCCGCCGGTCGTTTGCAATCCGAGGATGACCACGGCATTCAGACCGATGATCTCCGCCACGTTGAGCTGGAAGACGCTGAACAGAATATTGGACGAGGTATTACTGCCGGTCATAAAGGCGCCGAGGCCACCGACGAGTGAAGCAAATAGAGGATAGCTGCGGGCGGAGAAAGCGGCAATCCCTTCGGCAATGAGCGCCATCATTCCGGTTTCAACCATCACCACGGAAAGCATGCTCATCGAGATTACCGTCAGGCTTGCCGGTAGCGCATCGCGGACGACGTTGTCGATGACGGCCCGCAGCATGCCGCGCTTCCACAGTTTGTAGCGTTGATAGACCTTGACCGTGATAGCCGCCGCGAGGAAAATCAGCGTTCCCGGGGCGGTGAAATACTTGATTGGAGAGTACATGGCAACTGCCGGGTTGACAAAGCCAAACTTGGTGGCCGTGGCCGGGAATGGCGGTCCGTACTGGAAGGTGTCAAGCCAAGTTTTCAGCGGAGTCAGGTAAATGAGAAAGGCGATCGCAATTAAGAGGTAGTAGGCGCTGAAGGCGACATGAAAGCTATGGCCGGGAGCTTCATGCACGGATGGGGCCGCTTTCTTGTACCAAGGTGCTCGCGGTAAAACAAAGCAGCCCACGAGCAAGCCCAATAATCCGGCGATCAGCGAGCCGATATACGGGCTGACCAGGTTGGCGGTGAGCAGAGTTCCGGCAATCATCGTTGTGGCGAGCAGCAGCACCGCCGGTAAACCCTCGCGGAGGGTCTGCCTTTGGCCGGAGAAACTGCGATAGTTCCAGAGAATGATCAGTCCGGCCAACAGGCAGGAGACGCTGATAAATAGCGAGGCGTAGAGGGCGAGCGGCGCCGCGTCTAATGCGGTGAGCTTGAGCATCACAGCATAAGACGAGCCGAGAGTCCCGAAGGTCACCGCCCAGGAGTGGCCGATTAGCGCGGTGGTTGTCGCCAGAATAGGAGGGAAACCGAGACCAACCAAGAGCGGGGCGGCGACCGCCACCGGAGTGCCGAAGCCACAGACGCCCTGAATAAAGCTGGGGAAGGCCCATCCCACCACGAGAAGTTGGATCAGCTTGCTGCCCCCGGTCCATCTGGCAATCTGACCGGCGATCGTGCGAAAGCCGGAGGCTTGGTTAACGATGTGATAAAGCGTGAGAGCACCCCAAATGATGTAGAGGACGAAAACGGTAGTCCAGGCTCCCTTAAGCGAGCCATAGAAAAGCACGCGCGCATCGGCGCCAAAAAACCGGGCTGCTATAATTAGCGCGCTGGCCCAGGCTGCCAAGCCGGCATAACTGCCCTGCCAACGAAACCTCATCATCAAGATCAAGACCAGACCAATTGGGGCTGCACCGACGAGCCAGTTTGTCACAGACAATTCCATTCGCAGCTCACTCCCGTGGACGGTGGATTGCCAATGGCATACCAAAAGTGTCGCGGATGAGAGGAAAGTGGTTCTTTTTTCTGAAGAAGCTGATAAAAATGTACTAATAGTACAAGAGTGGTATACTGGTATACCATTTTAGAACCAATATATTTGGCTCGTGCAATTTTAGACCTAAAATCACAGCCAATTGTGTTCGGCTGCAGGAAAAGTTAGGAGTTATTAGTAATATATGAGAAAAAGGAGCGATGCACTGTGGCATATTCAGCTTTGATGTCTGTAAAAGCTGCTGAGGCTGAGGCCCAGGAGATAGTTGCCCAGGCTCGGCGCGATGCAGCCAGAATGGTTCGGGAAGCAACTGAGCAGTCGAAGGCAATCATCGACAAATATCAGGCCGAAGCCACCGCCGCTGCTGCCGAATACCGCAAGGCCATTCGTGCGCAAGCCGAGGCCGAGGCCGAGCGAATTCGATCTGAAGCTGTGGCAAAGGTGCGCGAGTTGCGGATGGTTGATCAAGGACGTAAAGATGCGGTGTTACGATTTGTGGCAGAGGGGATCGTGAAGCGGTATGTCCTTAGCTCCAATGGCTAAGATCGCAATATTTATTCCTAATAACCTCAA
>JAAYHC010000039.1 GCA_012735535.1 Bacillota bacterium
AACCACCGAAAAACCTGCTGCAAAATCATCAACCGAGCGAAAACCTAACATCCCTGGACCAGACCATCCGTGGCGACATTTCAAACTCTATCAACAACCTACACTCAAGCAAATTCATGAAATTGCCTCAAGGAGGTGACAAAGTCTCAGTCCACTTTAACGTTATTTGGGGTGACAAATTCACTGTCTATTGACACACTATTTGCACATTCCCAGCGAATTACTAATTCATCGCCATCTGCCAGCTCATCAGAGTATTCGGCCGGCTGTCCGTTGCGCAAGGTAATCAGCACCGCCTTCTCCGGCCGTTCACCGATTTCGATCGGGATATAGTTAAAAACCTCAGCAAAATAATGGGAGACTCCCCGGCCAGGAATGACTTGAATATCGTCGCCATCGTTCACCGGGTCATCCGGTTGCGCCGGTTTGCCATTGCGCAGCAGCTTGCCCGGTCCACCCGGCAAGGTTAGCGGTTCTCCGTTGACAGTCACTGTAATCGAGCTGACCGCCGCAACCTCCTCGAGTTCGCGGTCGAGTAAGAAAGAGCGGATCGTTGGTTGCACTCCATCCTCCTGGTAAACGACCCAATCCCCATCAGCGAGGCGATGATCCAAATCTGCTTCTCTGCCATTGACTGTAATTCGGAAATTAGCCATCCGGATCGTCCGCGTCCGTCCGTTCACGCTTACCTGAACACTCTGTTTCCCGTCCGGACTAATCCCCTGTTGACGCAGAACGTCGCGCACCGTCAGGTATTGGTCATAGATGATGTCGGCACCATCGGGCACCGGTGTATCCAAGCTAGCTCGCCGGCCGTTAAGTAAGATGGTCGGCCTGAGACTTACCAATTCGCCATTGAAATAGCAATTGCGTATCTCCGGAACGGAGATCAAATCGGCGACAACCGCCTCGGCGGCTTTCCCATCTTCAGCTGGGATAACCGTGAGCTGATCACCATCGTGCACCGGGGTATCAAGCGTAGCCGGTTCGCCGTTGAGCAAAAACTGTCCGGGCCGGCCCGGAGTGCCCCTGACAATCCTAAACATACCGTTAACCTTGACGGTCAAAGCCAGGCCCAACCGATTCCTGACGATACTCGGATCAATATCGGCGGCGATCAGGGCATCTGCGACTGTAGGAGCGATCAAATTAAAGAGACGCACCGGCAAATCTTGCACTTTCAGGTCAACTGCTTGGAAAGACAATACCGAGCGGCTCTGCGCGCTGAGCGCTATACCCAGCGGCGTAATGCCATCCGGACCGGTGAGGGCCTCGGGGGTATCCGCGAATAATGCGGCTGCTTCCCGGCCATACCGAATCGCCACCCGGTTAGGTGGCAGCTGCAGAATATCAGCTAGCATTTCGCACAGTCTCGGGGTTTGGCTGGCACCCCCGATACAGATGACCGCCTTGGGACTCTGCCCTCCGTTGAGGCGCAGGATCTCCTCCGCGATTTGCCGGCAGATCTTTTCAATGGTGGGCTTGATCACCTCGACCACTTCGGCCGTCGGCAAATGATATTCGGTCCCCAGGATATCCCGGAACTGCACCTCGCTAGCCGTTGCCAGCTGTCGCTTAACTTTTTCAGCAGTCGCAAAATCCAACAAAAAGTGTTCTTCCAGCGCCTCGCTGACTTCATCGCCGGCTAACGGCACCATCCCATAACCGGTGATCATCCCGTCTTTCGCGATGGCAATATCGCTGGTACCGGCGCCCAAGTCGACCAAAGCCAGGTTAAGCAAGCGCAGATCCGGCGGAATAACCACCTGACTGGCGGCAATTGGTTCCAAGGTGATGCTGCGCACCTGCAAACCGGCCTTGCGGATGACGGTGCACAAAGCATCAACGACGATCTCCGGCAAGAAGGTGGCCGTAACCCTCACCACGACATCATTACCACGGTGACCAATCAGCTTTTTGATCGGACTATGATCCAGTAGATACTCGTTCACACTGTACCCAACACAATGATAACGCGTGTTCACGCTATCCTGCGCCTGGCTCTGCCGGATAACCTGTTGGGCTTGGCGAATCGCTTCCAGCTCCAAGGCGGTCACATCTTCAGCCGACAAACTTCCCCAGGCCCGGATATCCTTTACCACTTCAGCAGTCTGCGTCAAGAGGCTGCGTCCAGCGGCTGCGATTGCTACCGACTCCAGGGCAAAGCCAACGCGCTCGCTAAGTTCATCGGCGATGCTTTTGACAACTTTGGCCACCGCTTCGACATCATGAATCTGGCCATCCTCCATCGCCCGACTATCATGTTCGCGAATGGCGGCAGCCAGAACACGCGGTTTGGATTCATCGGTAACGACCAAACCGGCCACGGTCCGCGTACCTATGTCTAAGGCAAAGATAGTATTCTGAGCGTCATACACCGGACTTACCCCCTTTAATCGCACAATAACAATCATACAGCGCTGCTTGATCGCCTGCCGTAGAAATCTTTTCCGAGATCAGCGCGTTTAACCCTAAACCGGGAGCGGCCGGCCACAACCCGTTATAGGCCAAGACCACTTCCGGATGAACTCGTTCATCGATCACACATGTGCCCGGCACCTCCGCTCTGGCGGTACGCACGTAGATCTCCCGGCCCGGCTCAATCCCATTGTTTTTGGCCGTGTGGGGATGCAGATAGAATATCACCGGTCCGCCGGCTTGGGCTGCCAAACCCTGTGAGTGCGTCGCTTGCCGAGGCTGAACGGTTAACAGCACATAGGGAAACTCAGCCGGCGCTGCCGCTTCCGACGGCCGATAACTGAAGCTCCGCTCCCGGCCGGTCCAAAAATGGAATCGCTCAATCCGGGTCGCCGGATCATAATACCACGGACCACTCCGTAAAGTTTCCAGGGTCACCCCGTACGGAGCCAGCGGGGCGATCACCCGGTTTAAAAGCTCTTCGCGCGTGACCGAAAACAGGCCTAACCGGCCTGCTAAGTCGAGAAAAATGTCCGGATCAGGCCGACTTTCGCCGACCGGCTCCACAACCGGCTCAGACAGAGCGAGGTAACGATGCCATGAATTATAAGTCAAATCCTCATCTTCGAAGAAACTCGTAGCGGGTAATACCAGATCGGCTGCTTGGGCGGTCGGAGTCATAAACTGATCGATGACCACGACAAAAGGTATCTCTGCGAGCGCTTTGGCGAATAAATCCGGGGCCGGGTTTTGCACCAACGGATTGGCCTGATTGATAACGGCCACTCTGATCCCCGAACCAAGAGCAAGCAACTCCGAACCGGCAGCACCGCGCTTGATCGTTCTTTCCGTGTACTCAAACTCGTGCGTGCCGCTAATATCCCCCAGCACTTTCCAATTTTCATGCGCATAATACACACCGGCCCCGGGCCGGTCCAGACTACCGTTGAGAGCGCATAAACTAGCAATCGCCCAGATGGTTTGCGCCCCGGAAGTGCGCCGCTGCAGACCGAAGCCAAGGATGGCTGAGATCGGCCCACGCTCTGCCATGCTCAAAGCAAAGCTCGTGATCATCTCCCAGGAAAGTCCCGTCGCGCGCTCGGCAGTCTCCCGATCAACAGCCAAGGCCAGCTGTTCAAAATCAGCAAAGCCCTCGGTCGAGGTGCGAATATACTCGCGATCGACCAGGTCGGCTTCGAGCCATATCCGCGCCACGGCTAAGGCTAACTCAATATCCGAACCCGGCCGTACCCGCAGATACTCGTCGGCTATCGCTGCGGTTTCCGTGCGGATGGGATCAATCAGATAAAGCTTGGCCCCGGCCCGCTTGGCTGCCTGCAAATACTGCAGAAAAGGCGAATTAGTCACTGCCGGGTTGGCCCCCCAGAGGAGAATCGAACCGGCCGCGGCCAAATCGGTAAAATCTTTGCTTACCAGTCTCCCACAAGCCGCTTGCAGCGCCGCAACCCCGGCCGACATGCACAGACTGCCGACCGGACGGGTGCAACCACCGAAAGCACGAAAGAAACGCTTACTCACGTTGTTGTGCAGACAGCCGCTGTGGGCATAATCGCTGTAGTGTAAGACCGCGGTGGGGCCAGACTCGCGCTTGGCTTGGGTTAGTCGCTCACAGAGCAGATCCAGCGCCAGGTCCCAGGAGAGCGGCACAAACTCGCCCTCGCATTTCAACTGCGGCGTTCTGATCCGGTGCGGACTATAGAGTAAATCAATGAACTGCCGGCTTTTAGCGCAGAGCATCCCACGATTATAAGGATGGGCAGGATCGCCCCGTAAACCGACGGCTCTGCCATTCTCAACCGAGACCAGCAGCCCACAATTCGCATAACAATCCCGCGCACAGATTGTCGCCTTGGTTTGTAGCATCATCTCACCCGATGGATACTTCAACAGTTGGAAAAACATTTCCTGCGCCAAACAGAAAGGGGACCGGACAACCGATCCCCCTTGTTAGGCACATTTAGCGAGTTAGCGTATTAACCTAAGATGCTGAACTTAATGACCAACGCCGCAAAGACTAACGAAACCATGCTTAACAGCTTAATCAGGATGTTCAGCGAAGGCCCGGAAGTGTCTTTGAACGGGTCGCCGACGGTATCACCAACAACGGTGGCCTTGTGGGCTTCAGAGCCCTTGCCGCCATGGTTACCCTCTTCGACATACTTCTTAGCATTGTCCCAAGCCCCACCGGAGTTGGACATCATCAGGGCCAAGAGGAAGCCGCTGACCGTGGCACCGGCCAACAAGCCCTGGACGCCGTTGACTCCGAGGATCAAGCCGACTACCACCGGTGCGATAACCGCCAACAACGACGGCAAGACCATTTCCGCCAACGCCGACTTGGTGCAAATATCCACACAGCTCGCATAATCGGGTTTGGCGGTACCCTCCATCAAGCCCTTAATCTCACGGAACTGCCGTCTGACCTCAACGACGATCGACTGAGCCGCCCGACCAACAGCCTGCATGGTCAGAGAGCTGAAGACGAAGGGCAAAACGGCACCGATGAATAAGCCGATTAGAACCGGCGGGTTCATAATACTGTAATCGAGGTTGAGGTTGATTCCCGAATTGGCGGCAATCGTGCGCACCTGATCACTGTAGGAGGCTAAGAGCGCTAGTGCTGTTAAAGCAGCTGAGCCAATAGCAAAGCCTTTCCCGGTGGCTGCAGTGGTATTGCCGAGGGCGTCCAAGGCGTCGGTGCGCACCCGAACCTCAGCTCCGAGGTGTGCCATCTCCGCAATTCCACCGGCATTATCCGCAACCGGACCGTAAGCATCGGTCGCCAAGGTGATGCCAAGCGTGCTCAGCATACCCACTGCCGATAAGCCGATCCCGAACAATCCGAGTGTAAAGTGAGTTGTACCGCCGGAGAGATAGAAGCTGAGCAAAATCGTGGCGGCAACGACCAAAACCGGTGCCAAAGTCGACATCATACCGACGGAAAGTCCGCTGATGATGACGGTAGCCGGTCCGGTCTTGCCGGCAGCCGAGATCTCTTGAGTCGGCTTGTACTCAGCAGAGGTGTAATATTCGGTGATCCGGCCGATCAGAATACCGGCGACTAAACCGGCCAGGATGGAGAGGTAAATACCCCAAGCACTGACCGAAACGGGATTGCCGGCAATCAGCACGGTCTCCGGAATCAGCCCCATTGTTAACAAGAAAGCAGCAATAACCATGATAATCGCAGATACATTGGTACCCTTGCGCAAAGCAGCGAGCAGCACGGCCTGGCTGGCATCTTCCTCGGTCTTGACGAAGAAAGTACCGATAATCGCAGCAAATATACCGATCGCCGCGAGACCAATCGGCAAGGCCACGCCAACAACCCCTAAACCGGCACCGACAGCTAAGGCAGCGGTAGCGACAATCGCTCCGATGTAGGACTCATAAAGGTCGGCGCCCATACCGGCGACATCACCGACGTTATCGCCGACGTTGTCAGCAATAACCGCCGGGTTGCGCGGGTCGTCCTCGGGGATGCCGGCTTCGACCTTACCAACCAGGTCGGCCCCTACGTCGGCAGCTTTGGTGAAGATCCCGCCGCCGACCCTAGCAAAGAGGGCCATAAAGCTGGCACCCATACCGGAGGTAACAAGCGTGTTGGTGATGATCGCAATCCGCTGGGACAACTCGACACTGCCATAAATCGCGTTGAGCAAATAATACCAGAAGCTAATGTGAACCATGCCGAGACCAACAACGGTCAAACCCATCACCGCACCGCTGGAAAAGGCGACCCTCAACCCTTGGTTGAGGCTGTTTTTGGCAGCCATCGCGGTCCGTCCGCTCGCATTGGTAGCGGTAGTCATGCCGATGTAACCGGAAAGAGCCGACAATAGGCCGCCGGACAAAAACGCATACGGGACATAAGTGCCCAACAATCCGGTCCAACTTAACACGAGAAGAACTACAAAAACAATAGCAAAGAATACGGCCACGGCCCGGTATTGCCGGTTGAGATAGGCGCGTGCACCGGTGCGCACAGCCTGAGCAATCTCGACCACATTAGGCGGTCCCTCATCATACTTGTTGATTTGGGCAGTTAAATACCTGGTAAACAGTAAGGCCGCTACTGCTGCCAGGGGAGCGAGGAACAGAACGAATTGCTCCATTTGATCTCCGACACTCCTTTACAAAATAGTAACTCTATGTATTTCTACCTAATACTAGCAGTTCCTCCCTTATTCGGAAAATTGGCCGATCGGTCATGTAACACCCGAGAATCAAATAACCTGGTATCAAGGGGGCGCGGGCGGTGAGATCTGCTAGAGGCAAGGCCATTTCCCAGCAAAGCAGGGTACTCATCTTGCTTTGTCTGTGGCTGCCGGTTCTACTGTGTAGGCCTTTTGCGGACTCCGCCCAGCTGCGGCAGAAGTATCCTGGACCTCCGTTGATTTTCCGCCAAGCGAATGAAGAGGTCGGTCCGTACCAACCTTTGGTCTTCGTTTCCGCTCAGCCGGCAATCAGCGGCCGCATCTATGTCCAGGGGCTCCAGGGGCAGACCGTTGTTCGGGGCCACACCATCACCTATTACCCCAAACAGCCCTATCCTTTCGGTACAGAGTTGGATTTGCGCATTGAAATTGAGCTGGCAAGCGGCAACCTGCTCGGCGAAGAGTACACACTAAGAACAGCTGATTTCACAAACCGATTGTGGGTGGAAGTTGCCGAGGCGGAGAATCCGCAAGTGGTTAGGGTTTGGCGCGGCGATCTGCTCATTAGAACAATGATTTGCTCCACCGGTAAAACAGAGTCGCCAACTCCGGAAGGGGTGTTCCGGCTTAAAGACCGCGGGTATGCTTTCTGGTCGGCCAAATATCAAGAAGGCGGCTATTACTGGGTACGGCTCCAGGGGAATTACCTCTTCCACTCCGTTCCATTTGACCACAACCGACAAATCAAAGATAGTGAACGGGCTAAACTCGGCACACCGGCCAGCCACGGCTGTATCCGCTTAGACCTGACCGATGCCCGTTGGGTTTATGAGAACCTCCCCGCCGGAACCTATGTGATCATCCGTAAAGAGCCGAGCCTGACTCTCCCTGCCTGGTGGCAGCAGACCAACGCGAAAGCCTTAACCGTAGCGATGGCCACCGACGTAGTACGCCTGGACCCTCATGATACCGCCGATAACCCCTCAGCCATCGTCAACATGCACATCTACGACACCCTTTTTGAGCTCACACCGGCCGGTGAGCTCATCCCGTCGTTAGCTCTGGCCGCCACACCTCAGGCGGGCGGTCAAGTTTGGGAAGTAGTGCTGCGGTCTGGAGTCCTCTTCCACGACGGGACTCCTTTGACGGCCCGCGAGGTTTACCTGAGTTTTTCCCGCCTACTTGATCCGAAGAAAAGGCTTGCTCGCAGAGGTTTTTTTGCTGCTTACATCGCTCAAGTGGAAGTCCTTGACCAGAATCGGCTCGCATTCCGGTTGACCCAGCCTATCGCCACCTTCCCTTATTTGCTGGCCCATACCTCGGCAGCGGTGGTCAAAGAGTCTTATCATCGCGAAAAGCTGGTGCTCCATGGCACCGGCCCTTACCAACTCACGCGCTGGGATCCCGGATACCAGATCACTCTCACCCGGGCCAGGGCTCAATGGAGAACGGATACCTTTTTCGACCAGATCATTTTCAAAGTGGTACCTGAAGGGTCATCCCGAGCCCTGCTGTTAGAAGCCGGCATGGTCGATGTCGCTTTTCCCCTCAACCCGACTGAGGTGGCTCGCCTCCAGGGGATCAGCGGTGTTAAAGTGCTCTCTCACCCAAGCCAGCGCGTGATCTATATCGGCTTTAATCTGCAAAAGCCGGTCTTTCAGGAACGCGGTTTACGCCAGGCCTTTAACTTAGGTATCGATAAAGATGCCATCGTTAATAAACTGCTCGGCGGTCTCGCCACACCGGTCGGTTCTGCATTAGCTCCGACAGTTGCCGGTTATACGCCAATCGAACCCTACCCCTACAACCCCGAGCTCGCCCGCCGGCTGCTGACCGCAATAGATCACCCCTTGCCCCCGCTGCAACTTTGGGCCCCAAAAGGCCGCTATCTACAAGATGCTAAGGTTGCTGAAGCAGTGATGGGGTATCTCCAAGAATTAGGAATTGAAATAGAGCTTAAGTTATGGGAATGGAGCAGCTATATGGCTGCGCTGAACCGTAACCGAGCTGACTGGGATCTCTTCCTTCTGGGTTGGGTACCGGCAACCGGCGAAGCTTACCTGGGCTTAGCCCCCTTGTTTTCGGCACATTCACGCTCAAACCTCACCTTTTATCATGATCCGGTTGTCGAGACGTGGTTGGAGCAAGTTCTGGGCTGCGTGAATCCCGTGGAACGCCAAGAACTCTATACCCAAATCCAGGAGCGCCTCCATATGCAAGCGCCCTGGATCTTTTTGTACGCCCAGAACCAAACGGTCGGTCTCAGCCAGACCGTGAGCGGGGTGGAAATCCATCCTACCGAGGTGATCTCATTTCGGCAAGCCAGGAGGATACACTGATGCTGCACTATCTGCTCCGGCGAATTGTTCATACCATTCCGGTGTTGTTTGGCCTATCCTTATTGATTTTTCTGTTAATGCGGGCCTTGCCGGGGGATCCTGCCCTGCTTTATGCCGGTCTTGAAGCTACCGAAGCCGAACTCAGTGACTTGCGAGAACGGATGGGTGTTAATAAGTCCTTACTCGAACAGTATCTAGCCTTTATCGAATCGGTTTTGCATGGTGACTTCGGTACCTCCCTCCGCAGCGGTCGCCCGGTAATCGTCGAACTCGCCATGCGCCTACCGATTACTGTAGAGCTAGCCCTATTCAGCTTGCTTGGCGCCGGCCTCCTTGGCATCGGTTTGGGAATCGCTGCTGCGATCCACCCGAAGCTGGTCACACCTTTGTACTTACTATCGACCATCGGCCTGTCCCTGCCCGTTTACTGGTTAGGGCTTTTGCTGATTCTGTTTTTTTCGCTCCGTTTAGGCTGGTTCCCACCCGCTGGAGGCCTGGGCAGGAGCAGTTTGATCTTACCGGTGTTGACGTTAACGACCTCAACCGCCGCTACGCTCTTCCGCCTGACCTTGACCGAGTACCAAGCGGTAACCGCCGCGGATTATATGCGCACAGCAAAAGCCAAGGGCATTAGTAACCTGCGCCTGCACGGCAAACACGGCTTGCGCAATACTCTGATTCCCTTGATGACCTTCATCGGATTGGAGTTTGGAAACTTGTTCGGCGGGGCGGTTCTCACCGAGTCGGTCTTCGCGCTCAACGGCATCGGCCGCTACCTGGTGACAAGCGTCATCCAACGAGATTATCCCGTCGTTCAAGGTGCAGTGCTCTTGATCTGCAGTGTTTTCATCCTCATCCATCTGGTGGTAGATCTGATCTATTTAGCCATCGATCCGAGGCTGCGAAGATGACGAAGCGGAACCGGCAAACTTTTATCGGACTCCTTCTGCTCGGCACAATGGTGACTGTAGCTCTGCTGGGACCGGTCTTGTATCGGATCAGCCCGTTTGAGCAAGACCTCCGACGATCCCTGGAAGGCCCATCCCCAGACCATCCTCTAGGCACCGATGAACTCGGCCGGGACCTTTTGAGTAGAATCATCCACGGCCTGGGGATCACCCTCTTGATCTCCTTCTCCGGGGTTTTTCTCGGCGGTGCGGCCGGGTCTCTGCTAGGACTAACCGCCGGGTACTTCGGCGGATGGTGGGATCATTTCGCCACCGGCTGCACAGAGGTACTCATGGCCATCCCCGGCTTTCTCCTGGCACTGGTGATCGCCATAACCTTGAAATCCAGTCCGCTGAACCTGAGCCTAGCGGTGGCGATCTTCACTCTGCCCGGTTTTGCGCGTATACTGCGGGCAAAAGCGTTGGAGCTGCGGGAGCAGGAGTATGTCATCGCTGCCGGGGCTCTAGGGGCAAGACGCCGGCAGATCTTACGCTGGCATCTCCTACCCAACAGCCTCCCCTTACTCTATACTCTGTTCGTCCAGCGCCTCTCCTCAGCTTTGCTCACCGCCAGCGGGCTGAGCTTCTTAGGCTTAGGACCACAACCGCCACTACCGGAGTTGGGTTCAATGTTAAATACCGGGCGAGAATACCTGTGGGTCGCACCCCACCTCTGTATTCTGCCCGGTATCGCAATCACCCTCTGTATAATCGGTTTTAACCTGTTAGGAAACGGCCTCCAGCGCACAAAGGCCAACGGAAACTAGTGACGGGCACATTCTCCCTCGGTGCCCCGCAGGATACCGATCGCGTGGGGTAAGACCGGGAGAATCACCTCCAGGTTTTCTTTAACCCCTTTGGGGCTGCCCGGTAGGTTGACGATTAACGTCCGCCCCCGAATGCCCGCTGTCGCCCGCGACAGCATCGCCCGATCAGTCTTCTCCATGCCCTTGGCCCGCATGGCTTCCGGCAGCCCGGGGACTCTGCGCTCAATAACCTTTTCGGTCGCCTCCGGAGTATTATCGCGCGGTCCAAAGCCGGTTCCACCGGTGGTTAAAATCAGATCGCACTGACCACTGTCCGCCCAGTCGCTTAGGGTCTGGACGATAGTCTCGAGATCATCCGCGATCACCTCATACTTAACCACCTCGGCCAGCTTACCCAGGGTATCCTGGATCACCCGACCGCTCAGATCCTCGCGCTCCCCGCGTGAACCCTTATCGCTTAAGGTCAGGACCCCCACTCTGATGGTGGGAATGATTTCGATCAGATCCCCCGGTTTGATCTTGCCTGGGGTGATGACTTTGACGAAAATACCTTCCCGCGGGAAGACACAATCGCCGACCTTGTGATAGATCGCACACTTGACATGACAGGTCTTGCCGATCTGCGTAACTTCCAACTCGCTCCCGCCAATCCTTAACCTGGTACCAACCGGCAAACTAGCCAGGTCGAGGTTCTCGGTTGTTAAGTTTTCCGCAAACGCCCCCGGCCCGACATCCAGACCTTTCTCTTGCATCTTCTTGATGCTCTCGATCGCCAGTAAACTGATCTGTCGATGCCAATTCCGGGCATGCGCATCCCCAACTAAGCCCAGATCGACTTGGGCTTCGGCTTCCTGAACCGGAAACTTCTGCTCGCCGACCTTTTCACTGATGTTGACCGAAATAACTCTTGGTAGTCCAGACATTCGCTATCACCCTTCTATCTCTCGCTTAGCTCTCCCGGAGAAAAGTCCCTGACTTGCCGCCGGTTTTCTTAACCAGATAAATATCACTGATCTCCATTGCTTTGTCCACCGCTTTACACATATCATATATGGTCAGAGCTGCTACCGAGACGGCCGTGAGAGCCTCCATCTCCACTCCGGTCTGACCTTCGGTCCGAACCGCAGCTTCGATGTGAACTGCATTAGCCGTTTCATCCAGAGAAAAGCTCAGATCGACCCCGGTCAGAAAAAGCGGGTGGCACATCGGGATGAGATCTGCGGTGCGCTTGGCACCCATAATCCCCGCAACCTGGGCAACAGCCAAAACATCGCCTTTCTTATGCCCACCTTCTTTGATCAGGCGCAAGGTCTCCGGTTTCATCTTAATACTGCCGCGCGCAATAGCCTCGCGCTTGGTTGCCGGTTTATCGCCGACATCTACCATCCGCGCCTTGCCATCGGCGTTAAAATGTGTCAACTCTCCCACTGGTTTCCCCTCCTAGCCACCGATCTGGGACATATAAGCTGCTTCATCAGTTACCTGTGGTTCAGCCATGTTCTGGTCGATCTCCTTCTCCTGCGGCTTATTAAAGACCGCCCGCCTGAACAGGTCTTGCAAACCTTTGTGATCCGCCCCCGAGCGCAACGCTGTTTTAATATCAACATAGCGATCGCTCAATAAACACGGCCGAAGTTTTCCGTCGGCAGTGAGCCGCATCCGGTTGCAGTCCGCACAAAAATGGTTGGATACGGGGCTGATGAAGCCGATTGTTCCCAGGCCATCCTTGATTTTATAGTATTTAGCCGGTCCGTTGCCGACCACGGAAACCTCTTCTTCCGGCATGGCCGTCAAGAGCTCGTCTTGCAGCGTCAACTTACCAAGCAGCTCCGAACTATTCACATAACCACGGTTTTTCCAGGTACGGCTGGCGCCAATTGACATAAACTCGATAAAGCGGACATGGACCTCTTTGTTTTTCGCCAACTCCACGAAATCCAGTACTTCGTCGTCGTTAAACCCTCTGACCACAACAACATTAAGTTTTACCGGTTTAAAGCCAAACTCGAGAGCCAAATCGATCCCCTGAAGGACCTTGCTCAGATCGCCACCCCGGGTAATCTCTGCGTAACGCTCGGGCTTCAAAGAGTCAAGGCTGATGTTCACTCGATCGAGGCCGGCCTCTTTCAATGCCGGGCCCAATCGCGGCAGCAAAACTCCGTTGGTGGTCAGTGCAACTTCTGCGATCCCCGGAATCCTCTTCAACCGGCCGATAAACCCAGCCACACCCTTGCGCACCAGGGGCTCCCCGCCGGTAACCCGGATCTTGGAAATCCCCAAGGGAACCGCAGCACGTACAACTCTCTCGATTTCTTCGTACGAGAGTATGTCCGAGTGGGGTTTAAACTCAACTCCCTCCTCAGGCATACAATAAATACACCGCAAATTACAGCGATCAGTTATGGCAATCCGCAGATAGGTAATATCTCTGCCGAAGGCATCTCTCATTTGCTTTCACCCTTTCCAAGGCGGTCTACTCAGTCTCTGCAGCTTCGCGCAGCCTCTTCCGCCAGACAACTCTGATTACGACCAGGCTTATTTCATAGAGAATTATCATCGGCACCGCCATAGCCAATTGGGAGATCCCGTCCGGGGTCGGTGTCAAAACAGCCGCGATAATAAAGATTATTAAAATGGCATACTTCCGGTTCTTCACCAGCACCTCGGGCTTGATCAAACCGATCTTGGCCAAAAATAACATCAGCACCGGCATCTCAAACATAAAGCCAAATGGCACTACCAAACCGATCACGAAGTTCAACAGCGCTTCCACCGAGATCAGGGCTTCCAAATCCCCGGAGGCGAAGCTGAGAAAAAAGCGTAAAGCAACCGGCGCCACGACAAAAAAGGCAAAACTGGCGCCGAGGGCAAACAACGCAAATGAAATCGGAATAAGCCAAAATGATGACCGACGCTGCCTGCGTTTCAAGCCCGGGCTAACAAAGCGCCAGATGTGCCAGAGAATGTACGGGGCTGTGAGAATCAGACCCATCACAAACGCCAGTTTGAGGCGGGAAAAGAAGGCCTCCGCCGGACTGAGAAAAATTAATTCATTAAGATTTTCCGAGATCTGATTTAAGATAAACGGAGTGTAGGTATAACTAAGCGCGATCATCACAATCAGCACTATTACCGACCACACCAAGCGACTTCTAATTTCGGCAAAGCGCTTCCAGATCTCTAAATTTGCCAGCCCTTCAAATCCGGCCATTACTCGCTTTCACCACCAGAAACTAATTTTTCAACCTCTTCATTGGATACCGGCCTCACCTTTCGCGCCAAAAACAGGCTTAACTCAAAAAGAAGTATCATTGGTACAGCCATGAGACTTTGGGTGATCGGATCCGGCGGCGTCAAAAGAGCGCCAACAACAAAAGCTACAATGATAGCCATTTTTCGCTGCTTAACTAAGGCCTCAACACTTAGCAAGCCGGCGCGCACCATGGCCAAAATAACCAGCGGAATTTCAAAGATGACGCCAAACGGAAGGTGCATCGTGAGCACAAAGTTTAAAAACTTGCCGACTGCCAACCTCGCCTGCAGCTCTTCTGTACTAAACCCAAGAAAAAACTGGAGGGCAATTGGATAGACGGCTAAATGTGCGAAAACCAAGCCGACTATGAATAGGGCGATGACAAAGGGGACATAACGACGGAAAAAATAGATTTCCCGCGGCAATAAGCCCGGCATCACAAACAGCCATATCTCGGACAACACAATTGGCGAGCTAAGTACCAAGCCAATCGCGAGCGAGACTTTAATCATCGAGAAAAAAGCCTCGCTTGGCGCCACAAAGACAAAGGTTCGACCAGCCGATTGGCTTAGATACTTTAATACGGGGGTGGCGTAAAACCACCCGATGACCGAAGCTACCGCAAAAGAAAGAAGAGAAATGATGAGCCGACTCCGCAGCTCGGTAAGGTGTCCGACAAGGTCCATCACCTTAGCTTTCTCTTCTATTCGGGCCTCTTTATTAGGTACCTCTGCACTACCGGCGGTTGATGGTTTTTCACGCATCGCATCGGGAAGCGTTTCGCTATTTAGTTCAGCACTTGTCCGCTGCTCGTTCGTGGTCATTTAGCTCAATACCGCCTTATGCTAAATCAGATACTATTAGGCTTTTTTCTCCGTTTCTTCCTTATCATCACCGGTGATATCTTCGGTTATCTCACGTGAAGCTTGCTTGAACTCACGGATGCTTTTACCGATAGCTTTGCCGACATCCGGCAACTTACCGGGACCAAAGATGATCAAAGCTAGAATTAGGATGATCACTAGTTCTTGCATGCCGATACCAAACATTGATGGTTCCTCCTTTAATCTGGTCTACACAGTCGTTATTTCGTTTTCGATTGGGTTTATCCTGCTTTATATGGGGACCTGGGAGATTTTCACCCGTCTGCCAGCCGGCCGGTCTTGCCGTTCCTAGCTATCGGCACCTTGCATTTTTGCCAAGAGCGGCTTGAGGAAAAGCTTAGCCGAGCGAACTGCTGCTTTCGGTGAACCGCTCAGGCACAATACCGGGCAACTACCCACAAAACCGCCGACAAACGGCCCCCCGGCCGTTTTCGAGAGCAGTCTGACCACCCGCGTTGCAGCCAGTTCCTCTAAGACACGCGGCGCAAAATCAAAATCACCCTTGCTGGTACCGCCGGTCGTGACTATGACATCGCTAACCGGCAATAACGAGCGTACGCGCTCGATGATCAGCTCCAAATCATCCGGAATACAGGCTAAACGCCGAGGACTTCCTCCCCATTTTTGCGTCCAGGCCGCAATGGTATAACCGTTACTCGCATAAATCCGGCCTAAGGCCAGCTCCTCTCCCGGCTCAACCAGTTCCGAGCCGACCGGCAGAATCGAAACCAGCGGACGCTGGTATACCTTGATCGAGGCCAAGCCGTTGGTTGCTAAAAGTTCAATCTCTGCCGGCGTTATCCGCGTACCGGGGGAAACGACCACCTCCCCTGCTTCGACAACGGTGCCTTTGCGCCGAATATATTGCCCTGGCTGTACCGGTCGGGAAATCACCACCGTCTCCCCGTCAACCTCTACCTCTTCACACGGTATGACCGCATTTGTGCCCGGCGGCAGCAAGGCCCCGGTGTAAATCCGCACCACCGACCCCAGATCAATCTCATGCAGACAGGTACTGCCGGCAGGCACCGTCGCTGCGATGGGCAGACGGACCGGTCGCTCCGGGCTGGCGCTACTGGCGGCCCGGTGATTAAGAGCGAATCCATCTCGCAGCGAACGATGAAAAGGCGGCCACGGAAACCGCGCCCGAACCTCTTCAGCTACCCACCGACCAAGACTGTTTTCAAGGTTCACCTCTTCAACTGCTAACCGGCAAGCTTGTCCGATAAATCCTTTGACAGCTTGGGTAAGTGTTTCTTCCACTATTTTGTCCTGCCTTGTCCTAACCCAAAGTAACTGATAATGTACTCAGCAACCGCCTGATAATCGTCGAGGCGAAATACGGGCAGATCAAGGTTGCACTCATGGCAAGTAATCACTCCGATCAGGTTGGGATCGCCCAAACATGCCGGTTCAGCCTGATCGGCGTGGCGCCAGACTTCAAGCTTTGGATTATCGGCTCGTTTAAAGCCTTCGGTAATAACCAGGTCGACGCGGTCACCCAGTAATTCGCCTACTTCTGTCGGAGTCGGCGCAGTCGGAAAAGTCAACTCCAAGCTTAACCGGTTACCGTGTACCAGACCGACCGGCGCAGCTCCGGCTCTAGCCAGGCGCCAAGTATCCTTACCAACCTCGGCGCTATCATCAATGTGCCCGCTATGCTTAATCACCGCTACTTTAAGTCCCCGTGATCTTAGCACCGGCAGAAGGCCTTCTAAAAAGGTGGTTTTTCCGCTATCAGCATAACCGACAACCGAGAGTACGTTTGCCATGGAGAACCTCACTTTTTTCCGCTGTTATTTTGGGCTTGTTCGAATTCAGCCCAGGTGTTGACGTTGGAAAAGGCTTTGAGCAAATCCACACCATTTTCCGCCGCCCACTGATCCAGATCGACAAAGGTTGTCCCCCACTTACGAACCAAGTAACCCAACTTGCGTTGACCTTGCGCTACTTCTGCGGGGATCAAAGTGCGCAGGTCCCGGTGGTAGAAAGCGTGTAGGGGTTCAATCCCCTTTTCCCATCGCGGGACGATACAAGCCGGTGTGGCACCGTTGAGACTTCTCACCTGATCCTGCACATATTCTACAATTCTGCGATCAAGGAAAGGCATATCACAGGCCACGACGAAACTGTACGTAGCTTGGCTGGCTCCCAGTCCGGCGTGAATGCCACCGAGCGGCCCTTCGCCGCAGATCTCATCCTGAACCATCGGCAAACCGAAACTCTGATAGACCTCCGGCTCGTTGGTCACCAAAATGATTTCGGCAAAGAGCGGTTTCAGCGTTTCGATAATCCGTGCTAGAATCTGCTTGCCATCTATTTCTAAGAGAGCTTTTCGGGTACCGATCCGGGAATTCTTGCCACCGGCTAAAATAATTGCGTTCATCCTAACCACCTGCTTATCTCATTCTAAACGGCTTAGATAGTAATGTCAACGCGGTAGGATGACACTTTAATCCACACTTGCCCTCCGGGAGCGAAAATGATATTATATTCATAAATAGGAATGATTACTAAACAAAGTTGGTGAAGTAGTTGGCTGCTATTAGTAATAACGGAAAAAAACAAAGAATGACTGCGCAGCGCAAACTAATTCTCAATGTGCTGCGGAGTACGACATCGCACCCAACTGCAGATTGGATATACCATAAGGTGCGCGAACAGATGCCCAACATTAGTTTGGGTACCGTATATCGCAACCTCGGGTTATTGGCGGATTCCGGTCAGATCTTAGAGTTGAAATACTCTACCGGCCAAAGTCATTACGACGGCAATCCGATGCCGCACTATCATTTTCGGTGCGAAGAGTGCCGCCGGGTCTACGACTTGCCGCTTGATTACAAACCGGAGCTGGAC
>JAAYHC010000040.1 GCA_012735535.1 Bacillota bacterium
AGAAATTACAAGGTGAGATCTTGCTAGGGGGGCTAATCATGTCCGAATATCTCAAAAACAGACAATTGCGCCAACAAAAGTTACAAGAGATTATTCTGCGACTACATCAAGGTGCAAGAGTCGAAGAGGTGAAAGAAGAGTTTCGCGACCTGTTAAATGCCGTTGGACCTTCAGAGATCGCCAAGTTGGAACAGGCCCTCATTAGCGGCGGATTGCCGGAAGAGGAAGTCAAGCGGCTCTGCGATGTTCATGTCTCTCTGTTTCAGGAGTCGTTGGATGCCGAAGCGGATCTCGTCAGCGTCCCCGGACATCCTTTGCACACATTTCGTGCGGAAAATGATGCGATCCAGAAGCTGATTGAGGCTGAAATCAGACCCCTATTTGCCCGGCTGAAAGCAGCGGCAAGCCATACGGAGCTAACTGAACTGCTTGCGCTGTGGCGAGAGAAGCACACGGCTTTGTCGGAGTTAGAGAAGCATTACAGCCGGGAAGAAAACTTGCTCTTTCCCTATTTGGAAAAGTATGGCCTAAGCGGACCACCATCGGTGATGTGGTCAATCCATGATGATATCCGCGACCAGTTAAAACAGGTGGCTGATTTTTTGGCCGATAATAGGGGCGAATTAACCCAGGAGCAGGTCGGCAAATTTATTGATGAAGTTGCCGAGCCGCTTGTCGATTCAATTATGGATATGATCTACCGGGAGAACAAGATCTTGTATAAGTTTAGCGCCGATACACTCACGGAAGCCGATTGGCAGGCAATCAGAGACGAAAGCGATGAAATCGGCTACACCCTTATCAAGCCGCAGCAAGGTTGGGAGCCCAAAACGGCACAGGGTGCCTCCGCAGCGCCACAGAGTCCGGCCCCCGAAGGAACCATCAACTTTGAGACCGGCTCGCTCAGTCCGCGGGAGATCGAATTGATCTTGAATAATCTGCCGGTGGATATCACCTTTGTCGATCAAGATAATGTGGTTCGCTATTTTTCCAAGCCCAAGGATCGGATCTTTACGCGCACCAAAGCCGTGATCGGGCGCAAAGTAGAGCTCTGCCATCCGCCCGAAAGCGTTCATGTGGTGACCAAGATCATTGAGGAATTTCGCGCCGGTCGGAAAGATACGGCCGAGTTTTGGCTGACCCTTGGCGAAAGCTTTGTTTATATCCGTTACTTTGCCGTCCGGGATGAGAACCAAAAATACCTGGGAGTACTCGAGGTTACGCAGGAGGTTAGCGGAATCCGCGGACTTCAAGGCGAGAAACGGTTACTGGAATGGTAATAAGAGGTTGGCAGTCAAATTTGCGAACAGGGTATTGCCTGGCCGAAGGTGAATTATACCGCGGGAGGCGGGCGATGGTCACATCTGAACGATTATTGAGCCGGTTGTTCATGGTCTTTTTGCAGTTAGGGTTTTTTGTTTTTGGCGGCGGCTGGGCGATGATCCCTTTGATCGAGCGGGAGTTGGTCCAGCGGAAAAAGTGGTTGACCAAAGATCAGTTCATTGATAATCTCTGCGTGGTGCAAGTACTTCCGGGAACGGTAGCTGTTAATCTGGCCCTAACAATTGGGTACAATTTAGCAGGCTGGCCTGGGTTGGTTGTCGCCGGTCTGGGGGTCGTCTTGCCTTCAGTCATCGTGATCGTGGTGATAGCCCAGGCCTACAGCTTTTTGCAAACCCTGCCGTTGGTCGTAGCTTTTTTTGCGGGTGTCCGTCCGGTAGTGGTCGGCCTGATCGTTGCCGCCGCACTCAGGGTCGGCGGTCAGGTCTGGCGCTCATGGCGTGGTTGGCTGCTCAGCTTTTCCGTCTTCGTTGCCGTGACCTTTGCCGGCGTTAACCCGATTTATGCTCTGATCAGCGCTGCACTTGTCGGGCTGGCTTGGAAAGGTCGGCCGTCGACCGATCATGCCGAGCACGGACTGACTGGGGGTGAATAGGGATGCTAACCTTGCAGTTGTTTTGGTCTTTTGTTAAGATCGGTTTGTTTGCTTTTGGGGGAGGATACGCGATGATCCCCCTGATTAAAACGGAGATTCTTAGCAAAGGCTGGCTCACCCTCGGGGAATTCACGGATATTGTGGCTATCTCGCAGATGACCCCGGGACCAATTGCCATCAACGCCGCAACTTTTGTCGGCTACCGGATTTTGGGGCTCTGGGGTGCGGTGGTAGCTACCTCCGGGGTAGTATTACCTTCGGTTATCCTTGCCCTGACCGTAGCCAAGGCCCTAATGGGACGACGTGAGCATCCGTTCGTTAGCGGAATTTTTCGAGGCTTGCGTCCGGCGGTCGTCGCTCTGATCGCAGCCGCCGGATTTTTGTTGATGCCGGATTCCATTTTATCCCTGTCCGATCTCTTGGTTTGTTTATTGACCGTCGCTCTGGTTCTGCTGACACGGGTTAGCCCGCTGCTTTTAATCGTGCTAGGCGGCTTGTACGGAATTGGCGCAGGAATGTTTTAATCCGGTGCGTAATTATTATGCATTTGAATAATAGTAATCATTATGTTTTTGTAATCAGTTTTATAGATTTATTATCAGAATGTGAGTTCAAAAATGATTGATCAGAATCTTAACCGTCACAATTCTCTTGCGCGAACTTTACAACGAGAGATCAAGATCATTGTCCCATTGCGGATCTTGTTGGGGCTG
>JAAYHC010000041.1 GCA_012735535.1 Bacillota bacterium
CCGACAATGATGATAAACGGCATACTGAACAACCTCCTAACCGAAAAATAAGTACTCGGTAGGGTTATTCTAACGGAGCCCATGGTATTCCTTTATTTATGAGATTTCATTCCAATAAGTTATTGATGGCGCAGCGCCACCACCGGCTGCAGTTTGGCAGCCCGCATAGCTGGGAAAATGCCGAAACAAAGCCCGACAAAGCTGGAGAAGCCGATGGCTAAAAAGACCGAGCCCCAGGAGAAGACAAACGGCCACTTCGCCAAATTGGCGAGGAAATAGCCACCCCCCCACCCAAGGCCTAAGCCGATCACTCCTCCGGCGAGGCTAAGCAGAATCGACTCGGCCAGAAACTGAGACAAAATGTCCCGGTTACGCGCGCCTAAAGCTTTGCGGGTGCCAATCTCGCGCGTCCGTTCGGTGACCGAGACGAGCATAATATTCATGATGCCAATCCCGCCGACGAGGAGAGAAATCCCGGCGATCGCCCCGAGGACATTGGTAAAGATCTGCACCGTATTGGTTACCGTCGACAGAAGCGATTCTTGCGTGGTGACCCGGAATTTATCACGTTCACCTAAGCGCTTCATCAACAAGAACTCCACCTGGTCGGCGACGCTACTCACCAGGCTCGGGCTCTCGGCCGATAAGACGTATTGATTGACGTAATCGCGCCCTAATACTCGCCGGAGAAGAGTACTGTAGGGCAGATAAATCCGATCGTCAAAGTTGCTGAAAGAAACCTGTCCTTTACTTTCCATCAAGCCGATGACCGTCAAGTTAATCGTCCGGCGGCCGATGACGGCTTTGATCGTCTTGCCGATCGGGTCGATCCCCGGCCCGAACAGATCTGCGGCCACGTCACTGCCGAGAACCACCACTTCACTGCGAAACTCAATATCCGGCCGGGCGATAAAGCGACCGGCTTGGGGGTGGTAATCGGTTACGAACTCATAGCCCGGGCTAACCCCATAGACTGAAGCACGCAGGTTGACCCCTTGGTAACTCAGCAGAGCGTTCGAGGTTACCAGCGGCGAGACATGGGCGACCCCCGGCAGATCTTCCAAGTCTGCTTGGAGCCTGGTTGAAAAAATATCCCAGACATCCTGGCTGATCCGACCACCAAAACCCCTGCTCGGAGCGGGGGAAATCGTAATCAAATTCGATCCGAGGGCGGCAATATCGTCGGCGACTTGCTTTTGCGCGCCGAGACCGATCGAGACCATCACAATGACCGAGCCGATCCCGATGACGATGCCTAACAAGGACAAGAAGGTCCGCAATTTGTTCCCGGTCAAGCTGCGCAGCGCGGTCTTATAGACCTCGAGCCAAGTCATCCCGAATCACCTCCACCTCAGAGACTAATCCATCACGCAAGTGAATGATCCGCTGGGCATCCAAGGCCACCTCTCGCTCATGGGTGACCAGCACGATCGTGTTCCCGGCCTGGTTTAGCTCGGTAAAGATCGCCCTGATCTCCGCGCCGGTCTTGGAGTCCAGATTACCCGTCGGCTCATCGGCAAGGATAATCGCCGGATTATTGACGAGCGCACGGGCGATGGCCACGCGCTGACGCTGGCCCCCCGATAACTCGGTAGGCTTGTGACCTAACCGCTCAGCCAGACCGACCTTCTCCAACATCTCTCTGGCCAGCTGTTTGCGACGCCGGGCCGGTATTCCGGCATAAACAAGCGGGATCTCCACATTTTCTTCGATCGTTAAGCGCGGCAGGAGGTTAAAATCCTGAAAAACAAAACCAATAGCCCGGTTGCGCAGCTGGGCCAAGGCATTATCGCGGAGGCTCCGCGTATCGACCCCTTCGATCCGCAGGACGCCCCCGGTCGGTCGGTCCAGGCAACCGATAATATGCATCAAAGTCGATTTCCCGGAACCGGAGGGACCCATGATCGCTACATATTCCCCCTGGTACACGGTGAGATCTACCCCCCGCAGGGCTTCCACAAGCGAATCGCCCATCCGGTAGGTTTTGACAACGCCTCTTCCCTCAATTACGGCCGCGGTCACTCCGAGTTACCTCCCCACCCTCATGCCGGGAATATTCACCCGCATATTCGGGCCATGCTGAGCCGGACCGTTGAGGCTGCGGTAGAGCTCGTAGTTGCTGGCCAAAATCACATCTCCCTCGGCCAGCCCGGCGGTGATCTCGATCACCCTGCCGTCGGAGAGGCCGGTGGTAACCTCAACCACCGTCGTTTGGCCGTCCGGACCGACCTTGCTGACCAGCTGTTTGCCCTGATAATCCAGGACCGCTTCGACAGGGACCACCAAAACGTTGGTCCGGCGGTCGGTGATGATGTTGACTTCAGCGGAAAGGCCGAGCAAGATATCATCGCTCGGATTAAGGATCTCGATTTTGACCGGGAAAAGCACCAGATCGCTCTGGGAACGCGGCAATTTGCCCACCTCAACCACCTGGCCGCGGATTCTTTTACCGGGCAACGCGACGAGGTTGATCACCGCCTCCTGACCGGGCTTGACCCGCGCAATATCGATCTCATCGATGGTTGCATCGATGAACAGCTTACTATCATCGATTAAGGTAACCAGATAATTATTTGTCGTGATCCACTCGCCAACCCCGGCGGTGAGCTCAACCACCACCCCGGAGAAGGGAGCGGTAAGCCGGGTGCGTTCCAAGCGTTCCTCGACGATCCGCAGCGCCATCTCTCGCTCTTTGATGATGGTCGGCCCCGCTTCAAGTAAGGCGGTCTCATATTGGCGTCTGGCGGTGAGCAGATCGAGTTCCTCCTCATCTGCCTCCAACTCGGCAATCAGCGTTCCGGCGGGAATTCTTTGCCCCTCGGAGACGTGCAGACGCTTGATCCGGCCCGCCCGGCCAAAGTACAGCTGAGCATCGTTAAGCGCGACGACCGGACCCGAGGCGCTGACCCGTTGTTCGATGGTTGTCCGTGCGACAGTTACCGTCCGCACCGGCGCCGCTTTGCTCTCGGCCTCCGCGCTTCGCCCTTGCCGGTATTGATAGCCAAAGTATCCGGCGACAGCAACTAGAATTACTATGACGAGCAGCCACGTGCGCTTACCTTTCATTGATGCTCTCTCCTTCAACCAATGCCAGCAGCGGTTTTTCTCCCTGCATAGCTAAGACTTTGTACTTTTGGACCTCATATTCTAACCAAGCCTCGGCTAAGGCCAGCTTGGCCTCTTCATAACCGAGTTTGGCTTTAGTCAAATCCCGAGCGGTGATGATGCCGGCCGCATATTGGCGTTCGGCCAATTCATAGTCCGCGCCGGCGGCGTCAAATTCCCCCACCGCCAATTCGAGCAGCGCGTGCTCAACCGCGAGACTCGTTAAAGCTACCTGGTAGTCCTGGGCGACCCGGTGCTCCGCTTCCGATAGGCGGCGACGGGCCAGTTCCAGGTCTCGTTCGGCCTGGGCCAGTTCACGGCTTCTCGCCGCCCCGCCGGAGAGGTCATAGGTTATCGCGCCCAGACCAACCTTCCAGTGGGGTTCCTGCTTGGCCAGGTTCAGGCCGACACTGGCAGAAACCTCGACCTTCCAGG
>JAAYHC010000042.1 GCA_012735535.1 Bacillota bacterium
CACCAAAAGGACTGTAGATGACCAAACCGAGGAGATAATAGTTCTGGCTGCTGCCGTTGGCCAGCGCAAGCTCTCCAAAACACCGCCCTTGCTCCAAACTTGCCGGCGTGTAATAGAGGTGAAAATCAACCGCAAAAGTGGCGGGAAATAAACCGGATTCATATTTAAACTCGAGGAGATTATCGGCGGCATCGATCTTCACCCAGCGCGACATGAGCTGATAACCATCGGCATCAAGCCGAATCAACCGGTTGCCTAGCGGAATGCGATCAAAGAAAAAAGCGCCGGCCTCATCCGTTACCGTGTGCTGTTGGGCCAGCGTAACCGAGGCTCCGGCCACCGGGTCGCCAAAGACAGAGCAGACCCGGCCATATACCCGTCCGGAGTCGGGAAAGCGGCGACCAGGAATGGTCAGATCAACGTGGATCTCCTGCCGCGCCAACGGACCGGATCCCCAGGCGCAAACGGCAATCAGAGCCAACAAGAACAGCCAATGGTGCCAGCGAAACCAGGACGGCATCGGAATCCTCCCCTAAGAAATCCTATGCCGTCCACAAACTGATAGCACTTACATGCCGAGAATATTGAAACCTGCATCAACATGAATGATTTCGCCGGTAACCCCGCGTGACAGGTTGCTAAACAAAAACAGCGCCGTATCACCGACTTCTTCCTGGGTCACGGTCCGGCGAAGCGGAGCCTTTTCCTCGATTATTTTTAAGATCTGGTTAAAGTCACTAATCCCCTTGGCAGCCAGCGTCCGAATCGGCCCAGCCGAGATAGCATTGACCCGAATCCCATCCGGCCCAAGATCGGCTGCCAAATATTTGACGGCAGCATCGAGGGCGGCCTTGGCCACACCCATGACGTTATAGTTTTTGACCACTCGTTCACCGCCTAAATAGGTGAGGGTCACAATGCTGCCACCCTCGGTCATCAATTCGCGCGCCTCGCGTGCAACCGCAACCAAGGAGTACGCGCTAATATCCTGAGCCAAAGCATAGCCTGAGCGTGAGGTGTTGACAAACTGGCCCTCCAAATCCTCACTGCGGGCATATGCTATACAGTGGGCCACACCGTGCAAAACACCGATCTCCGCCTTGATCTGGGCAAAAGCAGCGGCGATCTCTTCGTCACTGCTCACATCACAAGGGACCAACAGACTTTCCTGTCCCTCCAGGGTAGCAACCAGTTTAGCTACATTCTCTTTAAGGCGCTCACCCTGATAGGTAAAGACCAGGCGTGCCCCGGCATTGTGCAAAGAACGGGCTATCCCCCAAGCAATACTGCGCTGATTCGCCACTCCCATGATCAAAATTGTTTTTCCGGCTAATAATTCTTTCATCTGCCGCCTCCTACTCATTATTGACTACATAGCCATCTGTACAGGGATCGTAGCAACAGACCCGATTGCGCCCCGTCCGTTTGGCTCGGTACAAGGCGAGGTCGGCTGCTTTAATGAAGCTCTCGGCCGAGTCGATAAATCGACTAGGAATACTAGCCAAACCCAAGCTGATAGTCACCGGAATTCGGCCGGCGCAAGTGGGGAAGGGGTTATTGGCTACCGCCGCGCGCAGCCTCTCCGCTACTATTTGGGCCCCTTGCATATTTGTTTCCGGTAAGACGACGATAAACTCCTCTCCCCCATAGCGACCGAGAATATCCGTCGCACGAGTCACGCCCCGGCATACCACCATCAAATGTTTGAGAACATCATCGCCGGCCTGATGGCCATAGGTGTCGTTAATCTTCTTGAAAAAATCGACATCCAATATAATTAATGAGAGGTTGGTCTTATGCCGTTGGCTGAGATTAATCTCCTCACGAATCCGCTCTTCGATATAACGGCGGTTGTAGACCTTCGTCAAACTGTCCATAATTGATAAGCGGCGCACCTGTTCATATAACCAGGCATTTTCTAAGACCATCGTACCATGGTTGGCAAATAACTCCATAATCTCGCGGTCCGACTTGGCCGGGGTAATACGTTCGACGGCAATGGCGAGCATTCCGATGACTTTGCCTTTCGAACGCAAGAACACGGCCTCAACCCGCCCCGGGTCAAAGATCTTTTCCCCGATCTCCGGCACAATTCCGGTTTTAACTCGGTCAAGTATTTCTAAAGTGAATCCGCCCGGCGGAATACTCTCTGGATGTTCCTTTTTCAGCCGCGCTTCGAGATAATGGCGGAACTGGTCCAAATAGTCCTTGCCCACGCCCGGGTAAACCTTACTCAAGATCACACCCTGTTCACCGTAGGAAAAGGCGAGCAAGCCGGCTTCATACCCGGTGAGGTTGGCCAACAAGGCAAATAAAGCGGATGCGGTCTCCTCCAGCGTCCGCAGACTACTGGCCAGCTTGCCGATCTCGTTGATGATAGTCGCTTCAAAGAGCTTGGCATCCAAAAGATCATTGGAACGCGCCAAGATATCGAACTCATCCTCGACCAAATTCTCGTGACAGTCGGCGGTCGCTGCAACTTCGTCCCCATTAGGCAGATGCCGTCTTACCGCTTCCAGTAAGGGGGTCTGATCAAATCCTTTGGTTACATACTCATCGGCCCCCGTTTGGTAGCCCCAGAACTTTTCCCGGGGTTGATCTTTGGAGGTAAGGATAATTATTGGGATATGCGCTGTAGCGGGTTGGTTTTTTAAGAGCCGACAGACCTGATACCCGTTCATTTTCGGCATAATTACATCCAAGAGTATCAGATCGGGTTTGAGGGTTGAAGCCTTAATGGCAGCTTCAACTCCATCTGAGGCGGTGATAACATCGAATCCTTGTTGCCTGAGGAACGAGCCGACAACCTCCAGGATTGTTAGACTATCATCCGCAAGTAGCAACCGCATAACCTACCCTCCCAGCATCCAGCCTGTCAGCAAATGCGGGGTAACAACTCACCCTCCAGCATATCCAAGATCCGCTCTCCCCCGAAGCCGGTGCGCAGTGTGACCAAGCCAGGATGATCAGCGATCACTTCTCCAATAATCACAGCTTGCCGACCTAGCGGGTGATCATGCATCGCGGAGAGGACTTTCTCTGCTTGGCTTTGTGGAACAATTACTAATACCTTCCCCTCGTTAGCCACATATAAAGGGTCAAATCCCAGCATCTCGCAGGCCCCGCGCACTCCGTCGGTAATCGGCAAGTCGGTCTCGTTGAGCCGGATACCGACCCCGGACTGCGCAGCTATTTCATTGAGCGTGGTGGCAACTCCACCCCGCGTTGGATCGCGCATCACATGCACTTCTTCAGTGGCCGTAAGGATCCGTTCGATCAGCCCGTTAAGTGGGGCACAATCGCTCATTAGATCCGTTTCCCAGCTAATCCCGGAGCGTTCGGACATGATGGCCATCCCATGTTCGCCGATGGTACCGTTGATAATCACCACATCTCCCGGCATAGCCAAAGAACCGCTGATATTACGTCCTTCGGGCACCACCCCAATACCGGTGGTATTAATGTAAAGGCCATCGGCCTGTCCTTTATTCACCACTTTGGTGTCGCCGGCGACAATCTTCACCCCGGCGGCAGCACAGGTTTCAGCGATGCTTTCAACAATTTTCAGCAAATCCGCCATGAGAAAGCCTTCTTCGATAATCAAACCTAAAGTCAGATATAAGGGAGTGGCCCCTTGCACGGCCAGATCGTTCACTGTGCCGCAAACAGCCAGTTTACCGATATTACCGCCGCGAAAAAAGAGCGGTTGCACAACAAAAGAGTCGGTACTTAAAGCAATTCTTCCTTGCACACTCGGCAAAACAACGGCATCATTTTTCTGCAACAAATACTCATTCCCCAAGATGTGAAAGAATAGTTCATCCAGCAAGCGTTGGCTGGCACCGCCGCCGGCCCCGTGGCTCAACAAAATGCGCTCGTTTAGCATATCTTCACCTCAAACCAGCTGTCGATGTCGTTCATATTTGTAGTAAGCCGCGCATGAGCCTTCACTCGAGACCATGCACGGACCGATAGCACGGCTGGGAGTACAGGCCTTACCGAACAAGGGGCATTCATATGGCAGGATGACCCCTTTGAGTACATCTCCGCACCGACAACCTTTGATCTCGGATTTGAGCCCGACCAGCCTTTGCTCAGCCTCAGCAATGGCCTCGGTATTGCGGGCGTTGAACGCCGCATAGGCGTCGGCCAACTCAAGACCGCTGCCCGGAATAACCCCAATCCCGCGCCATTCGGCATCCACCGGCTGGAAAAACTCGGCCAAAACCTGCTTAGCCACTTGATTGCCCTCCCAATTGCCCGCCCGGGAGTACGCGTTTTCAACTGTCGCTCGACCCTCGACCAGTTGGGTAACCAATCGCTCAATACCTAGTAGAATGTCCAAGGGTTCAAAACCGGCAATCACCGCCGGAACCCCATATTTTTCGGGCACCGGTCGGTAGGCCTCTCCGCCGACCACGGTGCTGACGTGGCCGGGCAAAATGAAGCCGTCGATCTTAACTTCGTCTGCACTTAGCAAGCCTTCCAACGCCGGCGGAACCAGCTTATGGACCGAATAAATTTTAAAGTTTCTTACACCCTGGGCGGCCGCCAGCTCCAAAGTGGCTGCCGCCATCGGAGCGGTCGTTTCAAAGCCGACGGAGTAGAAAATCACGAGCTTATCCGGGTTCTCCGTAGCAACTTTCAGCGCATCCAAGGGGGAATAGACAACTTGGACTGCCCGTCCGAGTGCTTTGGCCTCTTGAAGGTTCGCAACCGTCCCCGGAACTTTCATCATATCTCCATAAGTGGTAAGAATTACCTGTTCGTTATTTACTACTTCGATAATGATGTCGATATCCCTCTGCGCGGTTACACAAACCGGACAACCGGGACCGGATAATAATTTCAGTCCCTCCGGGAGAATCTGGCGAATACCGTTTCGCGAGATGCTGACAGTATGGGTGCCGCAGACCTCCATAAGGTTAATGGGACGCTGAAGAGTTTGAACAGCACGCTTGATTCGTTCGAGCAGTTGCTTGGCGAGGCTTGGATCGCGGAAACGTTCATTAATGTTGGCCATAAATTCGCTCATGCACCAGCCTCCTCACGCTCAACCAGTTCGGCCATCTCTTCGAGGATCTTCAGGGTCTCGCGCGCCCGCTCCTCATCGATCTTTTCCAGCGCAAAGCCGGCATGGATTAACACCCAGTCACCAACCTGAACATCGGGAACCAGGCGAATCCCCACTTCACGAGTGTTGCCGTAAATCTCGACTTTGGCCAGGAAACCGTTAATTTCCGTAACCTTAGCTGGCACTGCCAGGCACATCAAGCACTCCTCCTTTAAAAACTGTATGGCCAAGTATGGCTTGGCCGGCCGAAATCCCTCCGTCATTAACCGGTAACACACGCGGGAATAAAACGGTGAACCCTTGGGAGCCCAAAGCATCCAGCAAATGTGCAGTTAAATATCGGTTCTGAAAAACCCCGCCGGAAAGAGCTACCGTAGTAATCCCCTCGGCTTCCGCCGCCCGGCAAAGCATTTCGATCATCACGGCAGCCATGGTATGGTGAAAACGGGCGGCCAACTCACCAGGGTCTTCTTTGCGTTGCCAACGTTGCCACAGGTCAGCCCAGAGGGGAGTCGGATCAATCAACAATCCGTGCTGATCTGGCCTAATCTCAAATTCCAGTCTAGTTTCCCAGTTACCTGCTAAAGGTGAGTGAATGGCGGCAACTTCCAATTCAATGGCCGGCTGGCCTTCATAGGTGCTGCGGCGCGTGATTCCCAGCAAAGCGGAGACCGCATCAAACAACCGGCCGGCACTTGAGGTTGGTGGAGAGTTTAACCCCAGTTCGAGCTGGCGGCTGACCACCCTCCCCTGACCGGATAGGCCGCAATCTGCGGCAAACCTATCGGCTGCTTCAAGGCCTAGATACGTGTACAAATGACTATAGGTCATCCGCCATGGTTCCCTAATCGCCACTTCTCCCCCGGGCAAGGCGGTATACGCCAACCGACCAATTCGCTCAAAGTAGGGTAGTTGTCCTTTGAAAAGTTCAAACCCCCACAATTTGCCGTCACTACCATACCCGGTCCCGTCACAGATTAGCCCCAACACCGGACCGGTCCAATTGTGCTCGAGCAGGCAAGCGGCCAGATGCGCTTGGTGATGCTGTACGGCAAGCGTCGGAAGATCTCTGCTCTTGGCCCATTTTAGTGCGGTTTTGGTGCTGCGATACTCGGGGTGCAAATCGTGGACCACCAGCTCCGGTCTGGTCTGGAAGTAATGTTCGTAGCGACTAATCCCCTTTTCCAGATAACTGATTGATTCGAGGTTGTTGATCTCGCCAATATGCTGGCTCAGGAAATAGCGCCGGTCCTTGGTCAGACAAAAGGTATTCTTCTCATCGCCGCCAAAGGCGAGCGTATGTCCGGCGCTTAATTGAAAGTCGATCGGTCCTGGAGCATAGCCCCTGGCCCGTCTGATCGGCCTGACCGTCCCGGCTGTCATGGCCAGGACGGAATCATCACAACGGTTAAATATTTCCCGGTTATGAAAGAGAAATGTATCCACAATCGGCCGTAGTTTTTCCAAAGCCTCTCGGTTATCCATGACCAACGGGTGATCGGAAAAATTTGCACTCGTAGCCACCAAGCATTCCAGCCCATCCGCAAACAACAACATGTGTAGCGGTGTATAGGCGAGCATTACCCCCAAACGATCCAGGCCTGGAGCTACGGAGGGCGCTAAGTTAGTGGCGGCCGGATTTTTCGTCAGCAATAAAATTGGCTTACGCCAAGAGGTGAGTTCCTCAACCTCCTCCGGCTCAATCAGACACAACTTGCGAACAACCTCTAAATCGGGTACCATCACGGCGAATGGCTTGGCCGGACGGCTCTTGCGCTGACGCAACTTCGCCACGGCCTCTTCATTGTAGGCATCGCAGACCAAGTGAAATCCGCCGAGTCCTTTGACGGCCAGGATTTGCCCGGCGCGCAAACGGCTCCGGGCCTCACGTAAGACCTCAGCGCTAGATGGGAGCTGCTCCGGCGGCTCGGGTCCATGATCCAGCCAAATAACCGGGCCGCATTTGGGGCAGGCATTCGGCTGAGCATGAAAACGGCGATTGGTCGGATCATCATACTCGGCTTGACATTCCGGACACATCACAAACGGGGCCATCGTCGTAAACGGCCGATCATAAGGCAGATTTTTGACGATGGTGAACCGAGGGCCACAGTTGGTGCAATTAATGAATGGATAGCCCCAGCGGCGGTCAGCGGGCGAAAAAAGCTCTCTAGTGCAGTCCGCACAGGTACCCACATCCGGAGTTACGAGCACGGTCGTCTCCTGCGCTCCCTGGCTATGATCAATGGCAAAATCCACATAACCCTTGGGGTCGACCCACTCCACCGACAACTCTCTGATCTCAGCCAGGGGAGGTTTGGCGACCGGAATTCTTTCCGTAAAAGCCAAAATTGTCGAGCGCTGCCCTTCAACTTCGATCACGACACCTTGAGAGCTGTTGTAGACTCGACCGGCTAACCCAAATTCGTGGGCTAAGCGGTAAACAAAGGGGCGGAACCCAACACCTTGGACCACCCCATTAATCCGGAGTATTGCCGCTTCCATCATCGATCCTCCAGTAGTTACCTTTGTTTCGCGGCTACCTGCTCTTTCAGCCAATTACACCAGACATCCATACCATCGCCTCTAGTTGCGGAAGTTTCGAAGACGATCACCTCAGGATTGATCTCCCGTAGGTCTCCCAGAGCGCTCTCTTTGTTAAAACCGCTGACCTCTAAAAGATCGATCTTGTTTAACAAGCAAACCTTGGCTCGCTGAAAGATGCCAGGATATTTCGCCGGTTTGTCGTCTCCTTCGGGAATGCTGAGCACGACGATTTTGGCATCCTCGCCTAAATCGAAGGTAGCCGGACAGACCAAGTTGCCCACGTTCTCAATAATCAGCAGATCTAGCTCGTCCAAATTGAAACGGCTCAGCGCCTCCTCCAACATCTTGGCATCCAAGTGGCAGGCGCCATGGGTTTCAATTTGATAGACCGGAACCCCATGCCGGGCAATTCGGTCGGCATCGCGGGTTGTCGTGATATCTCCCTCGATCACCGCCAATCTGAGCTCGTCCTTCAACCGTGTACAGGTAGCCTCCAGTAGGGTAGTTTTTCCGGCCCCGGGAGAGCTGATGAGGTTGATGACAAAGATGCCTTTGTCGGCAAAGATTTGCCGCAAGCCCGCCGCCAAACGGTCGTTTTTGCCTAAGACATTTTTTCTGACTTCAATTTCCATCACTATACCTCCACTTACCCTAATCCGCTGTTTCGAGATAATCGATAAACAGCTCATCTCCCGCCGAGCGTTTCAGGTCCCGTGATCGACATTGTGGACAACGAAACTTCATGTTTTCTATTATAAACTCCGCACCGCAATCCTGGCAAACCGCCTGCAAGGGACGGACCTCGACCTCCAACTCGGCTCCTTCAGCTACCGTTCCTTCACTAACCACTTCAAAGCTAAACTTGAGCGCCTCCGGAACTACCCCGGCCAGCTCGCCGGCGACGACTTTGATTTTTTTCAAGCGCTCTACACCATGCTTTTGACATTCCTCGGTAATGAGGTCGAGCAGCGACAGCGCAATGGATAATTCGTGCATGTACTCCTCCCCAAAATGACAAAAATAGACGGGTGATAACCATAATTTATCACACCGTCAGTAAATTTACCCATTCTCAATGGATTGTTTTGCTTCTTGAATAACAAGTTCACAGACCTTGTCCAATTTGGCCGCGAGCTCCGGGCTTAACTCCAGGTCCAGCTCGATCGCTTTAGGTTCAATACCATAGACGATCATCTCATCCGGCATATTACCCGTCTGCCTGGCCAGCGCAATGACCTCATGCAAATTAAGCTGGTGCATAGATGTTACTGGCATCCGTTCGAAAACAACATCATCAGTGGAAAACCGGTATACGGTGGCGGGTTCGCCTCCCCCTTTAACCGCATCAATAACGATAACCTTCTTCGCACGGCTAAACGGGGTCAAGAGGTCCAGACCGGATGTACCTCCATCCATCACCTCTACGCCCTCGGGCACGCCGAGTTCGTAGATGCGGCGAACCGCGTGAATACCAAACCCGTCGTCTTTAAGGAGAAGGTTCCCGATCCCCACGATGAGGATCGGGACCTTCTCCTTTGCACCTTCGTTAGGCTTTTTTCCGGATAGGTTGTTCATAACCGGTAATCATGCCCCGCATCAGGTCTAAGCCATGATAGAAGCTCAAGTAGACGTGGATACCGGTCGTGATGATGAAGAGCCAACAACCAAGGAAGTGCCCTACCCGCACCCAGTAGAGTGATGCGCCAAATCTCGCCCACTCAAACCCGGGGAGCATATAGAGCGCATAACCAGTAATCGCTTCGAAGATCATGAGGAATAACCACATGCTGTAGGTTAGACGCTGACCAGGATTAAGGTGCCCGTCTTTCGGCTCAACATCGCTGAACCACAGGTAATACTTGACCAATGGAACCAGGTCTTTGGTATGGCGCAGATAGAACCAGATCTGTTTGTAATAGCCTGTTACCAGGGCGTGGTAAACTTTGACGATCAAGTTCATCGTCACCACATACATTGCTAAGAAATGGACGTATCTGGCGCCATTCATCGCCCCCGGAAACCAGAGGTCACCAGGATAGTGGATATACATTCCTGACCAGGCCAAAAGGACCATACACAAGGCGTGAATCCAGTGCATTATCCTAATCGCAAGGGGCTGATCAGGCTTTCTTTGCACCACAGCTTTTTCAGCCATTAATTTAACCTCCTTCTCCTGGTCTAGCAACCAATAGTGAATTTAGCGGCAATTCGTTCTTTCTCCAAATCGACTACGTGTACAGCACAGGCTATACATGGGTCATAGGAACGAATAATCCGGGTCAACTCGATCGGTCTCGAGAGGTCCTTGATCTCCGTGCCGATCATCGCGATCTCGTACGGACCAGGCTGCCCGGTGATGTCACGCGGGCTGGCGTTCCAACCGGTCGGGATAATCATCTGGTAATTGGTGATACGACCGCCTTCTGCCTCGAGCCAGTGGCCGATCGCCCCGCGCGGAGCCTCGTCCAGACCATAGCCACGGCCGCTGCCCGGTTTGTACTGAGCACATGGCACCTTGCCATCCGGTTTCAGCTCGGTGATCCAGTTCAGTATATTGTTGGCAATTAACTGAGCTTCCAGCGCGCGGGCAGCAATTCTCGCCAGAACCGACGGGCCGATCTTCAGCTTGGCTGCCAGATCGAGTAGGTTCGGATCTTGACGGACCAACATCCGGGCTAGTGGACCAACCTCCATCGCTTTGGTGTTGTAGCGCGGAGCCTTGAGCCAGGAGTATTTTTCGCCGCGGCGCGGATCGCTCGGTACACCGGTGAACTTCGGCTCGGTGACTCCGTCGCCGGGATGTCTCGGATTACCATCTTGATAATACGAATAAGCTACATGCTCAACAATCCGGGATTGATCGAATTCCTGGACATTATTGATGTCGCCGTCCATGATCACGCCACGCGGCAGGAGGCCGTTGTACGGGTCGCGATCGGCGCCTTCGAACGCACCGTAAGCCAGGAAGTTACCCGGGCCAACACCGATGTTACCGTAGTCAATGTAGTACGGAGCAACAGCCAAAACATCCGGGACATATTTGGTATCGATGAAGTCTTTGAGTTCTTTAGCATAACCGATTAACTCGGTGACCAAGGTCGGAGTGACCTTCGGGGTCATACCACCGGCAACGATACCGACGACATGCGGGAATTTTCCGCCGAGCAGAGCAATGGCTTCGCCGACCCGCTGGTACATGCGGACAGCTTCGATGTAGTGTTTGGTTGCCACGATGTTGATGTCGGTCGGCAAACGGAAGTCATGATCCCACCGCGGTGTGAACGGAGCGGTATCACCCGACTGGATCAGGCTCTTCAAGTCGAGCAACTCAGGATCGTTTCCGGTGTATTGGGCAACAGCGGTCGGATCAACATAGTCGAGTGCGACCAAGTGATAAAAGTGCAAGATATGGGATCCAAGAAATTGGAAGCCATTGATAATGTTGCGGAGGATCCGGGCATTTTCTGGGATGTCAATTCCGTAAGCCATTTCGATGGCTTTTGAACCCGCCGTTGCGTACGGAATCGGACAAACACCACACGCACGCTGGGAGATCAAAACGGCATCCTCGGCCTTGCGACCCCGCAAGATTTGCTCCAGACCACGGTAGAGAGTACCCATAGTCCAAGCATTAACGACTTTATTGTTTTCGACTTCAACTTGAATTTTTAAGTGACCCTCAATACGGTTTACCGGGTCGACAGTAATAATCTGACTCATCTACTCTGCTTCCTCCTTTCGCCCTTAAGCCTCAGTTTTCGCCTGTTCCTCATGGGCCGCACGCTTACCCAGCTTGCCTTTGGCGGCAGCGCCTACAGCGTGTACGCCGATACCAATGGCCGTAGCGGCTCCAAGCACGGTACCGATCAGATCGGCATCGGCACGTATACCGGCCCAACCAGGTAGCGCCAGATCTGGCAAGCGATCGTGGAACGGCATGAAGGCATCTGGGAAGCTCGGTTCGACACAACCGATGCAACCGGCACCGACAGCAACACACCAGCTTTTACTACCATTCCAGCGGATCTGCGGGCAGTTAGAGTGGGTGTTCGGGCCTTTGCACCCTACCTTGACCAAACAGTAATCGCGACCGACTTCGGTATCGCCATATTTTTCAACGTACATCCCTTCGTCAAACGAGGCACGACGTTCGCAATTGTCATGGATGCACTGGCCATAAATGAACTTCGGACGCCCAAAGCTGTCAAGTTCAGGCATACCAAACATCAAGACGTGAACAACAGTTGAAATCAGCCAACTCGGGTTAGCTGCACAACCAGGGATGTTGATAACTTTCTCTTTTCCGATAATTTCGCTAACCGGTTTAACCTGGCCTGGATTAGGTTTGGCAGCGGGAATGCCACCGTAGGCGGCACAGGAGCCAAGAGCGATCACCGCTTTTGCCTTAGCCGCAACCTCTTTCAACACGTCATAGAAGTTACGATCAGCAATCATGCCATAACCGTCTAGGGTCGGAACGGCTCCTTCGATCACAGCAATGTAGTTACCGGCCTCTTTCTCGATTGTCTCATGCAATACCTCTTCGGTCTGCGCACCTTGTGCGGCCATAATTACTTCGATATACCGAACTGAAAGATGGTTGAGGATGACGTCAACCGCATTCGGCGAATCAGCATTTAAGAAAGATGTACTACAACCGGAACATGAACCAAACTCAAGCCAGACAACAGGTGGTTTCTTTGCACTAGCAGCCAAAACCTCAGCCACTTCCGAAGCAGACATTTCTGAGAGGCCAAGAGCCGCTGCTACCCCGCCGCAGATTTTCAAGAAGTCTCTACGGCTAACCTCGCGGAACAATTCACGACTCACTAATCGCCAACTCCTTTCATAATAAAGGTTACATTACAGCCGTTGAAATGTTGTGAATACGCTTCCCTTCTTGATTCCCCCCTTTTTGGTATTGCCATGACCCACCCAGGCATAACAACACTTATTCCTTTTAGTTCACCCTTGGAGCAACTTTTCCTGCTTTTTTTCACCTTTTCCCCTAGGACAAATGTTAAAACCTTCGCGTTTTCCACTTAACGGAATATTCTGACAATACGTGGTAAGAAGCGGACTATGCCGCTCTTCCTAAGATTAGGCCCAAAAAAGTGCCAACAAAACAGCAATAAAGATAGCCGGGAGGAAATTGGCGATCTTGAGGCGTTTTATATCCAGCATCCCCAAGCCCAGACCGATAATCATCAACCCTCCGGTCGCGGTCATCGCCGCCACCGCCGGCTCGCTTAACAAATTTTTGAGGTAAAAGGCAAGTAGAGTCAATCCGCTCTGATAAATCAGGATCGTCAGGCCGGAAAAAGCCACCCCCCAGCCCAAGCTGGCGGCCAAAACCGTTGACGTCACCCCGTCGATGATCCCTTTGTTGATTAAAATTGTGTAGTCCGCACGCAACCCGGCATCAAATGCACCCATGATCGCCATTGGTCCGACCGCAAAAAGCAGACTGGCAGTGACGAAACCGCGCGAGAAACCATCGGCGCCGCCGGAAGTAAAGCGCCGCTCGACCCGTTGACTCCAGTTTTGCAAGCGGTCTTCGATCTCGAAATATTCACCGATGAGTCCGCCCACAACCAAGCTGGTTAAGACCAAGAGCAGGTTGGTTTCGGTCATCGCCATTTCCAAGCCCAAAAGAATAATGATTAGCGCAACCGCTTCCATCACGCGGTTAATAAACCGGTCAGGCAATTTACCCCTAAGCAAAAGGCCGGCAAAACTGCCGGCTAAAATTAAGCAGACATTAATGATGGTGCCAAGCATGAATACTCCCCCGTTTTACTCCCCTCGATTGTTATTGCAACCGCGCCCTGGCTTCGGGAATCAAGGTGTTGTTGATTTGGTCGCTGTAGGCTTGCGGCGGATTCAAATCTAACACTTTTTGCCACACCTCAATTGCCTCGGCCGGTTTATTCAACCCGTACAACAACACGATCCCTTTATTGTAATAGGCATTGATAAATGTTGGCTCCAGCTCGATCGCACGGTCATAACATTCGATCGCTTTTGTCGGCAGCGGCGGCTGGAGGTACCAATAAGATGTACCCAAATCGGTCCAGACGCCGACCAGATTGGGGTTGGCTTCTAGCGCCTTTTCATAATATTTAATGGCATCGGCAAATTTGCCTTCATCATACGCCCAATTCCCCAGATTTACCAGGTCGGTAACCGAAGTACCGCCAGAAGGGCCGGCCGGTCTGCCGCCTAAACCGGAAAAGACGGCGCCCATACTGATTACCATTGCGATTGCTACAATAATGATAATTATTTGGTTGTTGCGCATCTGGCGAGCTTTATTCCCCTTAGCTTGCTTCTTCGCCACCCATAATGCTCCTTTCTAAACTTAGATGAGGACAATTTCGCCCTCACGGTCGAGAACAGCCTGCGCGATATTGGCTGCATGATCGGAAACACGCTCTAAATTGCTGAGAATGTCAAGATAAATGATCCCCGCCTTGGGGATGCATGACCCCTCGTTCAAACGGAAGATGTGGTTATTGCGCAGTTCACGCTCCATCTGGTCGGTCTGGTTCTCCAAGCGTAAAACTTGCCGGGCCAGGGTATAATCATCGGTTTCCAATGCTCGCAAAGTCCCAGCATAAGTCTCCCTGACCTGAGCAAAAATCGCATTCAGCTCCTGGTAGGCCAGCTCGGAAAACTCAATCCGCGAATCCTCCCGAAACTCGGCCAGTTCGGCGACGTTTTCGAGATGATCGCCGACCCGTTCAATGTCGTTGACCACATGCATCAAATTGATCAGCCGATCGGATTGCTCTTCGGACAAAGATTTTTGGGAAAGATCCGCGAGATACTCGGTAATTTCCTTCTGAAAGTGGTTGACCACTTTCTCAATCTCAAAGACACGGGCCGCTGCTTTCATGTCTTTCTGAATCACCGCCGCTTTGGCCCGATCGAGCATGTCGATGGTTAAATTACCCATCTGGACCAGTTCCTTGGTGACTTGGCCCAAGGCCACTGCGGGAGTATTGAAGAGGTGCCGGTCCAAGAAACGAGGACCGGAGATTTCGTCCTTCTCACCCGGCAGAATCGTCATCACGATTTTGACCATTACATCAACTAAAAAGACCCAGATTACGGTGTTCAAAATATTAAAAGATGTATGAGCGTTTGCGATCAAGCGATGGATATCCGCATTGCCGGAAATCGCCAGAACGAAGGCTTTAAACTGAGGTAAGAAAAGAATAAAGATAATTGCCCCGAAGATATTAAAGAGGCCATGAGCCAGGGCCGTTCGTTTTGCCGCCCGGCTCGTTCCAATACTAGCCAAGGCGGCGGTAATACAGGTGCCGATATTGTCGCCGAAAAGAATCGGCAAGGCGGCATCGAAGGTGATCAAACCTTGGCTCGCTACGGCCATCAGAATCGCAATCGTGGCACTACTGCTCTGGATGATGCAGGTCATCACCACGCCAATTAAAACACCTAAAACCGGATACCGACCAAAAGCCGCCATCAAATGGACAAAAGCTTCATTGTCGCGCAAGGGCTTCATCGCAGAGCTCATCGCGTCTAAGCCCATAAATAAAAGCCCGAGACCCAGGATCACCAGCCCGACGTACTTCTGACTCTTGCGCTTACAGATCAGATTGATCAAAAACCCAATACCCACCATCGGCAGGGCCAGCGCGGTGATATTAAAAGCAATTAACTGAGCCGTTATGGTAGTACCGATATTGGCACCCATGATAACGCCGAAAGCCTGGCGCAGAGTCATCAACCCGGCGTTGACAAAACCAACCAGCATTACGGAGGTAGCACTGCTGCTTTGAATGATCGCAGTCACGACCGCACCGATAATCACCCCGCGCACCGGTGTGGTCGTTAACACCTCGAGCAGCCGGCGCATCCGATCCCCGGCAGCCTTTTGCAGACCGTCACCCATGATCCCCATGCCGTAGAGGAACATGCCGAGTCCGCCGACAAAATTGAAGAGCATCGTCATTGTCGCGTTCATGTCCTACCTCTATCGTCAGAATTAGCTAAAGCACACCTTTATTCTGTTTCGGCAGGCCTCTTTATTTTCCTCTACCAATACAAACCACCCATTGTCAATCGCCAATGGGTGGTTCTAAGCATAATTAAGTGTAATTCGGATGTTGATTACCGCACACCCCAGCAGGGGCAAGCGCCACACCACCAACCGCTACCCATCATCCTACCGCCGAAACGGCCCATTGGTCTACCGAAGTAGCGGACGCCGCGCCGGAAACCCGGCTGGCCCCAGGGACTAATTTTGGACGGATCGAAATCGTCAGACTTAAGATATTCGATCCGACTATCCAAATTCTGCTTGAGCCGCTCAGCCTGCTCTGGGGTGAGTTTGCCGGCCTCGGCCAAGGCGTCAAGGTATCTCTTTTCCGCTTCGAGTCTTTGCACGTACGCCTCCGTAAGTGCAGACAAACCGCTGTCCGCGGCCCAAACCGGCAAGACACCGATCAGAGCCAAGATCGCCGACAAAATGAGAATGGTTGCTTTTTTCATCTTCATTACCTCCCTAGCAAAAGTCTATCTTTAAATAAATATAGGCAGAGGTTATGAAGAGCTGATGAAGTTCCGGTAAATATCTTATGAAACATAACGCGGCAGGACAAGGCGAAAAGTACTGCCCTGGTTAACCTGGCTCTCAACGCCAATGCTGCCCTGATGCGCCTCAACAATTTCTTTAACCAGAGCCAGACCGATCCCGCTTCCCCCGGTACTGCGCGCCCGCGAAGGATCTGCCCGGTAGAAACGATCAAAAATATACGGCAAATCAGCCTCGGGAATGCCCTGCCCGGTGTCGGAAACAGTGATGATCAGCTCACTACTTGTAGCCTGGATATCCACTTTGACCGTGCCGCCGGCTTCGGTGTACTTCAGCGCATTGCTCACCAGGTTGGTTACGGCGCGTAGCAGGAGTTTCCGATCTCCAAAAACCCAGCCGCTCGTGGCCCCGGTGACGCTCAATGCGACTCCTTTCTCGGTAAACATGGGAGTCATCCTGGCCAAGAGATTCTTTGTCTCCGCCGCTAGGTCAACGGCAGCGGGCTGGAGCACCGGTTGCTCACTATCAACCACGGTCAGCATCTGTAAATCGGAAATCAGCTCCGACAACCGGTCGATCTCCTCCGCCAACTCGGTAAAACGCTCGGGGGTAGGCTCTAATACGCCGTCTTGCAAAGCTTCGATATAGCTTTTCAGCGTAGTCACCGGGGTCCGTAGTTCATGAGCCACATCGGCAGTGAACTTCTTGCGCAATCGCGCTGCCTGATCGAGGCGCTCGGCCATCGCATTGATGCTGGCAGCCAAGGTAGCCAGCTCATCCGCCCCTTTGACCCGAGCGCGAGCTGATAAGTTTCCGCTTTTGAGCCTTTCGGCAACTCGCGTCAGTTCGGTAATCGGCTGGGAGATCCGGCGGGCAAAAGCCAAGCTAAGCACCAGTGCCAACATTCCCGCGACCAGTGATGAATAGAGCACCGCTTCCCGCATGGTCTCGCGATATTCGAGGTCTTCTTGGCGCCACCGGCCAAGTGCTCCGAGTACGGCTATCTCCGCGGTGCCGACCTGCCGCCCCTCTACGATCAGGGGATAAGTAAAGAGATTGCCCTCGGCAACATATTCGGCGAACGAACGATTCCACGTTTGGCGCATCATCCCCCGTCCCATCATGCCGCGGCGCAGCATCCACGTATGCATCCGGCCGGTAGTAGTATCCAGCACTACCTGGTTATTAAGGTTCTTGACCCGAACAACCACATTGGCCAGCGGAGCCACCGTATCAAAATGTTCGGCAACCACCGGCCAACTATTATAAGTTGCATATAATTCCTGAATTATTGCGACGATCCTCAGGTTTTGCTGCTCAATCGTTTGATCGAGATAAGAAGCAAAGCGTTGGTTGAGAAGAGTATTAATCCGGACAGCGAAGAGTCCGGAAGTCAAGAGCGCGGTCCCCAAGACGACCAACAATACTTTTACCCGTAAACTGATCCGGTATCGGTTAAACATCCGGTTCAACCCCAAATTTATACCCAACCCCATATACGGTCAGGATATACTGAGGATTCTGACTGTCGGTTTCGATCTTTTTGCGGAGGTTCTTAATATGCACATCAATGGTCCGGTCATAACCTCCATAATCGAAACCTTGTAAACGTTCGGTCAACAGCGAGCGGGTAAAGACCTGGCCAGGGGATTGAGCAAGTAAAGTCAGCAGTTTAAACTCTGTCGGCGTCAAACTTACGGGCTGATCAGCCTTGAACACTTCATACCCGTTGAGGTCGATAACCAAGTCCGACCGGTTGAATCGCAAAATCGCATCAGAACATCCAAGCCGGGCCGTTCTGCGCAGCACCGCTTTGACCCTCGCCACCAACTCCCGGGGGCTAAACGGCTTGCAAACATAATCATCTGCCCCCAGTTCCAACCCGGCAATCCGGTCGCCTTCCGCAGACTTGGCCGTCAGCATGATCACCGGGACCTGACTAAACTCCCTAATTTGTCGGCATACTTCTTCGCCGGAAAGTCCTGGGAGCATAAGATCCAGGATAATCAGATCCGGTTCTTCGGTAATGGTCAAGCGAATGGCTTCCAGTCCGTTATCCGTGGTGAGCACCTTGAAACCGGCCTTGACCAAATAGGCCTTGACAACTTCCCTGATTTTCGGTTCATCATCAATGACCAGTATCTTACAGCCCATCGTTTCCTCCCTCTCACAAGAATAGGATACAATTATGAAGATTTCGCGAAGAAAAATGGGCACTCTCCACTCAACGGACACTTCTCACATAGTGGGTTCCGCGGTCGGCAGACCGTACGACCGAAATGAATCAGCAACACATGCAGATCACGTTGGATCGCCGGCGGAGTATGGGTTTCCAGTTCAACTTGGAGTTTTTCCGGTTGTGATTGATTAACGATCTTTAATCGGTTCAGGACGCGGAAAACATGGGTATCAACGGGTAAAGCAGGCTTGTTAAACCCGAAGGCCCAAACACAAGCCGCCGTTTTCAGTCCCACCCCCGGCAGGGTGGTCAGCCACGCATAGGCCTCCGCCCGCTCCAGCTCACCCAGCCAATCCAGGGCGTATTCTCCCCTTTCGGCTTTGAGCGCGGCCAGTACTTGCTTAATGCGCGCGGCCTTACTATTGGCCAAGCCGCCGGCCCGAATCGTCGCCGCTAACTGTGCTTCATCGGCCAGAGCCAACGCTTCCCAACTCGGGTAAGTTTGTCGTAAAGAATTGTAGGCAAGTAGGCAGTTGTGATCCGAAGTCGCCTGGGAGAGGATCGCAATGATCAGAACTTTTACCGGGTCGCCTGCACCGAGGTGGAGCGGGCTCTGCTGATGTAACAGCGCAGCCGCAGGCAGCGACGCCGCCAGTATGTCGTGTAGATGCTGAAGTCTCTGCCGAAGTGCACCGATAATCACTCAACTACCTTTATGGTCGGATGAGTTTGCATTCGGCCTTAGTTACGATAAATCCTGCTTCTCAAGGTACTCTGCAGAGCAGCACGCGGTTTAGCCAGAAAAAATGCAGGCCAAATGCCCACAAGTAGATGAGCAGGCAGATAATCAAGCCAACCATAGCCCAGCGTTTGCCCGCCCCTTTGCGCAGAACAAAAATAACACCCAGCGGAATTAATACTATTTTAGCGATGAATGTGCCTAGCGGACTAACCGAGTGCAATGCCCTGATCAGCGGATTTAACTCGACGACTACCCCTTGAGAAAGCCCCGCAGTCGTAAAGACAGTATCAAAAAAGTTGAGAATAATCACGCAAATCCCAACGGCTGTCACCGATACTACCCCCGAGTAAAGCGCGTTAATTTTAATATGTGTAAAAATGTATACACAATACTCCTGGAATTTAGGAAGGAATTTGCCCGTACTTCCAGAAAATAAATAAAACCATAACGTAATTATGAATATTGGGATTATTCAGCCAATAAAGCCCTCGGTTGGTGTTTAGAGAAAGGAGTAATCTTATCAATGACCAGCCACCAACAAAGCTATATTTCTGTTTGCCCTCACTGTCGCCAGCCCATCACCCCGAGCGATGAGAGACCGTCCCTCGAAGTTGTTCAGGCTGATTCGGCACCTGCCAAACCACAGCGCAATGGCGAACCAATTATTAGTTTTCGCCAAGTCAACAAATGGTTTGGCAAGCTTCATGTGTTGAAAGATATCAACGAAGATATCTATCCCGGCGAAGTGGTTGTGATCATCGGCCCGAGCGGTTCCGGCAAGAGCACCATGCTTCGCTGTATCAATCGCCTGGAGACCATCCAAAGCGGGCGTCTGGTCGTCGATGGCTATGAAATCTCCAATCCGAAGGTCAACATCACCCCAGTGCGGGCGGAGATCGGTATGGTTTTTCAACACTTCCATCTATACCCGCACAAGACCGTGCTCGAAAACATTATGCTGGCTCCGATGAAAGTTCGTAAAATCCCACAAACGGAGGCCAAATCGATCGCCTTGGAGTTGCTAAAGAAGGTTGGTATCCCAGAAAAAGCCGAGGCCTATCCGGCCCAACTCTCGGGCGGACAACAGCAGCGGGTAGCCATCGCCCGCGGTTTGGCCATGCGCCCGAAAATTATGCTTTTTGACGAGCCGACCTCAGCGTTGGATCCCGAAATGATCAAAGAGGTTCTCGATGTCATGAAGGCTTTGGCCCGCGAAGGCATGACGATGGTTGTGGTTACCCACGAGATGGGCTTTGCTCGGGAAGTCGCCGATCGCGTGCTGTTCATGGATGGCGGTTCAATCATCGAGCGCGGTACTCCGGAGCATTTCTTTGTCAATCCGGTTGAGGAAAGAACCAAGGCCTTCCTCAGACAAATTCTATAGCTTTGTGGATGGCCAAAACATAAAGGTTCTGCAGAGAGGAAAACAGGAGGGAAAAGTAGATGAAGTTCAAGCAGAAAGTAGTTCTTTTCACCTTGGCGCTCGTCTTGGCATTGAGCCTCGGCGTTTCCGCCTCAGCCCAATCCACTTTGGATGTCGTTAAGGCCCGTGGCGTGCTCGTGGCCGGAGTCAAGTTCGATGCCCCACCATTTGGTTTTATTAACGAAAAAGGCGAACCGGTTGGGTTTGACATCGACGTAGCCCGTTACATCGCCGACAAACTCGGAGTCAAACTCCAGCTGAAGCAGGTTACCTCGCAAACCCGCATCCCCATGCTCCTAGAAGGTCAAGTTGACATGCTGGTCGCGACGATGACTCACCAGAGAGCTCGGGACGAAGCCATCGACTTCAGCATCACCTATTTCTTCGCCGACCAGAGGCTGCTCGTGAAAAAAGGCAGCGGCATCAAGAGCGTTGACGACCTTGTCGGCAAGACCGTCGCTACCGTGCAAGGGTCAACTAGTGAAATCAATATCCGCAAAGCTCAGCCCAAAGCAAATGTGTTAACCTTCCAAGAGTATCCTCAGGCCTTCTTGGCGGTGCAGCAGGGACGCGCCCATGCGATGACCACTGACGCGAGCATTCTTGTCGGCTTTGCCGGACCGAACCCGGATTATGAGATCGTCGGCCCATCAATCGCCCCCGAACCGTACGGCATTGGTGTGCGGGAGAATGATTCCAAGTTCCGTGATGCGATCAACTTCGCCATCATGGATATGTGGATCAGCGGCGACTACCATAAGGTCTATGATAAATGGTTTGGACCTAACAGTGGATACTATCTCCCGATGACCGGCGCGATCGAAGTCTGGCCGTAAACGATTGGCTTTCCGAAATTAGATAGGGGCAGCGGAGCTTTCCCTGCCCCTTCTTGCAGCAGACGCAGTATTATTAAGGCAGGTTGAGTCAATGAATCATCAGTTTAATTGGGCAGTACTCTGGGAATATCGCGAACTGCTCCTCGCAGGATTAAAGATCACCATCCAACTATCGAGCATCTCAATAGTCATCTGCACGGTCCTGGGCATTATCTTAGGCATCATGCGGCTGGCTAAAAACGCCTTAGTTCGTTTGTTTGCTTCAGCCTATGTTGAGTTTTTTGTAAATACGCCGCTGATTATCCAAATGTTCTTTTGGTATTTTGCCTTACCAATGATGTTGCCGGAGACCCTCCGGTTCTGGTTATGGAGCCACAATTACGAATTTATTGCGAGTGTAATCGGACTTTCCATTTATACCAGCTCATTCATCGCCGAGGCTGTACGCGCGGGTATCCAAGCCATCGACAAAGGCCAACGGGAAGCAGCCCTCTCCACCGGTTTAAGCGGATTTCAAACCATGTGGTATATCATTTTGCCGCAGGCGGTGCGGATCGTCATTCCGCCGATTTGCAACCAGTACTTGAATTTGATCAAGAACTCATCCCTAGCCATGACGATCGCCGTTCCCGAAATTACCTTCCAAGCGCAGGCTATTGAGTCCTATACCTTCAGAGGTTTTGAAGCATTTACCGCGGCAACTCTGATCTACATTTCGCTGACCTTAACCGTTTCATTCTTGATGAGCCGTGTGGAACGCTGGGCCTCCAAGGGACAGCGCGCAGTGGTAGCTTAAGGAGGACGAAATACAGTGTCAATCGATGTTATTACCAGAAACATTCCTTACCTCTATGAAGGTTTTAAAGTCACGTTGCAGCTCGCCGCAATCTCAATCACGCTGAGCTTCGTCTTCGGTACTATTTTTGGTATGGCCCGGCTGTCAAAATACCGGATAATCAGCATCCCGGCGACCATATACATTGAAATCGTGCGCGGGACCCCGTTGATTATGGTTATTTTCTGGATCTTCTTCTTAATCCCGGTGCTGATTGGTCATCCGATTCAACCTTTCCCAAGCGCGGTAGCTGCGTTCACCGTTTTCACCAGTGCCTACATTGCGGAAATTGTTCGCTCAGGTATCAAGTCCATACCCGTCGGCCAAGTGGAAGCAGCCCTCTCTTCCGGCTTGACCTATTGGCAGACCATGCGTTATATCGTCCTCCCGCAGGCATTAACCAAAATGATTCCGCCGCTGGTAGGCCAGTTTATCTCCTTATTCAAAGATACTTCCTTAGCTTATATCATCGGGGTTATGGAGTTAACCAGGCGGGCAACTATTGTAAACAATCGGGAGTATAAATCATTCGAAATCTTCACCTTTGTCGCCCTGGTCTATTTCGTAGTCTGTTTCACCATGTCCAAGTATGCGCGGTATCTCGAAAAGAAACGCCGGGTCGGCGAAGATCACCGAACCGAAGAAAAGTACACTCCGGCCAACGCGTAATCCGTTTCAGCTGCGTAACCGAACCTATTCTGCTCTGATTGCTTCCGTAGGACAACTCTCTACGGCCTCGTGGGCGCATTCCTGCTGATCAGCCGGAACCGCGTCCACAATTGCATAGGCCTTGTCATCGTCATTCCAGTCAAAAACGTCCGGGCAAAGCGAAATACACAAGCCGCAACTGATGCAGCGCTCGGGGTCTACCGAGACCTTCATCAAATCCCTCCTCACCTGTGGTCGAAAAACAGAAATAGTATTCCACTACCGACCAGACCTATTCATATTTTTATAACTGTCGCTTGACTCAAAAGAAATATTCGTAAACAATTTGCTTGACTTGTGATGAATTCGGTATTAAAATAGGAAAAAATCTTGTTTTACGAAAGCAATGACCGGGATAAGTAACTATTATCGGATGGACCAGAGAGACGACGGTCGGTGCGAGTCGTACCGGAGGTAGTAGTGAAATACCCCCGCGAGTGCAGCCCGAAAGGTTACCGAGTAGGCGCTGACGGTCCTCCCCCGTTACCGGGAGACGGGTATGAACACGTACTCGGCATGAGGTGGGCTGCTTAAAGCCAACAAGGGTGGTACCGCGAAGGACCGGCTTCGTCCCTTACAATGAAGCCGGTCTTTTAATTTAAGGAGGGGATGACTATGGTAGTAATCATGAATTCCGGTGCTACCAAAGAAAATATTCTGCAAGTTCAACGCTGGTTGGAAGAAATGGGGTTTGGCATCCATTGCTCACAAGGAGTGGAACGCACGATCATCGGAGCCATCGGCGGAGACAAATCCAAAGTTGACATTGAACAGTTACTCTCATTGCCGGGGGTCGAACGGGTCGTCCATGTCGTCGAACCGTACAAACTGGTCAGTCGCAGCTTTCATCCGGAAACCTCGGTGGTCAAAGTCGGCGGGGTGCCGATCGGCCGAAACAATGTCGTCATCGCCGCCGGCCCCTGCGCAATCGAAGACTACCAGACATTAGTCCAAATTGCGCAAGCAGTTAAAGCCGCCGGAGCTCATATCTTACGCGGCGGCAGTTACAAGCCCCGCACTTCGCCATACAGCTTCCAAGGGCACGGAGCCGAGGGACTGCAAATGCTCCATGCCGCCGGTCAAGCGGTCGGTTTGCCGGTAGTAACCGAAGTAATGGATCCCCGGGATGTGGAACTCGTGGCGGAATACGCCGATATGTTGCAAATCGGCGCTCGGAATGCCCAAAACTATTCACTGCTCAAGGAAGTCGGCCAAACCGATCGACCGATCTTGCTCAAGCGCGGAATGCATTGTACGATCGAAGATTGGTTGCTCGCCGCCGAATACATCGCTGTCCAAGGCAATACCCAGATCGTCCTGGTCGAACGGGGCATTCGCTCTTTTGAAACGTATACCCGCAATACCCTTGATCTTTCCGCGGTGCCGGTCGTGCACAAGTTGAGTCACTTGCCGGTAGGGATCGATCCCAGTCACGCCACCGGAATGTCGGAGTTGGTGCCGACAATGGCTAAAGCCGGAGTTGCTGCGGGGGCAGATTTCTTAATGATCGAAGTGCACCATGATCCGCCCAAAGCCTGGTGTGACGGGCGCCAATCACTCAACTGCGATCAATTCGCCCAACTGATGACAGAACTCGCCCAGGTAGCCACAGCTGTCGGCCGTAGTCTGGAGGTGGTTGAGGATGAAGACCACAATCCCCTTTAATAAGCTTTTGATCATCGGGCTCGGCCTAATCGGTGGCTCGCTCGCCAGGGCCCTCAGCAAATACACCGCCGGCTGCGAGATTATCGCTTATGACCTCGACAGTGAGCGGCTAAAGCTGGCCCAGAAGCAGGGCTATGTACACCGCATTACCACCCGGCTAGCAGAGACCATCCCGGAAGCAGACCTGGTTGTCTGGGCCCTGCCGGTACAGGCTATCTGCAGCGGTTTGGCCGAGTACGCCGCCTACTTTGTCAAGGACCAGATCGTCACCGACGTCGGTAGTGTAAAACGGATCATCGCAGAGGCTGCTGCAGTTTTGCCCGCAGGAACGATCTTTATCGGCGGTCATCCCATGGCCGGTAAAGAAGCTTCCGGCTTGGAGAAGTCCGACCCTAACCTTTTTGCAGGCAAACCATGGGTCCTAGTTCAAGACGATGACCGCAACCAGGCGGCCGTTGAGAAACTTGCTCAGGTGATTACCGCCATCCGAGCCCGGCCTGTGCAAATGTCCGCCGCCGAACATGACCGGACCGTCGCCGTCTTAAGCCATCTCCCCCAGTTGGTCTCATCTTGCCTCATGAGCACCGTTGGCGAGCAAGTCGAGGATTTGCCGACCGGCTATCTACTCGCCGGCCGGGGCCTCGTCGACACTACCCGGATCGCCGGGAGCAACCCCAAGATGTGGCAGGATATTCTCTTGGCGAACCATGACCAACTGCTGCAGTTGCTTGATCTCGTCACGGCGCGGCTCCAAGACATGCGTAACGCACTCGCGGCCCGTGATCCTGAAGCCATTGTCAAACAGTTGCAGCTAGCCCAAGCCAAAAAACAACTCATGCTCGCGGGCAGTTTTCTCGGCACAGCATCCCTTGCGCTTCATAAAATAAAGCAGGCGCCAAATTAAGTTTGCAGCTGCAACAGATTGGGGAATGCTGTACACAATGAAACAAATACAACAAATTAAACGGGTATTTCCCGGCGGGAATACCTCCAAAGGCTTCTATTCCTTTTATGACCACATCATCGGCGATGATGCCGAGCACATTTATGTTATTAAAGGCGGTCCCGGCGTAGGTAAATCCACCTTCATGCGCACCATCGCCCAAGAGCTGCTCGATCGCGGTTATAAAGTCGAGTATCACCACTGCTCGTCCGATATTGACTCTTTGGACGGCGTTGTCTTTCACGAACTGCGGGTGGCATTAATAGATGGTACTAGTCCGCACATTGTCGATCCCAAGGCCCCTGGTTGTGTTGATGAAATTCTGCACCTAGGGGACTATTGGGATGAACGGAAGTTGCGCGAAAATCGCGCAGAAATCTTACACCTTAACGCTCGGATCTCAGAATACTTCCAACGAGCCTACCGTTATCTTGCGGCGGCCGAATCGGTTTACCAAGACTGGGAGGCCACCATCGGCAAGCGCATCTCCTCCGGCTATATCAACCAACAAGCGGCCGAACTGATTCAAGAAATCTTCGGCAATCGGCCGGTGGCTTCGGTTGAGGGCCGGATCCGGCGCTTATTCGCCTCCGCGATTACACCGGACGGCATGATCAATTACTTGGAAACCCTCATCGATCCAATGCCGTGCAAGATCGTCTTGCAAGGCTTACCGGGAACAGGTCGGTCCAAGCTGCTCAATCTCGTCGCTGAAGCAGCCATCCAGCGCGGTTTTGACCTCGAGATGTTTCATTGCGCCCTCAATCCGGACCGCGTCGAACACTTAGTCATTCCCGATCTCGGCGTGGCGATCACGACCTCTGAAGAACCACATGCATACAAACGACATAAATCGGATCTCTGGATCAACCTCGATGCGGGGTTGGCGAAAGATGAGGCTCCTGATGACGGAGAAGTCTTGGCCACGGTGCAGAAGTACTACTGGGAACTGCTCGGAGTCGCAATTACGTATATTCGCAAAGCCAAAGAAACACACGATGCCATGGAGAAGCTGTACATACCGACGATGGACTTTAAAGCCATAGCCGAACTACGCCAAAAAATCTTAGCTAAGATCTTGGCATCACCAAAACATTAAAACAATAGGGCCAGGTCAACCCTGGCCCCTAATCTTAGTCTAGCTCATCTTCGGTGGGTTGGATATATGGACAGCCGGAATTAATCAAATTCCAGGAAAGGGTCGCCAAACCGATGGCGAGGTCCTCATTTCGAATTGAAATGTTCTCCGGCACTTTGAGGGTCACCGGGGCAAAGTTCCAAATGGCGCAAATGCCGGCATCCACCATAATATCGGCAACCTGTTGCGCCGAAGCGGCCGGGGCAGTGATAATCCCCAGCGGAACCCGCTTCTGACGAATGAACTCCCCTAACTGGGCAATATTCATGATGGTTTGACCGCCCAAGTTCAGCCCGACCTTAGTCGGATCGCTGTCAAAGAGGCCGATAATCTCCAGCCCAAACTTGGCAAAGCCGGAGTAGCTATAAATAGCCATGCCCAAGCGGCCGACACCGACCAGCACAGCCTGTTTCCGTTCGCCAAGCCCTAAAACCGTCTGCAGCTCGTTCATCAAGCCTTCGACCCGATAACCGATGCGCGGCTTGCCGAACTCGCCGCAATACGTTAAGTCCTTGCGAATCTGTGCCGGATCCAAATCCAGGCGCTTGCCCATCTCCACCGAAGAAATAATCTTCTCCCCGTTGTTATGGGCGGACAGCAGTAAACGATAGTAAAGAAACAACCGTTCCAATGCCGGCTTCGGAATCTTTTTCAAGCACCGTCTCCCCCCAACCGTAAACCCAATCGTTACATCTTTTATTATTGAATATATTGGCAAAATCCTGCAATTAAACGAAGACTTATCCGAGCAACAATCTATCGTCGGCCAAACTCTCACCGCGCAGGCGGCTAAACTCGTTCAAGAGATCGGCAACCGTCATTTTGGCTCGTTTGTCCCCACTAACATCAAAGATAATCTGGCCCTCATGCATCATCACCGTGCGCGTCCCGGTGTTTAAGGCGTGCTCCATATTGTGCGTAACCATCAACACGGTCAAGCCGGCGCTTTTGACGATCTGATTGGTCAACTCGGCCACTTGCTGTGCAGTCTTGGGATCCAGAGCTGCAGTATGTTCATCCAATAATAATAGTTTAGGGCGTGAAATGGTCGCCATGAGCAGAGTGAGGCTTTGCCGCTGTCCACCTGAGAGCAGTTTCACCTTGTCGGAGAGGCGGTTCTCCAAGCCCAGTCCTAGATCAGCCAACATTTCACGAAATCGCGCTCTGGAGTTAACATTAACTCCCCGCGCAAAACCTCGACGTTCTCCACGTTTGGCGGCCATAGCCAAGTTTTCCTCGATCGACATCGAGGCAGCCGTACCCATCATCGGATCTTGAAAGACCCGGCCGATCAGGCTCGCACGTTTATGTTCCGGCCAGTTCGTAATGTCCTGCCCATCGACGACAATACGCCCGCTGTCGATCGGAAAAACTCCGGCAATGGCATTTAATAAAGTTGACTTGCCCGCGCCATTACTACCGATGATAGTAACAAACTCGCCTGGCTCCAGGTGCAGATCGATGCCGCGTAAAGCAGGATTTGGCGATGGTGTATCAAGATTAAAGGTCTTGCTAATTCCCGCCAGGCTTAACACCGTTAACCACCCCTTTCCCCAATCTGGCTAAGAGTTTCGACTGACGCCGTGACCGAGACAGGTTCGGCGCAGCCAGGGCAATAATGACTAATACCGCAGTCACCAACTTCAAATCGGTCGGCGCAAAGCCGAGGCGCAAGGCCAAAAAGATCGCCAGACGGTAGATCATCGATCCAACGATGACTGACAGCACTTGCATTACCACGCTCTGCGGATGCAATAACACCTCTCCGATAATCACCGAGGCTAGCCCGGCGACTATCGTCCCGATACCCATGCCGACATCGGCAAAGCCCTGATACTGCGCGACCAAACCGCCGGAAAGTGCCACCAAACCATTGGCCAAGGCCAGCCCGAGCACTTTCATCGCATCGGTGTTTACCCCCAGACTCCTGATCATCTGGGGGTTATCACCGGTAGCCCGTAGGGCGAAGCCTATCTCGGTATGCAAAAACCAGTCTAATACCAGTTTTACGATCAGCACTAAACTGAAGAAAAAGAGTAGTGGTACATACTGCTGCGGCAGACCCGTTTCTTCTAAGATTGTGATAAAGGTCGGCTGCCTCAGCAACGGAATATTCGCTCTTCCCATGATGCGCAGATTGACGGAGTAGAGAGCGGTCATGGTCAAAATACCGGCCAGCAAACTGGAGATCTTGAGTTTGGTGTTGAGCAATCCGGTCAATAGCCCGCCGATTAGACCCGCCGCGAGTGAAACAATTAGAGCCAGAAACGGATCATAACCGGAAGTGATCATTTTTGCACATACTGCTGCTCCTAATGGAAAAGTTGCATCCACCGACAGATCCGGAAAAGCCAGAATCCGAAAGGTGATGAATACTCCCAGAGCCATCAACGAGTAGACCAATCCTTGCTCCAACACACCGGCTACCACCGGAAAGGTCAACATCAACATTCACCTCAAAACTCTATTTGATTACGTAGTCTGCTTGGTCAATTAGGGCTTGTGGCAGCTTAACACCCTGTTCTGCAGCGGCTTTTAAGTTAACTACCAGTCGCACATCCCGTTGGTACTCAATTGGCAATTCTGCCGGCTTTACCTCGCCTTTTAATACCCGGATCGCAATTTCACCGGTTTGGTAACCCAGGCGATAGTAGTCAATACCAACCGTTGCCAAGCCGCCCCGCTCGACGCTGTTATCTTCGCCGGTAATGAGCGGCAGGTCATAATCGGCCGCAACTTTGGCCACAGATTCAAAAGCAGAAACCACAGTGTTATCGGTTGGCACATAAATCCCGTCGACCCGGCCAACCAGCGAAAGCGCAGCCTGATAAACTTCGCTGGAATTACTAACTGCTGCCTCTACCAACGTCAAACCCAGTTTTCTCGCCTCTTGTTTGGCCAGCTCCACTTGGACTACAGAGTTGGTCTCACCGGCATTATATAGCACGCCGACTCGAGAGATCGGACGACCAAGCTGTTTGAACAAGGCCAACTGCCGGTCAACCGGGTTCATGTCCGAAGTACCGCAGACATTCGTACCGGACAAAGAGTTTGACTTGACCAGACCCGCGGACTCCGGATCGGTAACCGCAGTGATGAGAATCGGGATATCTTTGATCACATTTGCCGCAGCCTGCGCGGTGGGAGTAGCTACGGCGAGTACCATATCAACCCGAGAATTGGCAAACTTCTGGGCGATCATCATAGCCGTGGACATGTCACCTTGCGCGTTTTGCCGATCATACCTGACATCTAGTCCGGCATCGGCAAGTGCCTGCATAAACCCATTAACCGCATTATCTAAGGCTGGATGTTCCACGATCTGGGTAATGCCGATCGTATACGTTTTCGCCTGTACTCCCAAAGCTGCACCCACAATCACAACCATCATCAGCAAAGCCACTAACAACCGTTTCAACTTAATCTCTCCTCCTCACTACTCACTACTGAAGTTACTTAAATTACTCAGCATTCCACAGATAAGCTTCTTTAGCTGTCTTCATAATCATCGAAGTGTCGCTGGATTTGACCCCTTTGATTTCTCTGAGCCGTTTGGTCAAAAAGCGGTATAACGCTTCATTGGACGGCACAACAACCTCGATGATCAGATCATGTTCTCCGGCGGCAATCGCAACATAACGGACCTCCGGCAAACCGGCTAGCTCTCTGGCCACCTCATCCCCTTGCTCACCTTCGACATGAATCCCAACAATAGCTCTCGTACTCAAACCCAACCCCTCAGGATCCAAGACCGCAACTACCTTAGCTATTCCCTTTTCAATCAGCCGAGCATAACGCTTCCGAATCGTCCCTTCGGCAACTCCTGCAGCTGCCGCGATAGTGGTAAAGGGCGTTCGCCCATCTTCTTGGAGATACTTAAGAATAAGACGATCAAGTGAATCCAACTCCTGATAATTCAAGCAAAACTCCCCCATTCTCGGCAGTTGCTGTGATGTTCGCAACAAGATTTGAGTATAGTATACGATAATTGACTAGATATCGCAATAAATATTTTATTATCGCAAAAAATAGTACGGGGAGAGCTACAGCTGGCGTAAGCAACAAAAAACCCCGATCCGGGATCGGGGTTGATCGAAGAAGATCAAGGCCGCACTTGGTCAGCTTATTTTCGCAAATGTCCGAGTAACCTTCTCATCACTAAAGGCACTCCACCAATGGAAAAGACGTATTTCACATTAATCATCTCTTTAAATACGGTGGCCGGGACGCCTTTAAAGCGGAGCTTACCCATATCGGCAATGCCTGCGGTGCCGCCCAAAGATGTCGCCGAACCCAGATAAACCTCTTTAAACGGCACCAGTTCCTTGCCATGTTCGAGGTTATAGATGTTCTTGGCGCACACGACACCCATGTCGATGGCGTTATGCGCATTGGGCGCCGCCGGCTTTCCGGTCTCCGGATTGATGCAGTACGCACAATCACCGGCGGCAAAAACATTGGGATATTGTTTGGTGCGGAGATACTGATCGACTACAACCCGCCCCCGACCGGCCGTTTCCAGGGCCGACTCCTCGAGAATCCGATTGCCCCTGATTCCGGCCGACCAGACAACGGTCATACTCGGGATAATCTCTCCGTCTTTCAAATAGATTTTATTGTCCGCAAACTTGGCTACCGGTCGCCCGGTTATTATTTCTACGCCCTTTTCTTCCAGCACCTTACGCGCATGAGCGACCAACTCCGGATCGGCTTCACTTAGGATATTAGGCAAGGCCTCAATATTGATGATCCGGATTTTCTCGAGCGGTACATCATACTCTTTGGCCAGCCTTGGCTTCATCTCCGCCAATTCACCGGCAAACTCGATGCCCGTCATACCCCCGCCGACAATAATTACGGTCCAATACGCCGGCCGCTCCTCCGGCGGCGCCTGTTTACCCTCAGCAAACATCTTTTCGATATGGGCCCGAATCAAACGCGCGGCATTGACACTTCGCAGGGTAAGTCGATGCCCCTCCAAACCCGGGATGTTGTAAAACTCGGGGTCAGCACCTAAACCCACGATCAGGTAATCATAACTTTGGGTGCGGCCATCCTCGAAAAGGATCAAATTCTCCTCCGGCTTGATCTGGGTAACCGTCGCCTTAATAAATTCGACCCGGTCTTCGTCGATCAAGTGGGAGATCGGTATGCGTGCAAATTCGGCCGGGCACGTCCCCGCTGCCGGCTTGTGAATTTCTGTAATAAATTGGTGGTAATTATGTTTATTTATTAATATCAAGCGGTACTCGGGATTGCGCCGAAATAGTTTGGTCAAATCCTGCACTGCCCGAATACCGGCGTAACCTGCACCTAAGATCACAATTTGCTTTTGCGCCATTGCGGCTGACCCCCTCCAGATGGTGTCACTTTGTCGGCCGTTCTTCTTCGCCGCTTGTTTCTTTTATTATTACCCTATTATTTATCCTACTCTTAAGCTAGAACTTTTCCTGCAGTTTTTGTATATTATTTCACGACTTTTTTGGTCTCTTCAGCCGCAAAATTACAGCAGCCCTTGACGGACTGCTCGCTCTTACTCACGCTTTGCCATAACGCTGCTTTTCGTCAGGGTGCGATCAGCTCCGGAGCCCTGCCGATCGGCTCATCGGTAATGCCGTGGCCCCAGATTGACTCGTGCACCTCACCCTCAACCAGAAATTGCACCGCTTGAATTTGGCTGAACTCGGTCAAGGTATTAACCACCGAGAAGGTTGTCAACCTCTCCCCTGCCGAACCGCCCCAATGATTAACCTGAATCTCGCGCGAAAAATTGACCCAGGCAATCCCGTCTTTAATCTCGATCCCCAATAAACGTGTTCCTTCGGGAATCGTACGCGAAAGCCTTGGGTCTTGCGGGCCGCGGATTAGTTCTTCGATGGCCGCGACGATCGGAGACTGACCTTTGTCTAACATAACCTGCCGCACCTCAGGGCGGAGGAATTCAGCGTTTTGATCGGAGAAATAGAGGGTCACCTGAACCGGCTCCGGGCGACTGGACAAAAACCAATAACCAATCGCCACTAGGACCAAAATGACCGGTAAGAGCCATCTTTTCATCCAGATCACCTCCGTTGCATATTTCTGTGTTCCATTTAATAATCCCTTTTTGTGCCTCGTGCATACGCAGCCCCTTTTTCTTTCAGACTTAGTAATGGAGGTGTCTCATGTGGCGAAAAAAACCGGACAAAAGCGAACCGCCGTCAAATGCAGCGTCGACAGCTGTTACTACTGGGGTTCGGGCAACGTCTGTCAAGCCGATGCCATCATGGTCAAAAACAATGTGGACCAGATCGGATTTGAAATCGGCACCATCGGTGATCTAGAAGCCCGGACATCAGAAGATACTATGTGTGCCACTTATAAACCGAAATAGACTGCCTATTTGCGGGGCAAAGCCTAGCTTTGCCCCGAACCTACTCCGCGCAGCGCGCCTGCAATCTGTCCCAGTTACGCTGTACCTCTGCTTCCAGATCCGCCAGGATTGCTTCAGGATCTTCCCCCCTGAACAAGTGCTTAAAGCGATTTTGTCTCTGTAACCACTCGCGAAAAGATTTTGGCACCCGGGGACGATAAGTTAACCGCCAAACCCCTTCATCCACTTCGTAGAGCGGCCAGAAGTTACATTCCACCGCATGCCTGGTCACGTCGATGGTTTCTTCCGGGGGAGTCGCCCAAATCAACCGACACGGCGCCATGACGTTCAGAAAAGTCGGCCCTTCTTTGGACAAGGCTTTTTGCACCTTAGCCAGCAGATCGTTGTGATGAGAAATTGCGGCCTGCGCCACGTAAGGCAGATTGTGTGCCGCCATAATTGCCGTAAGATCCTTTCTAGCTTGTGGCTTTCCCGCCAAGCGATGACCGGCCGGTGTGGTCGTAGTGGCCGCCCGGCGTGGGGTAGCACTGGAACGCTGAATACCTGTATTGGCATAGCCGCCATTATCATAACAGATGTATAACACTCGATGGCCCCGCTCCATCGCCCCCGAGAGCGATTGTAGGCCGATATCATAGGTCCCGCCATCACCACCAAAGGCGATAAAGGTAAATCGACGACCCAGCTTCCTCTGTCTCTCCAGTGAGCGGTAAGCCGTCTCCACCCCGCTCAAAGTGGCGGCCGCACTCGCAAAAGCGGTATGAATAAACGAACACTTCCACGCCGTTTCCGGGTAGATGGTCGTGGTAACCTCCATACAGCCGGTTGCACAAGCGACTACTAAAGGCGGTTCACACACCGTCATCACCAGGCGGATGAGAATTGGAAACCCGCACCCGGCACAGGCGCGGTGTCCTCCGGTAAATAGTGTCTCGCGTTGTGAAAGTTCACGCAGACTGGCCATCACACACCCCCCTCAAATTGGGAACCTTTAATCTATATCTGCCCGCCCTCCACCAAAATCATGCAGGACTTTTTTTCGCATTATTTATTCCAGTTCGGTGAAACTAGTTGCGAAGACAGCCGTTAAGGAGGTGAAAGAATGTCCGATCTCTTGGCATCGTTTAAAAAAACCTTAAAACAACGGATTGAGGACGGCCTGAAACATGGGGTATCGCCGGAAGTACAAAAACAAGGGATGGTCAATTTAGCCGATATGATGGTCAACTTCGTCAATCCTGACACCCCCGAGGAAGCTCTGGTCAAAGAGCTCTGGGAAGTCGCTGATGAAGATGAAAAGAAAACGCTGACCGACCTTGTGTATAAACTGGGGCAGAGCGATTAGGATATGGACACGCGGTTTTTCTTAACCAAGACCATGTTGGAAAAGCAAGAGGCCGTCCGCGACTATCAACGGTTTGCCGACTCCACGTCAATCGCGGAGATTAAAGAAGCGTTTAAATCCTTTGCGGAAACGGAGGCGCTCCAATCCGCAAAGATCAAAGAACTGCTCGATAAATATACTTTTGCCGATGATAGCAGCGAATAAAGA
>JAAYHC010000043.1 GCA_012735535.1 Bacillota bacterium
CCAGCTCGGGGTCAAAGACCGGACGATGCTGCTGAGTTTTGGGCTCCTCGGGCCCGGTAAAGGCCTCGAGATGGCGATCCGCGCGGTCGGTGAAATCAAAAACATTTGTCCCGATTTCGTCTATTATATCGTCGGGGCGACGCATCCGAATGAAAAACGTTTGCATGGCGAGGCCTACCGTGAGGGTTTGCAAAAGACCATCGATTTAATGGGCTTGCATTCCCATGTCAAGTTAATAGATGCCTTTTTAGATGAGGATGAGCTGATGGCGCATATTGCCGCCGCGGATATTTACGTCACCCCCTATCCGGGTCGTGAACAGATTTCCAGCGGTACGCTCTCGTTTGCGTTGGGCCTGGGCAAGCCGATTGTTTCAACGCCCTTTATCTATGCCGAGGAGATGCTCGGCGACGGTTCTGGTGTCTTGGTGCCCTTTAATGATGCGAGTCAATTTGGCAAAGCTTTGGCGCGCTTGATTAACGACAAAGATTACCGCAGACAAGTGGCGGCCAAAGCGCTGGTCAAAGGAAAAAGCATGCAATGGTCGACGGTTTCGCTCAGTTATGCCAAGGTGGTGAGAAGCGTGAGTAAGACTTACCAAGTGGCGAAGGCAAAACCGAAGGCGATTACCGGGGTGGATTTCAGCCGTACCGATGCGGCCAAGTTTCCGCCGCTCTCGTATACTCATCTGATGCGGTTAACCGATGACACCGGATTGATTCAACATGCTTGCGGGCCCGTTCCAAACCGGCAATTGGGCTACACGACCGATGACAACGCGCGGGCCTTGTTGGCGATGGCCTTGGCTCCCAAAGAGCTGCGCAGCCAGGCCTTGGGGCTGGCCGAGAACTACCTGGCCTTTCTCTACTATGCCCGGCAAGCCGATGGCACTTTCCACAATTTCTTCAGCTATGACCGGCGGCCGTTGCCGGAGACCGTTTCCGACGACTGCCAGGGGCGTGCCCTCTGGGCCCTCGCTTTGACCATCCGCACCTGGAGCAACCTGCCGATGGCGAAGGTGGCTTTCCGGATGTTCCAAGAATCATTACCGAATTGGGAACGGATGACCTCCTTGCGGGGGTGGGCCATGGTGGTCATCGCCTTGGCTACGCTGCTGCGCAACAGCATCAGTCTGGGTACGGCCGATTATCCGGAGAGCCTCTCCGATAACTTGGTGAATGAATATACGAACATCCTCGTTCAGGCTGCGGATCGCATCGTCAACGAATACCGGCGGGTCGCCGCCAATGACTGGTTGTGGTATGAGGATATTCTCACCTATAGCTGCGGTTTGCTGCCGGCCGCGTTGTTCCAGGCTTACGGCGTGGCGGCCCGCAAGGAATACCTGCGCATTGCCGCCGAAAGCCTGCACTTCTTGGCAGGCAAGACCATCCAAGGAGGGATTTTCCACCCGGTGGGGAATAGAGGATGGTACCCACGACATGGGACGAAGGCCGACTATGACCAGCAGCCGATCGAGGCCTGGGCGATGACTTTCGCGGCCATCTCGGCATATGATGTTACGCGCAACCGCCGTTGGCTGGAGATCGCCGATATCGCCGAGCGGTGGTTCTTCGGGCATAATGATGCCGGCCTGCCCATGTATGATGCGCGAACCGGTGGGTGTGCGGATGGGCTGCATCCGGAAGGGATCAGCGAAAACCAGGGTGCGGAGTCGACCTTGGCGTATATCTTAACTAGATCGCTGCAAGAGATGGTTCGCGTGAGGATGCTTTCGGAGGTGCAAGAGGCTTGAGCCTGGAGTTAAAACCACATGTGTTCAAAGAATACGATATCAGAGGAGAGGCCGGGACGGACCTAACGCCGGAGTTCGCCCGGCTTCTAGGTTATGCCTTTGGCCGGATGGTCAAAGAGCAGGGGTTTGACCGAGCGATCGTGGGACGGGATAATCGGCATTCCTCGCCCGAGCTCGCCGCCAATCTGATCACCGGTCTGCGTCGGGCCGGAGTCGGGGTGCTCGATCTCGGTCAAGTAGTTTCCCCGGTCTTTTACTGGTCGCGTATCCATTACGGTATTGACCCGGGAATTATCGTCACCGCTAGTCACAACCCGCCGCAAGATAATGGTTTTAAGATTGCGCTCGGTTTCGGCACGATTTACGGTGAGGCGGTGCAAGATCTGCGTCGCCGGATGGAAGCCTTGCGGGATGAGTTCGAGAACGAACCGGCAAGTCTGCCGGACGTGACACAGGTGAGGCCCAATCCGGAGTATATCAAGATGGTGCAAAGCAAGATCAAGCTGGAGCGGCCGCTGAAAATCGTGGTCGACTGCGGCAACGGCACCCCCTCTGACCTAGCGGTGGACTTGTATGAGGCTTTGGGCTGCGAAGTCATACCGCTCTACTGTGAATCTGATCCGAACTTCCCCAACCACCATCCGGATCCGGTGCGGCCGGAGAACTTGGTTGATTTGATTAAGACGGTCAAAGAAAGCGGCGCCGATTTAGGGCTGGCCTTTGACGGGGATGGGGACCGCTTAGGTGTGGTCGATGATGCAGGCAAGATCTTGTGGGGAGACCAGTTGATGATCTTGTATTGGCGGGAAATCCTGCCCAAATACCCGGGTGCGCAGGCGATTGTCGAGGTCAAATGCTCCAACGCCTTGGTCGATGAGATCAAGAAGCTCGGCGGCAAGCCGCTCTTTTACCGGACAGGTCACTCGTATATTAAGGCCAAACTAAAAGAATTGGGCGCGCCGTTTACCGGAGAGATGTCCGGGCATCTCTTTTTTGCCGATGAGTATTACGGCTTTGATGATGCGCTCTATGCCGGGGCGCGGCTGCTGCGGATCGTGGCTGCCCAGGATAGGCCGCTTTCGCAGTTACTCGATGATGTGCCGACCTACTACAGCACACCGGAGGTGCGGGTGTACTGTCCGGAGGAGTCGAAGGCTAAAGTGGTCGAGGCGGTAAAGCAGCATTTCGCCGGGAAATATGAGGTGATTGATGTGGATGGCGCGCGGGTGCTCTTCCCGAATGGTTGGGGGCTCGTGCGTGCTTCCAATACTCAGCCGGTCTTGGTGCTGCGCTGCGAGGCCAAGAGCCAAGCGGAGTTGGCCGAGATTACCCGGGCGGTGGAGGAGGCGCTGGCCGCGTTCCCAGAGGTTGGGGAGATTAGCTGGAACTGATGGATCGGCCAAACACGGATACGGCAGGAATTCGGTTCGGCCTAAGCGAAGTATCGGGTAGGTTCACAGAGGGGAGGAGAAGTCTGTGAAGAACAAGATTATCGCTATTTTGGTTATTCTGATAGTGGTGTTCTTGGCGCAGTGGATTGCTTATGTTCCACCGGGAGCGCACTAAGCGGGAATTATAAATAATTATTGTTGGAGGATGTAGGACTGCTGGCAGCGATGTCAGCGGTTTTTTTGTTTCAGAGCAGACAGCGGACGGCTTGGTTATAGTCAAGTGTTCGGCGGGTATAGGCGGACGTGGCCAAAAAAGCGCAAAAATTGGACAGGTTCACATACGCGATGAAAGTACGCTATCATCCTCCTTCTTTTTGGTAGCTTTTTACAGTATAATAAGCCGTATGGAAGTCATTTGGCCAAACTTAGATGCGAAAATCGCCATTCCGCCTGGGGTAGAGCTGGAGACCAAGTCTGTAATGCGGCAGCTGGTCAAGGCTAGCAGAGCACTTAGTGAGCTAAATGGGTACGTCTCGGCAATGCCACATCGCGAGCTTTATACTCGCGCGGTGATGCTTAGGGAGGCGATCGACAGCTGCAAACTCAAGGGCATTGCCGTCAGTCCGGAGGATTTGTTTAGAGCCTGGTTTCAACCGAGCGATGATAATCACAATGCGCAAAAGGTAAAGGCATATTATGCGGCGCTCGCGCAGGGGTGTAGTGAACTAGGCAATGGGAGAGCCTTAACTACTGACTGGTTTATGGAGCTGAAGGTACAGATCGAATCGCTAGGGGGCCGGCGTTTTCCCCGCTTAAAAATTGCGCGGGTGCGGGAAGGCCTGGCCGACCTGGAGCGGTACATAGCCGATGACTCCGATGGGGTAGATCCCCTGCTTAAGCTGGGGGTTATCCACCAAATGTTTCGGCGGCTCAAACCGTTTCAGTATGGTACCCGGCGGACCGGGCGCCTGATCGCCTATTTATACCTGATTCAAAAGCAGTTGATACCTGGGCCTACGCTGCTAATGAGCAGTCATTTCTTGGCGCATTGGCAGGAATACTTTGACTTTGAGTATACAGTTGGCTGCCAAAGTAGTTGGGAGAAATGGAATCTCTTTTTCCTAACGGGCATTGAAGTGACGGCCCGATCAAGTCTGTGTTTGGCGAAAGCGATCGAAACTGAGATCGAGCGGCAAATCGGCCTGGTCAAGGCTGGGTTGCCAAAGATCTTTTCAGACGAGCTCGCCGCTATCCTCTTTCTTGACCTTTACATCACTAATCAAAAAATGCGGGAGGGGTTAGGGATATCCCGGCATACGGCAACCAAGTACCTAACTGCGCTTGAACGTGAAGGGATACTAGTTTCCGAGATGGTGGGCAGGGAGCGCGTTTTTCTTAATCAGCAGCTAATTGATCTAACTATGCTGTACTAGACTGATGCAGGTTATTATGCTGTTTATAAAGTATAGAAGAACGTGTCCAAAAAAGGCCAAATTTTGACCACGTTAATATTTATTGTCCACAGAGGGTAGTGATCGCCGTCTACCGCATATCTTGATAAGAGAATGCCATAGGGAGACTCAAATGAAAGCTGTTATTCTCGCCGGGGGGACCGGTACCCGTTTACACCCCCTAACCAAAGTCACCAACAAGCACTTGTTGCCTGTCGGTCGTTACCCGATGATCTACCATCCGATCGCCAAGATCAAACAAGCCGGAATAACCAAAGTAGCCATTATCACCGGTACGGAGCACCTCGGCGCGCTGACCGAATTATTGGGCAGCGGCAATCAGTGGGGGCTTGATTTCACCTACCGGGTTCAGGATCAGCCGGGTGGAATTGCGCATGCGCTCAGCTTCGCCGAGGATTTTGCCGCCGGTGAGCCGATCTTGGTCGTGTTGGGGGATAATATTTTCTCAGCTGATTTGGGCCCATACATTGAGGATTTTCCCGGACCAAATGTGGGAGCCAAGCTCTTTCTCGCCAAAGTGGACCATCCCGAACGGTTCGGGGTACCGCACTTCGTTGATGGTAAGATCACCGGCATCGTGGAAAAGCCTGCTGAGCCGCCAAGCGAATATGCGGTGACCGGGATTTATCTTTATGATAGCCGAGTCTTTGAGTTTATTCGTCGGTTAGAGCCTTCGGCCCGGGGCGAACTGGAGATTACCGATGTAAACAATCTATACATACAGCAAGGCTTGTTGACATACGAAATATTGCCGGGCTTTTGGACTGATGCCGGGACTATGGGCTCGCTCTATAAGGCCTGTGAGTTAGTCCGAGATCTGGTCTACGAGTTTTTTGAGAGGTGAGCTGCCGGAGTGATTGACGGCGTGGTGACAAAGAAGTTGAAAGTCATTCCTGATGAGCGCGGTCGGCTGATGGAGATCTTGCGCTCAGATGACGAGCTTTTTCGTGGCTTTGGGCAAGTCTATATCACCACGGCCTACCCGGGTGTAGTCAAAGCCTGGCATTACCACCAACGGCAATTTGATAACTTCGCAGTTATTCAAGGTATGGCCAAGGTGGTTTTGTATGATCCGCGCGAAGATTCCCCGACTCACGGCGAAATTAACGAGTTCTTTGCGGGGATCCATAATCCGCTCTTGATTCAGATCCCACCCCGAGTATACCATGGGTTTAAGTGCATCTCTGCGGAGGAGGCAGTGATCTTAAACATACCAACCAAGGCCTACGATTACCTTAATCCAGACGAGTACCGGTTGGATCCGTATAATAATACCATTGGTTATGATTGGGAACGAAAAGATGGCTGAATACAAGGATTGTTTTTGATTGCAAGACGACTTTTATCGCTTGAACACGATCTATTCCATCTTCCATTAAGTTTTTTTGCCTTCTCCTGGTTGGCTACGCACAGCAGAAATGATGCACACCGAGGACTAAGCAGGGCCATGGTAGTCTTTGTTCATCATCTTATTTTAGTTTATCTTGAAATTCAAGGCTTACATAGGCGAGTATATGTGTCACTTCGAAATTGTCTCGATAAAGTCCTTGTACTATCCGGGTTCTGTTGGTTTCCCACACGGCGCTATATTCAACATAGCCGTAGAGTAATGCGGTTCCAGGATCATTTCTGAATAAATCATTGCTCCAAGTTATTGTTTCAGTTCCTCTGCCATATTCTTTTTGAAGTAATTGTTTTAATTCATAATAATCATCAAGGTAAAAGTCCGGATTGGTATGCGTCTCAGTTATATAATAGACAGCTTGGGTAAGTTTGTCATCTGTGAAAAAATAGATTAGGACAGTATCCAAGCTGTTAATGGATGTTTCATAGTATAATGCATCAAAGTCAGATAAAATTGGCTGTCCCTCTAGCTTGATAACCTCTTCTCGACTCATGCCCCAGTTGACGTTTCTAATGTCCGGCTCCCGCGCTAATACTATGGAAGAGGACATAAAAATAGCAATAATTAAAAATAGCCCTGCTTTTTTCATGGTTAATTGCCTCCCCAATTATTATTTAGGGCGAAGTTTTAGCTGCATGGAATCGGAAAATTCTGGAGATACATTGACCAGGTCATCGATTACCGGTAACGTATCCATTTTGGATTACTCTGTAAGTACAACTATTGCACTAGCTCAGTCAGTACCTTAGTAAAGTCAAGTAATTAAATAACAATAACGCTCCTTATTTTGCTTTTAGCATTCCTGTCGCTCGTTGATGATATAATTATGTTAACGAGAAATCATTCTTTTCCTTTATTCTTGATTGTGTTTAATAACTAGGTTCCGACAC
>JAAYHC010000044.1 GCA_012735535.1 Bacillota bacterium
GCCGTTGTAGACAGAGCGAAAAATATATAGTATAATGTATACAAAACTAACTGGCCATAGGGAGCGGTTTGTTATGCTCGAACAGTTAACCGGTGTCGTCACGAAACATGGCCCACATAGATTTACCGCGCGGTGTTTAGAGCTGGAGATCCACTCCGAAGGTTCGTCCGCCGAGGAGGCTAAAAACAGACTGATCACGGCGATCCAGCAGCATATCGATGATCTAGTCGAAACCGGGGCAAAAGACCCCAAGATCGGTCGTTACCCAGCTCAAAAGCGCGAGCTCACTAACACTACTGCTAAAGACAGCATGGTCTTTGAAATGCCGAACCACTTAATCTTTCACTAGGTCCTAAATAGACCATTTTTACGCACCAGCGCCAGCGTTGGTGCGTTTTTGTTTGCAGTTTATGTTATAATGTAATTAACTAAAAACACTGGATAGGAGCGACTAAAATGCCGATCTATGAATATCAGTGTCAAGCTTGTCAGCACAAATTTGAACAGCTCAGAAAAGCAACAGAACCAACGCCTGACTGTCCGAAATGTCAAAGCAGCGAGGTAAAAAAACTAATGTCAGCCTTTGGTTTTAAAGGCGTCGGCGCCGACGGCGTCACAACTACCATGAGTGGTGGCGGCTGTAGCGGTTGTTCCGGAGGTAGCTGCAGCACCTGTCATTAAGCAAATTATTCCTGGAGAAGAAGGAAGATTCGCCGCCGGAGGCGAATTCTTTCATCGGTGTTACTGTACAAAATACATATTTTGTACAGTAAGATACCTAAATTGCGTTGAAAAGAGGTCAGCTAATGCGAACCGCGAGCAAACCTACCTTCCGGGAGTGTCTGCGCAATTTTATCGATGACTTGCGCCTAGGTTCCGACAAGTCGCCGAGTACAATCGAAAATTATGAACGGGATTTGATGCTCTTTTATCGGTTTTTAGCCGGTGTCGATGACACTCTAACCTTAACCTCGCGTAAACCGGAGTTGCTGCGCGCCCAACAAGAGCTTGACGACTCCCTTCCGGATATTTTGGTCTCCGAGATTACCCATCACCAAATTCGCGCTTTCCTCATCCACTGCCAAGATGTCCGCAATAACTCCAAGTATGCCTTGGCTCGTAAAGTATCGGCCCTCAAAGCTTTTTTTTCGTTTCTTATGCGGGACGATCTCATCGAGGTTGACCCGATGGAGCGAATCGGCCGACCAAAGGTCAACCCCAAGGACGCCTTGCGCAAGCATTTAGACCGCGATGATGTCGATCAACTCCTCCAGTATATTCATACTCGGTCCAAACAACCGGCCCGCAATTTGGCTTTGGTCTCCTTGCTCTTATTCGGTGGTTTACGCATCAGCGAGCTGATCAATTTACGAGTTTCCGATGTGCGCTTTGGCGAAAACTTCGTCCGCGTCTTGCATGGTAAAGGTAATAAACAACGCTTGGTACCTTTGCCGGACCGGGTTATGAGTTATCTGCGCACCTATTTACAAGAGCGCGAATTCCCGGAGGCGCCCTATCTCTTTACCGACCGTAATGGCAACCGGCTTTCGCGTAGCTCAGCTTATTACATTGTGAAACGGCTCGTCAAAGAGGTTGGTCTCGACTCGGAGATTTCACCCCATAAACTGCGCCACACTTGCGCCACGCTACTCTTGGAAGCAGGGATCGACCTCCGCTATATTCAAGAGTTTTTAGGGCACTCAGATATCTCGACAACCCAGATTTATACTCACGTCTCCCGGGTCAAACTCCGCCAGGTCATCGAGGAAAAAGATCCTTTTGACCTAGGTTAGCTATGGTATAATAGATGGTATTGGAGGGCTGATAGACATGGATACCACGCTTAAAGCCAGGCACCAGCAGATCCTGGATTATCTGCATCATTACACCAAAGAACACGGCTTCCCGCCCAGTGTGCGTGAGATTTGTGCAGCCACCGGCCTAAAATCGCCCTCAACCGTCCATCGCTATCTAGGTGAACTCGAGCAACTTGGTTTTCTCAAACGCGATCCGGCCAAGCCACGCGCGATTGTCCTGACCACCTCTTCTCCGTCCGAGCTCGAATCGGAGCAGAGGGTGAAATCACTTCCCGTATTAGGACGCATTTCGGCCGGTCTGCCGATCCTCGCCGAAGAGCATTTAATGGATGTAATTCCCTTTGCCGAAAGCCTCTTGGGTTCCGGCAATCACTTTATGTTGAAAGTATCCGGGGAAAGCATGATTGAAGCAGGAATTCTCCCTGAGGATTATGTGATCGTCCGGCAGCAAAACACCGCCGAAAATGGGGATATTGTCGTCGCTTTACTCGGTGAAGAAGCTACGGTCAAACGCTTCTACAAAGAACAGGCCACAGTAAAACTGCAGCCCGCCAATTCGCAAATGCAACCAATCTATTCAAATGAGGTTAAAGTGATCGGCAAAGTAATTGGTTTATACCGCGCGATCAACTAGTTTTCGCTTTAGCCCACTACAATTGAGGGGGAACTTTGATACTCTTCGACCTTCGCCGTGCTATAGCCCTTACCGATGATCGTAAAGAACATCTCATAAGCTTGCTTTTGTCCGGCCTTAACCGGATCGGAACTCAGATCTATTCGATTTAATTTGCTGTAATTCTCGGAGGCAATCAGGTAGGTTTCTTCGAGGCCTTTTTCCTCGATGGACTTCATTAAGAAGTCATAGGTTTCACGACGGGACTCTGCTTGACTGTTCCAGTACGAGGGGTTATCAGTGAGGTTGCTGGCTAAGAGGGCTTGCTTGGCCAGGCGCTTACACTTTTTTAACCCCTTTAACACGTCTTCTTTGGCCACCTGAATCATATGCTTCTTCCCCCTTTGAAGAAGTTATTTTGTTGGACGCCTCACTATTACGGTTCGGCATCCACACGATTAAATCCTTCGCACTCGCACGGAATGGGATAAAATCAGAAAATAACAAAAAAAGCAGGTTAAACAACCTGCGGTCGATCGAATTGGTTCTAGAGCGGGATTGTTCATTCTCTCGACAATCGTCATTACCTCAATCTCCCATCTTATCTATGTTCAAGTGAGAGAGAAATTATGCGTTCGAGGAGCTCGCCAAACTCAATCCCCATGTATCTGGCCGCATCCGGAAGCAGAGACGTTTCCGTCATCCCTGGCAGGGTATTGTTTTCGAGAATATAGGGGCTGTGCGTTAGCGGATCATAGATAAAATCAACGCGGCTGTAAACTTGACAGCGCAGGACTTGATAAGCCTTTACCGCCATCTCCTGGATAATGCGTGCATCAGCCTCCGGTATCCTCGCCGGAATAATATGCTCGCTCCCACCAGGTGCATACTTGGATTCAAAATCATAGTAGCGGTTCTTGGGGATAATTTCGATGATCGGCAAAGCTTCAGGTTGGTCATTGCCCAGAACCGGAACGGTCAACTCGATGCCGCGGATATACCTCTCTACCAAAACGATCTCATCGTGCGCAAAAGCTTCTTGCAAAGCTGTCGGCAACTGGGCCTCATCTTCGACCAGAGTAATTCCGACTGTCGACCCTTCACGATTTGGTTTAACGATCACCGGTAAGGCGACTTGGGCCAATATTTCTTTGCTCACCGCCTCCGGATTTTCTGCGTAGCTGCGCTGGGTAATCACCGTGCCCGGAGAAACCGGCAGATCATGGCTGGCTAAGATGCGCTTGGTCATCGCTTTATCGATACAAATCGCGCTAGCGAGCACCCCGCAGCCGGTGTAAGGTATATCGAAGAGCTCTAACATCCCCTGGATGGTCCCGTCTTCGCCGTAACGTCCGTGCAAGGCCAAGAAGACAATATCAAAACCTCCGGAGATCAGGTCGGACAACAAAGCAGGCGATACATCCATTTCCTGGACGGTGTGGCCGCGCTCCCTTAAAGCCCTAGCCACCTGCGCTCCCGATTTCAAGGAAATATCCCGCTCAGCCGATCTGCCGCCTCTGACAACAGCTATTTTTAGCGGTTTCACAGTCTTATACCACCCTCTTTAATCATTATACCATTATCGACTTCTGTTAGTACAAATATCAACTTAAACAGCAACAGACCATAAACCACAATGAACAAAGCGGCAATGACCACCAGTAATAATTTAACCCAGTGCGGCAATGCTGCACTGGGGTTTAGGCTAAGCATCCAGATGCCCAAAAGCATGATCCCGATGCCGGAAACCGCTAAACAGATCGACCACAGCAGCAACAACTGCACGTTAACCTCTCCCCTATATCAGACTATGTCAGGGGAGAGGTGTTGGTTATTTCTCATCAAAAGACCACGATTGCAGATCCTTAAACAGAGCATCACTGGTTAAATCCAAGTGTAACGGGGTCACCGAAATATAGCCTTGCTGAACAGCCTCGGTGTCCGCATCGTCATCCTCCGAGGAATCATGCGGATCTCCGGCCATCCAGTAGTATTCCCTTCCTCTGGGGTCCGTGCGCTTATCGAAGACGTTAATATAACGGCGCTTGCCCAGCCGGGTTACTTTAACCGGGAACTGATCGGTGGAAAAGGTCGGCACATTGACATTGAGCAAAGTATCTTCGGGTAAGCCCTTGCTGAGTACGAGCTTAACCAATTTGACAGTAAAAAGAGCTGCCCCATAATAATTGGGTTTTTCGGCTGACGCTGCGGAAACCGCGATCGCCGGCAAACCATTGATCACACCTTCAATAGCGCCGGAAACAGTTCCCGAATACAAGACATCGGTACCCAGATTAGGTCCGGAATTAATACCGCTGACGACGATGTCGAACTTACGATCACTCAACGCATCGACAGCTAGCTTGACGCAGTCGGAAGGTGTGCCGTCGATCATATAAGCGGGAATTTTCGAGCCAAATCCGCCATACTCGGTGACTCTGAGCGGCCTGGTAACCGTAATCGCGTGGCTCATAGCGCTCATCTCACGATCCGGAGCGACCACAGTCACCTCAAAGGCATCGCTCAGAAACTCGACAAGCGTATGTAAGCCGGGAGCAAATATGCCGTCATCGTTTGTGACCAGTACGCGCAATACCCTACACCCCTATTTAATAAAGCGTGGATATGATTACCCACGCTTAGTCTGCTCTTCGGAACTCCAGATGTGGTTCTTAATTCACTATACTATTCTGGGATTGTTCCCAAAGGTTGGGCAGAACACAGAGCATCCGTGATTTAATGAGACTGCTGGCCACTTCCTTGGCCATTTGGTTAACCTCCTTAATCATCTGGTGCAAAGGCCAAATCGCTTCGACCCCGCACAAATGAGTAAGGGCCTCAATAGCAGCCGAACGATGCTCCTTGTACGACAGAGCGGTTTGCACCAAAGGCTCAATTGCGCTATCATCACCGGTTTTGCGCAAGCCTTTGATCGCCGCGCAGCGGACCTCATAAACTTCGTCCTCCAGAGCGGCAATGTACAGTTTATTCGCCTTCGGTGAGCCGATCTGGCATAAGGCCTCGATAATCTCATAGCGCACCGAGGGCTCGTCGTGAGCGAAATGGTCAATCAATGCATCAACCGCGCGCGGATCTTTAAAGCTACCCAAGAGCTTAGCCGCACGTTGTCTGACCAAGACATTTTTATTATTCAATGATTCAATCAAAGGCCCGATGACCACATCGGGTGAAAACCGGCGCAGAGCCAGGACGGTACTATAATAAACGAAAGAATCAAAATCACCTAGACTGGCAATGAGCACAGGCACTGCTGAGGGCAGACCAAGTTTACCAAGGCCCTCAATAGCCCAGGCCCGCACTGCCGGGTCGGTATCCCCGGCCGAAGCAATTAAGATTTCCGTATCCATTGGATCGCAAGTCTTGCTGAGTCCATATACGGAGCAGCGCCGCACCTCAGGCTGGTCGCTGGAACACCCAAGGACCAGTAGCTCTTTTAAAGTTGCTGTAACCTCGTCAAGAGCCTCTAAAACAGAAGGATCATCAGATGCAGAAGTTTCGATCTTGTTGTTTATCCGACTGAGCTCAGCGATTAGCCGATCAATGTTGCGTACATCTATCTGCATCCGTAATAACCCTCCCGACGAGAAAAGAACCGAAAGCCCCCTTCAGGGGCTCCTGAGGTATAACTAGATTGTAACAGAATCAGAGGCAAGATTCAATTTTTTGTTTGATCCGACAAAGTGCGTTATCGACAGATTTCGCACTGGTATTTAGTTCCTGCGCCATTTCTCGATAACTTAGACCAAGAATGTACAAACGAAATACCGAGTACTCAAACTGGCTGAGAATCTGTCGAATCCGCTTTTGCAAAGATCTAATCAATTCGCGATTAAGCACTAAATACTCCGGGTCCGAAGCAACCGTCGGCTCGAGAACCTCCATCAGGGTCCGGTCACCATCGGAATCATACAGCGGTTTGTATAAAGAGGTGTACGAATTTAGAGGGATGTGTTTTTGACGAGTTGTCTGCTTGATCGCGCTAATTACGCTGCGCACCACGCAGAGTTTGGCAAACGACCAAAATGTTGAGGCGCCGCCGTCATAGTCGCGGATTGCTTTATACAATCCGATGCGCCCCTCTTGAATCAGATCATCCTCATCGGCGCCTTGAAGAAAATATGGACGGGTCCAAATACTGACATAGCGATCATAACGTTGAAACAGAATCTCGATGGCAACTTGGTCTCCCTTTTGGGCTAAAGAAACGAGCTCTAAATCAGACAATTCAGACAGGGTAGCAAAATCCTTTGCTCCACTCATGACTCCCTTCCCTTTCTAGCCGCATGGTTACAATTCGGCGCGGTTCCGTTTTTTCCTGCTAATGTTGTAACTAATGAAACACAAAAGGCAAGGGATGGCTCTTTCCTGCCTGAGTCCGTTCTTTCACGCCCAGATTACCAGCGGCCGTCAGACAAAAGAAAAAAGCCGATTATCGGCTTTTTTGCAAGTCGCTATTTATCTGAAATCTATTGTCAGGCAATTTTCTCGTAATCTTTGTCAACCGCCGGAAAAATCCCTCTCTGAACCTCAGAGGCAGTAACGTTCGTAGCAGCAAAAGCCTTACTAATATGGTTTACTGCTACCCAAGGGTCAACAGTCTCTCCACAAGTAAACACATCAACGGCTGCATACCCAAGCTCCGGCCACGTATGAATTGCTAAATGACTTTCACTAATCACCACGACACCGCTTACGCCCTGCGGACTGAATTTATGAAATGCTACCTCTCTAACTTCGGCTCCAGCTGCGAGCGCTGCAGTAACCATGATTCTCTCGACGTTTTTGATGTCGTCTAACATCTCGGCCTTGCAGCCATTGACTTCGCAGAGAACATGCCTACCAAGAGCTTTCATTTTAATCTGCCTCCTTATCCAGGTACTTTTGTGAGATTTCACCCCCAAGGGATTTTTAACAGATATCATTTTAACAAAAACGAACTAAAAGTCAATAGCAATATTTTATTAAATAATCCTGCTGCGCATTATTGCGGTTAACACGGCATATATTACCTGTTCCCGCGTGCTGCCGCCTTGTAAGAAGAGGTTAAACGGTTCCCGCAAAGGCGCATCTGCGCTGAGTTCTGACGAAGCCCCTTGCACAAAGGCGCCGGCACTCATGATCACCTCATCGGCATAGCCGGCCATCGGAGCCGGTACCGGCATAACCCGGCTGTCAATTGGTGAGCTGAGTTGGATGCCTTGACAAAAGCCGATCAACTCCTCCCGCGATCGCAACCGAATAGCCTGGATGATATCGGCCCGGGGCTCATGCCCGCTCGGCGAGACCTCCAAACCTAGTTTCTGCAGCAATTGTGCGGCAAAAATAGCACCCACCAAAGCTTCACAGGTAAAGTGCGGGGCCAGGTAGAGACCTTGAAAAAATAGGCGTAGGCCTGTTTCGCCGGTTGGCCCCACATCCGCACCTAAACCGGGGGCTGTCAACCGGCTGTAAACCTGCTCGATGAGGTTGGCCGATCCAACAATATAACCGCCAAAGGGGGCAAGCGTGCCACCCGGGTTCTTGATTAAAGAACCGGCTACCAAATCCGCTCCGACCTGCGATGGCTCTTTGGTTTCCACGAACTCTCCGTAGCAATTGTCAACAAAAATGATTACCTCCGGCGCCTGGCTCTTAATCGCCGTAATCGCGTCGGCCAGTTCGGCAACCGAATATGAAGGCCGCCACGTATAGCCGCGCGAACGCTGAAAAGCGATCACTTTGGTCTGCGGCCTAATCAGCTCCAAGACCGCAGCAACATCGATACGACCATCAGGCCGTAAGGGCGCTTGGGCATAGGTAATGCCGAACTCCCGCAAACTGCCCGGCGCGGGCACAACCCCAATTGTTTTCAGCAACGTGTCATACGGTGCTCCGGTCGCATATAACAGCTCGTCCCCCGGGCGAAGAACTCCAAAAAGGGCGGTAGCAATAGCATGCGTGCCAGAAGCTAATTGGGGACGGACAATAGCCGCTTCGGCGCCAAAAACGCGCGCATAGAGCGACTCCAAAGCATCCCTGCCGATGTCACCATAGCCATACCCTGTTGAACCGGTAAAATGATGCGCGGCAATCCCCTCGGCACGAAAAGCATCTAAGACCCTTAATTGGTTGTAAGCGCGCACCGCTTCTACCGCCTGAACCTGAGGCGCTATTTCGGCCCATGCTTGCTCGGCCAAAGTGATTAATTCGCTATTGAATTCCCCTGTTTCGACTAAGTAGCTCCATAGATTAGGCATGGGTATCGAATCCGCCTCCGTACATGGTGCTCAGCAATGCTCCGTCAAGCCGCGTTTATCATACCACACCGGTTTTTAGGGTGTCAATTTGTCCCGAGATTACCAGCTTGTGGTGGGCTCTCTTCGGAAAGTTTCCGTCCACAAGTAATACAGGTGCCTTTGATCAGGACTTGCCGGCGCATTTCCAACGGTGCATAGGCAAAACCGAGGGTAAACCCCTCTTGCTTGCCATCCTTGCGTCCCCAAAGGTAGCCAACTAATAGACCCAGGCAAAAGATGGCCGTTACCAGCGGCGCATAGGTTTCAATACTCACCTCTACTACTCCCCTTACCAACCCTAATCATCGGCCCACCTAATAGAGATATTACGCGCGAACAGACAATGATTTGCGCAGTCAAAATCGGTGCCAAGGAGATGCCCGTTCCGATAGCAATCGCCAAAATCAGTACAGCCGGTATGAGCCCGAGGCGGGTCGCCCAGGATGGTATGCCCAGCCCCTTATCAGCTGAATAATCGATTATATCGTCCAAGGCTTGCACCGCAACCATCGCTGCACCTACGGTTAATAACAGTCGCCAGCCGCAAAAATAAGCTCCGCATAATAAAACTCCGATACTCTCGGTAAGCGGTGACAAGCGTGATGGTAACCGTACGCCGTCCAAACCGCGCCCAACCATGCCAACAGCATAGGCGGTGAAAAATAAGGCTGCACCCAGCCGCAGGTCAATGGTCAGCCCGACCAAGAACAGCAGCAGTGAATACGGTAACACCGCACGCGAGAGGTAAGTTATCAGCCGGGACTCACGATCGGCATCCAAATAATCGTCCATTATTTTGATGACTACCCCCATGATCACGACGACCGCAAGCTCGCTATACCAACCGGGAGACGTGGCGCTTCACCTCCTTAAAACCCTCCATGGTCTTGGCCGAAACCGGAAAGACGGGCACTTGGTGAAAGGTCGACCTGATTAACTCTAAGCCTCTTTCCGCCCCGGATAAATCCATTTTGTTAGCGAGGATAAAATAGTCGGCTTGTAATTTAGCGTACTCAAACAGATCTCGGTCGACCTGGCCAATCCCTTCGCTGTACCCGGCCGAACCAAGCAGGGCCGCATCAAACATATGAGCAACTACCGAAGCGGCAGCGATAGCTTCGATTGTTTGAGCGATAGCCGCCCTGATCACCGGATTTGCATGTACCCCATCAATGAGACCCGCACTGTCGACGAGTTCAAAAACCCGGTAACCTTTGCCAACCGGCAGTTTTAACACGACTGACTGCAGTTCTTGCGTGGTATGTGGACTGGATTGAACCAGCTCCGAATAGGCGTCCTCCAAGCGTCGTTTGCGCGAATGAATGCTGCCGTCGGAAGTACGCACTTTAATCTCTATGTCTTTAAGGCCTAGATAACGGGAGAAACTTAGCAAAAACGCGGTCTTGCCTACATTAGGCCTTCCGACAATCAAACACTTGTTCACTCTGCCCCCTCCGCAGCGGCTAATATATCTGCCTCGGTTAAGACCGTCAAACTGTTGCGATCGAACTGACCGGCCCTGGTCAACCTGACCGCTTGCCGACGGATGCTGCGTTCAACCAGATTGCGAACCAAACGTGCATTACCTCTATTTTCATCATAGTTGTCAACTTGGTTTTTTAGTAGATTGTACAAGCATTTTTCCGCTGCCTCGGATAGACGATATTCACGTTCTTTGACCATCAGCTTCGCGATTTCCATCAACTCGGTTAAGTTGTAATCCGGAAATTCCAGAATAATCGGGAAGCGGGAGCTCAGTCCGGGATTAGATTGGACAAATTTCTCCATTTCGCGGCGATAACCGGCTAAAATCAGAATCAGTTCATCTTTATGGTCCTCCATCGCTTTAACCAAAGTATCAATGGCCTCTTTCCCAAAGTCCTTTTCTCCGCCTCTAGCCAAGGAATACGCCTCGTCAATAAAGAGTATCCCCCCCAAGGCCTTCTTGACCTGTTCCCGTGTGCGCTGGGCCGTGTGTCCGATATATTCGCCAACCAGATCAGCACGTTCGACCTCAATGAGGTGACCTTTGCTGAGTACACCTAACTCCTTAAAGAGCGCGCCTAAAATCCTGGCAACGGTGGTTTTACCGGTACCCGGGTTCCCCTTAAAGATCATGTGTAAGACTAATGGTTCCGCCTTTAATCCGTATTCCTGCCGGTAGCGCCTGATCTGAACAAAGGCTTGAATCTCCTCGACCAGCTTTTTGACGGCCTCCAGCCCTATGAGCTTGTTCAATTCTTCCAACGCATTGTTGGGCTTGCCGGTCGGATCTCCGGCAGAGGCCGGCAAGGTGCTGACGGAGCCATTTGCTTGCAAGAGGCGTAGGGCATGTAGTGCTTCGACGGTACCGAGGTTGCCTTTGGCCAGCTCCTGGTAGATTTGGCGCGAGTTCGTATAAGCCGGGCGCATCGATATCCCTCCAAAAGTCAGCGGCTCATTGTAAAGGATACTGATTGCGGAGTGATTATGTGCCTCAACAAAACCAAAAAAGGCACCGAACATCGGTGCCGCTACTAAGCCTAAAATATGAATTATGATAACTTAAGCTTCATCAAAACTAAACGGGATGTTGCGCGCCGGAACAATGGTGCTGATCGCGTGTTTGTAAATCAACTCGGTCTTGCCCTCGGTCTCCACCACAACCGTAAAACTGTCAAAACCTTTCACACTGCCCTTAATTTGGAACCCGTTGACTAGGAATATAGTAACCCCGATATTTTCCCGGCGGATTACATTCAGAAAATAGTCTTGGAGGTTCATAACTTGTTTGGACATCGAGTTCTCTCCTTTCATTGCATATGGAAACAATTCTCTTTCTAAGATCGGAATCCTTTCCGAAAATCAGCTACGATTGCCTCTGCCAGGGATTCGCTATCGGGGTAGTCGCACACATTCAGCCACTGAATCCGAGAATCGGCACGAAACCACGACAGTTGGCGCTTGGCGTAGTTACGCGTTACTTTTTTCAGGTTGTCAACCGCCTCCGCAAAAGTCGCCTTTCCACTCAGATAATCGACAATCTCTTTATATCCGATCGCCTGGTTGGAGGTCAGTTGTGAGCTGAACCCAGCTTGCAACAGGTTCATGACCTCCCCCACCAGTCCTTGCTCGATCATTTGGTCAACCCGCCGGTTAATGCGCTCATATACGAACGGCCGGGGAGCAGTCAAGCCATAAAAGGAGGCCTCATAGCGTTTAGGCAGCTCCTTTGCTCGCGCGGCCTTTTCCGACAGACTCTCTCCGGTAGTATGAAAGATCTCGAGCGCTCTAATGACCCGTCTGATATCGTTGGGGTGAATTCTCGCGGCCGACTCCGGGTCAACGAGCTGGAGACGCTGATGAAGCGCTTCATTGCCTTCCCGTTCGGCTACGAGCCGCATCTGTTTGCGGAAATCGGCATCAGCCGGCGGGGTCTCAAAGAGGAAGCCGTCAACCAGTGCTCGGATATACAAACCCGTTCCACCTACGATGATTGGAATAAGGCCCTGGGCGCAGATCTCCGCTATAGCCGCATCAGCCAGCTCAACGTACCGGGCTACGTTAAACGGTTCATCAGGTTCGCAAACATCCAGGAGATAATGCGGTATACCCTTCGCTTCCTCGGGACGAATCTTGCCGGTACCGATGTTCATCCCGCGGTATACCTGCATCGAATCGGCAGAAACAATCGCGCCGGGTAAACGTCGGGCTACTTCAACCGCTACGGCGCTTTTCCCGACCGCGGTCGGACCGACAATTACCAATAACCGTACCTTATTTTCGGTAGAGGCCATAAACAACCCGACTTCCTTTCGATTCAGCCAATTGATCAGGAGGCCAAGCGGTCCACAGAGAACTCTCTGCGGTTGCTTTGACCACTACACACTTTCTGGCGATATCTAACGCTTGCTTAATATCACTAGGTTGCAACCGATCATAGTCGGCAATCTGCCTGAGCGGTTCGATCCCGCTCGAAGCTGTAACCGGACGTTCAAACATCGGGTCAAAATAGACGATATCGACAGACTCCGGCTCGGCGGTTCTCAAATAGTCCTGGTAGTCTTGATGATAGAGCTTAATCCGCTGAAAGGCCTGGCGATCGGTGCTGTCGGCAAATGGGTAATTGGCTAAACCGGTCAGGGTGACCAGATAAACGGGAAATGAGGACTCCAAGGCGATGACTTCTCCGAATGCTCCGACCACATGACTAAAAACCGCTGCATCACCACATAAACCCGCCGTACAGTCAAGGACCACATCACCGGCCTCTATCTTGGCTAAATCAATGAGCCGATCGCGTTCACCGCGCGAAAGCGCCAGAATCCGCAGATGAGCCATGCCGGGATGAAAGCGAAAAGGTGGATCACCATAATAGGTGAGCAATCTTTGCTGATCCAAGACAAAAAAGCCGGCAGTCGTGTACGTTCTCAGCTCTTTCAGGCTTCGGCGGTTACGCGGAAGAAACTCAAGACCAACCGTTTCTGCTAACTGCCGAGCATATTCGATCACATCCGGTGTTGCTTTGTCTGATGTGGTAAGGAAGTATTCCATTCCGGCTAGCTCCGTAAGAACAATTTAGCCAACTCTTCTCGATTAAAGCGCCTGATAATCGGCCGACCATGCGGACAGGTGGGGATTCCGAGGGTCAACCAATCGGCAATCAGCTTTTTGGCTTGGTGGGCAGCGAGCTTCTGGCCGGCCCGGATCGCACCGTGACAAGCTGCAATCTGGGCAGCAGGCCAATAATAATCCTGAGCTCCTCCTTGCCCTGGAGAGGCCTCCAAAGCCGTGGCCAACTCGATGATCGTCGCGCGCAAATCACTCTCAGCGGGTGTTCCGGCGAGTAAGACCGGCAAAGCCCGGAGCAATAAACAGTTGCCGCCAAACTCCTCCAGAGTGAAACCAAACCGGGCCAGCTCTTCTCTGCGGCCCCAGACCGTTTCCACTTCACTAGCCGCCAGGTGCAAGGTCTGCGGAAACAATAACTCCTGTTGACTCAATTCACCCTTGGACAGAGCTGCCAGAATCTCCTCGAAGAGAATTCGCTCATGAGCCGCATGCTGATCCATTAGGATCAGATCGCCCTGGTGCTCCCAGATCAGATAGGTATCGTCAAGCTGACCGAAATAGCTGAACTGTTGATCAGTGATCACCTCGCGCACAACCGCTAGTGGCTCTGGAGCCGACCGGGGTTCGGGCCGCGAATATGCTACCGAAAGCGTGCCCTGCTCCGCACGACCGGTAAGAAGAACTTCCGAGGTAGTAACCGAGCTACTTTGAGGTTTTTTGACCGGCTCCGGCCGTCGTTGTTTTTCCAAAGCTTCCTTAACAGCATGATAGAGTAAACTGCGAATTTCCGCCTCATGCTGGAACTTTACCTCCAACTTGGCCGGATGAACATTAACATCCACAGCCGCAGCATCGATGGCGATGTTAATCGCAAAAACCGGATATCGCCTGGCCGGGAGCAAACCTTTATGTGCGTTTTCCACCGCATAAACGAAGGGAGGATGTTGAAAAACCCGGCGGTTTACGGACAAAACCTGTTGGGATCGGCTGCTGGCATAATGCCCAATCTCTCCCACCCAACCTGTTACCTTAGCAAAAGCGTTTTCCGCATTGATCTCGATGAGCTTCGCGGCGAACTCCAGGCCGAAAACGGCTGCCGCAGCGCCGAATGGATCTCCTGTTCCCGGAGTTTTCAGCCTGGTCTGCCCTTCAACAATCAGCGTAAACGCAACTTGGGGATTGGCCAGGGCCAAATCCTGCACAACCTTGATAATCTGGCGATTCTCCCCGGACTGACTCTTGAGGTATTTGGCTCGCGCCGGAGTGTTATAAAACAGGTCTTCAACCGATATTCTCGTGCCGACAGCCGTTCCTACCGGCTTGATCGGCTCAACGATTTTACCGCCCTCAGCAGTTAAGGCATAACCGGTCTCGGCCTCAGCAACTTTACTAATCAACTCCACTTTAGCAATCTCGGCGATACTGGCAAGCGCTTCCCCACGGAACCCAAAGGTCTGGATCCGCCATAATTGATCAAGGCTTGACAACTTACTGGTGGCGTGGCGGCGCAGGGCCAGATTCAGATCATCCCGGGCGATCCCGGTGCCGTTATCACTGACCCTAATTAAATCCCGGCCCGCTCCAAATGTTTCGATGATGATGCGGCTGGCGAAAGCATCAAGTGAGTTTTCGACCAGCTCTTTGACTACCGATGCCGGTCGGTCGACGACTTCCCCGGCCGCGATTAGGTTGATCAGCTGATCCGGAAGAACTTTGATCTTCCCCATCAGGCTTCTCCTCCCCTGTTCTTCCAGTCATACAAGATATTCAGCGCTTCCCGCGGCGAAAGGGAGTCCAGGTCCAGCTCGGCCAGTTCCTCGCGGATCGGATCCGGTGCCGTGGTCGTCGGAACAAAAAGCGACAGTTGGTCATAACCGCCACTGACAATTTGACTCAAACGCAGGTCCTTATTTTGACTAGCCTCAAGTTTGGCCAAGATTTGCTTGGCCCGCGAAATAATCCATGGCGGCAGGCCGGCCAAGCGCGCCACCTCGATGCCGTAGCTTTTGTCAGTCGCCCCCGGAACTACCTTACGCAAAAAGACGATCTCTCCGCCTTCTTGTTTCACCGCCACCGATAAATTAACCAGACCTGGGTAACTATCGGCCAATTCGGTGAGCTCATGGTAATGAGTGGCAAACAATGTCTTAGCCTTAATCTTCCCGGCACCAAGGAGATACTCGGTTATTGCCCAGGCGATACTGAGCCCGTCAAAAGTGCTTGTCCCTCTGCCGACTTCGTCAAGGATAATCAGGCTGCGGCTGGTCGCGTGGTTCAGGATGTTGGCAACCTCGTTCATCTCCACCATAAAGGTACTCTGCCCGGTGGCCAGATCATCGGCTGCGCCAACTCTGGTAAAGATCCGGTCAACCACCCCAATTTTGGCCTCAGCAGCCGGCACAAACGAGCCGATCTGGGCCATCAGAACAATGAGGGCTACTTGTCGCAAATAAGTGGATTTGCCGGCCATATTGGGACCGGTGAGCAATACTACAAAATTGGCCTCATCGAGAACAGCATCATTCGGCACAAATGCCCCCATCGGGGTCAGCTGCTCGACAACCGGATGCCTACCATCGATGATCTTTAACTCATAACCGTCATCAACAACGGGGCGTACGTAGTTGTTGCTCACCGCCACGTGTGCCAATGAGGCCAAGGCATCTATTTGACCGATGGCCCGGGCCGTGCGCTGCACCCTGGTTACCTGAGCATTGACCGCTTCCCGCACCTGGATAAACAAATCATATTCCAGGTCTTGAATGCGTTCCTGAGCGCCTAGCACCACAGATTCCCATTCTTTCAGTTCCGGGGTGATAAAACGTTCGGCATTGGCTAAGGTTTGCTTGCGAATATAGTCATCGGGAACCGCTTCCAAATTGCTGCGCGTCACTTCGATATAGTAACCGAAAACCTTGTTGTACCCGACCTTAAGGCTCTTAATACCTGTACGCTCGCGCTCACGCTGTTGGAGCGATGAAATCCAATTCTTGCCCTCCTTAGCCTTTAAACGAAGCTCGTCTAGCTCCGCATTAAAGCCAGGTTTAATTAGGCCGCCTTCGCGCAGATTAATGGGCGGATCATCAACGATGCTACTGGCAATCAGCTCGACCACATCGGTTAACGGATCGATCTCCGCGCCTAAGTCCACTAAGATCGGGGCCTGAAACTGCTCCATAATCGCAATTATTCTGGGTAGATGAGTGCAGGATTGGGCCAGGGCCTGTAACTCACGGGCATTAACCACCCCGTATGCGATCCGGCTTGCCAGACGTTCCAGATCGTAAATCGCTGCCAGCGCCTGGCGCAGTTCGCTACAGGCCGGCTGGTTATCCACCAGCTCCGCAACCCCTTCAAGCCTCCGATTAATGGCTTGTGAATCCACTAAGGGAGATTCAATCCAGTGTCGTAGCGTCCGGCCGCCAATCGCCGTCTGCGTCTGGTCTAACACCGATAGTAAACTGCCCTGACGCCGACCACCCCGAATAGTTTCGGTCAATTCGAGATTCCGGCGAGTTGCTGGATCCAGCGGCATGAAATTATGCAGGTTGTAAGTCGCCAGTCTGGAAATATGGCTGAGCGTCCGTTTCTGCGTTTCATCGACAAAAGCAAGCAATGCTCCGGCCGCACACGTAGCTGCCGGCAGGTGGGCACAACCAAAACTGTCCAAGGCCGAGACTTGGAAGTGTTTAAGCAGCACTTGGGTAGCTTTGGGCAAGGTAAAAGCATAACTGCGAAATGGCGAGATCACCGGCGTTCTGGTGTTGCCGATCCGGTTGACAACTGCGGCCACTTCCTTAACCGCAGCCGCATCCTCAGCAACGATGATTTCGGCCGGTTGCAGGCGGTACAGCTCTTCATACACCTTTTGAACCGCATCCGCACCGTCGATCTGTGCGGTCGCAAATTGACCGGTCGAAACATCCAAATAGGCCAAACCCCAGCTTTGGCGATACACCGCTAAAGCGACCAGGTAATTGCTGACCCGGTCTTGTAGTAACTGACTGTCGATAACCGTCCCGGGTGTGATGACCCGAGTTACTTCACGCTTGACGACACCTTTAGCCTTTTTGGGATCTTCAACTTGGTCACAGATGGCGACCTTATAGCCTTCCGAGATCAGCTTGGCTATATAACCGTCGACCGCATGATACGGGACGCCGCACATTGGGATCTCCCCGGAGCGCCCCTGATCGCGACTGGTCAGTGTAATCTCGAGAACCTTCGCCGCCAGGACGGCATCATCACCAAACATCTCGTAAAAGTCGCCCAGTCTGAATAGGAGTATACAATCCTGATACTGTTCTTTAATCCCGAGGTATTGAGCCATCATCGGGGTAAGTGCATCCATCTTCAACTACCTCGTCACTACTTCACCATATAGCGTCCAGGGGGTCGCCTCAATGATCTTGACCTCGACCAAATTGCCGATGAGATCGGTTGGACCGGTAAAATGCACCAACTTGTTGGTCCGCGTCCGTGAGGCCAATACTTGGGCATCGGTTTTACTTGGCCCTTCAACCAAGACCTCAACAATCCGCCCCACATAGTCTTGATTAGCTTTGGTGCTGATTTCTTTTTGAACCTCGACCAAATGCATGATACGCTCTCGTTTGACCTCTTCCGGAACCTGATCCTGCATTTTGGCTGCCGGCGTCCCAACGCGGGGCGAATAGACAAAGGTAAAGGCCGAATCATACTGCACCTCTTTTACCACGCGCATCGTGTCGGCGAAATCTTCGTCGGTTTCGCCGGGGAAGCCGACGATGATATCTGTAGTCAGGCTAATACCAGGCACAGCAGCCTTGATTTTCTCTACCAAGCGCAAATATTCATCTGCGGTATATCCACGGTTCATCCGGCGCAAAATCGCCGTGCTCCCCGACTGCAGGGGCAGATGTAAATGCTCACAGACCTTGTCAAGCTCTGCCAAAGCGGCGATCATCTTCTCATTCACATCTCTGGGGTGAGAAGTGGTAAAGCGGATCCGCCACAAACCGTCAATCTTATTAACCTCGGCCAAAAGATCGGCAAAATCCATCGGTGGAGTTAAATCTTTACCAAAAGCATTCACGTTTTGCCCGAGCAGGGTCACTTCTCGAAAACCCTGACTAACCAAGTCCTTGATCTCAGACAAAATCTGGTCAGCTTGGCGGCTGCGGCATCTGCCCCGGACATACGGAACAATGCAGTAAGAGCAGAAATTATCGCAGCCATAGGTGATATTTACCCAAGCTTTGAGGTTGTGCGCCCGTTTGGTCGGCAGTCCTTCGACCTCTTCTTTAGCCTCATCCCACACTTCAATTACGCGCTCGCCGGCCTCTACTCTCGACAATAATTCGGGTAAGCGGTGAATATTATGGGTACCGAAAATCAAATCTACGTACGGATAGGCTTGTTCAAGTTTTTCTCGTTCCACGGCCTGCTGGACCATACAGCCGCAAACAGCCACGATTATGCCGGGATCAGTCTCCTTGAGCCGCTTGACCTCGCCTAAGCGCCCGTACAATTTGTTCTCCGGGTTTTCCCGCACACAACAAGTATTAAACAGAATAAACTTGGCCTCCGCCATCTCGGAAACCTCAACATACCCGCTGGCTTCCAGAAGACCGGCGATTTTTTCCGAATCATGCTCATTCATTTGGCAGCCCAGTGTGGTAATAAAAAAACCTGGTGCGGCAGTTTTATTCATCAAGTCTTACTCCTTTTGCCTAATGTTGTCATTACTTATTATACAACAAAGGCGGGATTTCCCCCGCCTTTTCATCTGCAAACGATGAGACATGCCCCTATTTTGCAATCGCCAGTATCAGGGCGCCGATAGCACCTATAGTCAACCACTGATTTCTCGTCTGGAGTTCACCCATCTCAGCCTCCGAGTTGCGCCGATAGCTTTCGAACTCCTGGGAGAGGCGTTGCAAATCCTTCTCTAAAGTCTGCTGGCGGATGTATACACCGGAGGTTCTGGTCAAGATCTCATCATCGATTTTCTTTTCCAGAAGGTTAAACCGCTGCTCCAAGAGCCGATAATCATTGCCTAAGCTAATCACTTCATTCTTGAGCTGGGCGACCTCGTTGGAGAGCGTCAACAGATCCTGCACATCACTTTCTTGGGCCGCTTCGAGCGAATTCAAGCGTTGGCCTAGCTCATCTGCTGAATTGGCCAAGGCCGTGACTGATTGCTGGACCTGAAAGACTTGAACGAGGATTTTATTCAGATCTTCCCGCAAGACGGTGATCTCTTTGGAGGCTAGAATCAGATCATTGCGGAGGCTCTCATCAACAGTAGCCAGCTGAACCAGCTCATCCCTAAACTCCGTGGTTAACTGCTTCAGGAGCTCCTGATCTTGTTTGTCCGGCGCTGCAGCAGCACCGGAAGTCGCTGCTGCCGGAGAGAGCATACTCATCTCGGAAATGAGTCGAGCCACCACTACCGCGAAGGTATAACGATCCACAGGGCTGTCGCCCCGAAAAGTTTGATCCTGATACAAGGAGAGATAACCTTTTTCCAACAACCTTTGTACAGCTGAATACGCCCAGTGGCCCCTCGGTACATCTTTTACCTCAATAGCTGCCAAAGCCGGCCAGCAGAGGGTCAGCACTATGAGAGTACTGACGAGGACCGCAATCAATCTCTTTCCCATAACTCTTGCACCTCTCCTTTAAAAATATCGCTAACATCTAACGGATGTACTTCCAGTTGGATCTCCTGCTCGGGCACCGAAGACATAATGAGCGGAGCCTCGGCGAAATCAATCCGATACCGCCCAGGAGCTAGGGGTAGGAATTTCAATTCAACAACTTCCCCTTCCCCGGTATAAATGCCGTCTTCCGATGGAAGCTTACCCTCGATGATGAGCTGCCCGGCTTGCGGATTCACCTCAACTCGAAAATCCAGCGTCCGTCCATCGGCATCAACCCACATTTGGCCGCGGCTGTAGCCGAGGAAGGCTAAATATCTCGGCTCGTAATTGACTACGGCGCGAAAACCGGAAAAGCCGAAGATGTCACGAGCATTAATTGATATGAGCGCCAAAGAGTTAACCTGATTATCCTGGCTCTTGGGTTGAAGTGTAACCCGCGGTCTAGCGGCAGTCATCTGTAAGTTCTTGACCTCAACTGTTCTCTGTTGGGTATTAGTTGATTTGATCTGGACTTTAAGACCTTCTGCCGCCGCACCGGGCTCAGGCTTAACTTGCCACTGCCAGCTGAGCTTCTCACCGGGCTCAATTTCACCCAAGAATCGGCTCGCACGCTCACGAGGAGCTATTTGCCATCCAGCAGGAAGCTCCAGTGCCGCCTCGACATTATAGGCATTTGATTGTCCGGCGTTGGTAATGACGGCATTGATGACAAAATACCCAGATCCGTCATCCCGCAGCTGCGGTTGCAAGATCACGTCTAACTTGGGCGGCTCCAAAATGCGGACCGGCCGTTCGACCGCAATTGTTTTGATATCCGGACCGGTGACTTCGACCCGCAGACTAACGGTCTTGCCGGCCAAAGATTGATCTGCTTCCAATTCCCAGGAAGCCTGGGTACTCCGGCCCGGCCGCAGATAACCGAGCGTTTTGGCAGCCTGACTACCGCCGACAAAGCTCATCCCGCGCGGAACCCGCAAGGTCATTACTAAATCACGACCAATACCGGCACCGGTGTTCTCCAAATAAGCAACAACCGGAATCCTAGCTTTACCGTCACTGCCCAAAGCCACGGTGGACGGCGAGGTCAAACCTAAGCTCAACTCGCCGGGGCTAATGCTTAACCCGCCCATACCATAACCGGTAACATAAGTGCGACTCTCCCCGGGCATTAACACGCGCGGTTGCCAGTATAATCCAACCGCACTGTCCAATTCGAACTCTCCCAAGCGGAGAAACTCTCGGCCTGGGCGGAAATCGATATCCCAGAGTCCGTCGGCGAAGCTACCCCAGTTGGAAAAGACAATCCGATCGGGCCGGGTCATGTCGGGACCAATTAAAGTTCCTTGCGCGATCACTTTAGGTTCGCGTAGGGCGTCGAAGGCTTGCCAAAACTCAGGCAGGGCTTCGTGCCAGAACTCGGCATCATCTAAAATAGCTTGTTCGCCGAAACGGAACGGAGCCCCGTCATTGCTGCCGAGCTGGGTGTCTAACATGATCCGTAAACCTACTTGTTGCGGTTCTTCGGAGATGTTGGTCACCCGATAGATAATCCGGGCCGAATCGCGATAGCCGGTTGTCGAACTGTAAGCAAATTCAATGCGTTGCAATACTTCGAGCGGTCCGATCAGGGCAATTGTATCAATCCCGTCGCCTTGAATGATTGGCCCGGCCACAACCTCGCCGTACAACCCGTTCAAACCGGCACGCTTGGTTGTCGGTCCGCCAAAAACATAGTCATCCGTACCGACTCTGACCGTGGTGTAGCTGGTCCAGGGTTTCGGGCGGCCATAAATGAGAGGCAGGCCGTCGTCAGATGCCCGATCCGGATCCCCTCCCGTGGTCTCAAGGGCAAACCGGCCGGTATTTTCAGGCTCGGCATTGACGACAATGCGAATATACTCGTTGGCAATGCTGACCGTCTGGTCAAGAATCGTTTCATCCGCGACAACTTCATCCTTTTCTTCCGCTACAACAATCCCGGCAACGAGGATCAGTAACGACAGACCTATTAACAATGCCAGGAGGTTTCTCCGCATTATCCTTTCCTCCTATTTATTGTGCGCGATATTCAAGACCACGATCGATCACATCGGCAACATGCTTGTCTTTCTCAAATCGAATAGTAAAACGGACGATGTAGGCGGTGCTTTCACTCCGAAAGTCCCACGTATTGGCAACCAACCTTTCAACATAATCATCAAGCTCTTTAATCCCGGAGCTTTTTTCGATCATAATTTGACTAGGTTTGGTTGCATTTGGAGCAACTAAAATCGCAATATCAACTTCACCGGTGATATCCTGGTTGCTGAGGTTTTTGGGCACATAAGGCAGTTGCCCCATATGCACAAAATCACTGCCACGCGGAGCCGGCAACCCGGGACTGCCTTGGATGCCGCCGCCATTATCGGACGCAGCAGCCTCGTCGCTCTCCATCGCTACGTCGGGCTCAGCAGCTGCCAAACCTTCAGATACTTCCTCCGCGGTTTCAGGTTCAGGTTCAGGTTCGGGTTCGGGCTCTGCTGGTACCTGTTCACTTGCGGATTCCTCAGCCACCGCCGGAGGAACACTTTTCTCCTCGATCGCCAACTCCTCAACCCCGTGCTCGCTAGCTAACAGACCCTCCGGATTGACC
>JAAYHC010000045.1 GCA_012735535.1 Bacillota bacterium
AGGACGCCGCCCTCTCACGGCGGTAACAGGGGTTCGAATCCCCTAGGGGCTACCAAAACAAGCTTGTCCTCTTTCGCACTGTGCCGAAAGAGGCTTTTTGTTTTTCTGCGATCCACTGAGTTATTTCACTCCGCGCACAAAGCGCATTTTCGGTATGAACTCAAAGCGGACAATCTCGGCACCTTCCGCCCAGCTTGGCCGAGCAGCATCTAACGTGCGATCATAGAAATGATAGATCCCCGGGATCGGATTGAACTTCTCCGGTGCATAATAGACTGCCTGAGCAATACCGAGGGCGGTACGCCACGCCGCACCCGTTGGTTGCAGCACGCGTTCAAAATTCGGGTCATCCTGGTTCCAGCTGCTGAACTGAAAAGGCTTGGTGACTACCTCTTCATACGTAGCGCCAAACCGCCCCTTCGCTTGGACCCGGTTGCGAATCACCCAGGCGACATAGAGTTGTGTTTCGAGGTTTTCCCCGCGGGCCTCGCCATAAATGGTTCGTGCTAAAAATTCGATCTCTTTATCGACAAAGTCGGACATGATAATCTGCCCCCGCCAATAGCGTCAGTAGGTCAAAAATGATAATTCAGAGTCGCTACAAAGCCATAACTGTCAGATAGCGACATTACACCGGCCGAAATCGAAACTTTACTGCTCTTCAACAGGTTATTGATAATCTTTTGCTGTTCTTCGATGAGCCTTTGCAAGCGTTGATTGGATGCGATCAAGGCCGCCAGATCGGCCTCAGCCTCCTCGTACAGCCTTTTGTATTCCTGAGCGATTTGGCTCATCTCGGAGTAGTACTGTAGCAACTGGTCGAACTCGTCTCCTGGCTCAACCGCCTGAACCGGACCTGTAACCAGCAGCATGATCACGAGCAGGAGCACAGGCAGTTTGTCGAGCCACTCCGCCAACCTATCACTGATTTTCCGCCGCTTTTTCTGCCGCTCGACAATCTCATCCAAACTTTCTCTTTCCTCTTGGACCTCGCGGTCGATCCGGTCGCTAATCTCTCGCCATAGGTTTACCACAGGATTTTTCCAAAACAGCCAGGCCACCACGGCCGCTATTAACGCCAGCACAAACCAGCCAACCTTTTTCAGCCAGGTCATCTTAACACCTTCTTTTGCGCGACATTGGCCCCGAGATAGGTCAGAGCGATCCAACGCGATAGGTCAACCCAATCCGAACTATTCAGTTTGCCTAAAAACAAACTCACCGTCCCAATCAGCAGAATCACCGCGCAAATCAGAAACTTGCGACTGGCGTACTTGCTATCCGCAAAATCCTTTTCACTCTGCATTTCATATTGATCACCATCAGGACCGGCCGTACAGGAGCAGACCTTTTCCTCCATCACGCTCCCTCCTCTGGATTCATCATATGAAGCACGCTGCTGTGATGACAAAAGCACAAAAAACGCCTACAGCAAACTGTAGGCGTGAAGGGTTAGCAGATTATACAATTAACTATTTCGCGTAAACAACACCAAAGACGCCGGTAGTTAAGTCGATCTGATGACAGCTTTGGCAGTTATTGTCCGGATTGGAAGTGAAGTGGTTGTCGCCTTCTTTGTAATGCCCTTTGTGCAAGATCGGACCAAAAGCTAATTTCCCGGTTTTATGACACCGCAGGCAGTCCTCGTAGAGTGAGTCAGCGTTGACCGGCGGATGATTGGGGTAGTTCACCTCAACCTCAGCCGCCAGACTCCATTTGTCTCCAACCGCGTGACAATTGGCCGTGCCGCATCCCTTGCCTTCGTTGGCTGCTGCCACCACCAGACTGCATGACAGACAAATAAGTGCCAATGCCGTGAGAGCTAAGAACCATTTGCGAATAAGACATCCCTCCAGTTTTGTGAAATAATTCTCAGTTATTATATGCCTTATGCGCCATTATATACCTTACTCGTACAACGGTTCGATCTGCTCAGCCATCACCTTGATCACGTAGTAACTGCGGTTGCCCGCAAAAGTTTCGTATTCGTCAAAGATCGGCGGGGAGATAAGCTTAAAGAATTTCTTGCTCGTCGTGCGCACTATACAGCCCTCGCTAATCGGGACAGTGCTTGGCACTTCGACAAATCCGATTTCAGCGCCGGAAGGCTCGATCAACCATAATTTGTAAATCGCAAATTTTGCCTCGAGCGCTTTTCTCGCTTCGGCTTGTTTGGCCTCCGGGGTTTTGAGCAAGTTTTCTTTGATATTGCCGGTGATGTTTTCCGCTATCTTCTTCTCGATGAATTTACTCATCTTCTCCTCCGCCTCGTTGTTATTATTTCACCCGCCGCCGGACAAAGCGCATATTCGGAATAAAGTTAAATCGCAGGATCTGACCGCCTTTGGCCCACGCGGGCGGGTTCTTGTCCAAAGATCGGGCATAGAAATAATAGACGTCCGGCAGTGGATTATGCATTTCGTCCGCGTAGAAAACCGCCTGGGCAATACCCAAACAACTCCGCCAAGCCGCGCCTTGCGGGTTTTGAACCTCGGCGTAATTCGGGTCGGTGGGGTTCCAACAGCTAAATTCATTAGGCGCTGTCACTACTTCTTGATAAGTATACCCAAATAGCCCTTCGGCTCGGACACGATTCCGGATCACCCAGGCCACATACAGCTGTGTTTCTAAGTTTTCCCCGCGCGCTTCCCCATAAATGGTACGGGCCAAGTACTCGATCTCTTGTTGCACACAGAACACCCCTTTCGGGGATATTCTATGCGGCTACCAGTCTTTCCGATATATTCTATATACCTTATAGAGCTTTCCGCCCGCCCTTAAGGCATCTTGCACCATCTTCGTGTTAAACTCATGTACCGTACCGCCCTCGCCATAGGTGTAGCCGAGTCGGCGGGCGGCACAGAAAGTATGATGATACAACGCTGCTGAAACGCCTTTGCGGTGCCAATCTTTGTCGGTCATCAAGATAAAGAGTCGCGCGCCGGTGATCTTGCGCCGATAGTATAAGAATTTGGCCCAGCCGAGCGGGAATAACCGGCCGCCCAGCTTAGCCAGTACTTGGTTATAGTCAGGCAGCGCCACCGCCACCCCAATCGGCTCACCTTGGTGGGTCCGGGCGATATGGATCAAGTCCGCAACGGCAATCGGGATCAACCGGTCGGCCTCGGCCTGGATCTCCTCGAGCGTCGGCGGAACCATATCCGGCCACTCCTCCGGCCAGGACTTGTCCAAGATCTTCTTAATGTCAACGAACTCATCGTGAATCCGTGATAGGTCGATAGGATCGACCCGAAAGCCGTAACGCTCCTTAACCACCTCGACCATCCGCCCATAGCGTTCCGGCACCTGGCTTAAATCATAATAAAAGGCGAAGCGATCAAAAAATTTTTCAAACCCATAGCGTTCAAAAAAATCCACATAATATCTGGGGTTATAGGAGTTCAGCAAGACTGGCGGACTATCAAATCCTTGCACCAACAGCCCACGGTAGTCATCGCCGTTAGACGGTGAGTGGGGACCGGTGACTCCGGTCATACCCCGTTCCTTGAGCCAGTCCACCGCCGCATCAAAGAGAGCCTTGGCAATCTCGTAATCCTCTTCGGCCTCAAAAAGGGAGATGTACCCTTCTTTGCGGCACTTTTGGGCATTGAGATTTTCGTCAATGCCTACGGCCAGGCGGCCGACGACCCGCCGGCCTTTCCAAGCAAGCAGATGAGCATGAGGTCCCAAGCGCAGCAAGACATTAGTTTCGGGCCGCATATTTTGGCGCATCTCGCTGATCAGCGGAGGAACCCAGTAGGGGTCATGACGATATAACCGGTACGCTAGTTTGACGAAACGCTCATGATCCAGACGACTACGTGCTTCGGTGACAATCACTGCTGCCAAGTTGGTCTCCGCCTTTACAAAAAATATACACGTACTAATTAGCCCTCACCGCGCAAAATCCTCTCTTTACGCGGTTTGCACGGTCGGCTAAATAGCGGAGGCCTGTGCAGCAAGCTAGCAAACGCCAACACCTAGCAGTTTGTCGAAAGCAAGCGCTACTCGTTCATACTCAAAAGGCTTGACGATAAAGTCTTTGGCCCCTGAACGAATCGCATCTTTGATAAACTCGGTCTGTCCCATTGCTGAAACCATGATAATTTTTGCGTTGGGATCAACACCGCAGATAACTTTAACAGCCTCAAGCCCGCCGAACTCCGGCATGGTGATATCCATCGTAACCACATCCGGCCGAAGCTTGAAGTAGAGATCAACTGCAGCATAGCCATTCTCGGCCTCTCCTACTACCGTGTGCCCGAGCGCTTCAACGAGGTCGGCGAGGGTTTTCCGCATAAATGGAGCATCATCGACTATCAGTACCGTAGCCATCACAATCAACCCTTTCTCGCGCTTGGTTGATATTGTTATTTCTGTCTATATTTTACAGCCGACCTAGCAGGGAATGCAAGTGGAAAAGCCTGTGGAATATGATCCGACAGGCTACGGGAAAATCGCCGGTAATGCCGGAAAGACACTCTAACTAGAAGCGGAGAGTGAAGCCGAAACTGACCACCGGCTTTTCCGATTCGGTATGCTGCACCGCAGTAAATACACCAAAGCTCTCGCTAAGTGACAAGGAAACCGTTAACTCATCGTAGTGGCGTTGTTGGTCGCGATAGTTGCGAGCCAGACCAACACTGAGCCGCTTACCTTCATAACTAATTCCGCAGTCCAGAAAGGTTGCATCATACCTTACGGTCGCCTGACCTATCCGGATCGGCAAGAACTGTGCCGACAGGTATAAGTTCCCGAACAATCTGCTCTTTTCCCTAAATCCGAGGTTTAAACCAGGCTTGTTCGGATCAGCGGTATACAAGCGGCTGATGACAAATAAGTCGCCGACTGCTCGCCAGCCGAGATCAACAAAGGCGCTCTCCTCATCCGAGACGGCAAAGCCCACTTGCACTCTGGGCATAACATCGGTTTGCAGGGTCAAACCCCAGCCCTCATCAGCCAAGTTTTTCCTGAAAGCGATAACGGTACCTTCCTGCTCCTCTGCTTTGCCGCGCTGCGGAATGAAGAAAAGCTGATCAAAGCCATCGAACGAGCCGGCTATCTGCAGCGACCCCTCGGTTATATCCGCTGCAACATCGGCTTTCAGGCTGAAAACATAATAATCCGCGGCTTGACTTCTCCGAAAACCTAGTAGTGAGCGGTGCACCCGCTCAGAACCAACGCGAATGATCGCCAGCGGCTTTGACTCTCCGACCCGGAGATCAACGATTGTCTCAACCGCTTCTTTGCGCCCCTCCGCCGGATCGGTCGAAAACGATACCGCAGTTAGAATTGAATCGGCGCCTACCTGCAGCGGCAGCAGCTCTAATAATACCCGTGACGGAGAAACCGGGAGTTCGGCCATGACCAGCGAAAGGTGGGCCCGTTTGTAAGGGGCGGTTGAAATCACCGACCGATAATCAGCCCGTTCCGAGAAGGTAGCGGGCATTTGCGTCAACGGAAAATTGATGGTAAATACCTTGGGTTGCTCTTCATTGTCCGGAGCTATTTCCAAACCGAAGCCTTTGGCTTTTTCGGCGCTGATGCGGGTGAAGGTAAATTGATAAGTTATGGTGTCCTGGTGAACCGTTCTCAGCGCAGCCGTAACAGCCTGGTCAATCAGTTTCAAATCCTCCGGCAGTGCGGTGACGGTGATGAGGCCCCGTTCGTGATTGGCCTTGATATAGTTTTTGTACTGGCCCAACTGCTGCACAACCTGGTTAACTTCGGTCGGACGCACCCGATAAACTCTGGTTTCCGCCAAGACCGGGAAGGCCGGGTCTTTGGGGTTGCGCGCCGAAACTATGGCCAGCGAGTCGTCCACAATCTGAAATGCATAATCCGTTGGCGCAAGTAGCGAGCTCAAGATCTCCGCGAGCGAAGCCCCGGAAAACTGCGCCGTCACCGACCCGGTTATATTCTCTGGACGGATAATATTAACGCCGGTTATCAGCGACAACTCGTTTAACGCCTCGGCCAGCGGCGTTTCGTAAAACTGCACGTCAATACCGATGGCTACGCCGGAAACGGTCAGCAGCAAACAAAGTGCGAGCAGAATCGGCGCGCTGATTCGGCTACTCATTGAAGTTCACAACCTCTTCCGCGCTCACGAAGACCATCAGCTTCCGCTCATCCTGGGAATCCAGGAACGAGCGAAACAGCCAACCGGCGATGGGTATACTGCCGAGAATCGGAATACGCGAATCGGTGTTCGCCTCGCTTAAGACCGTCAATCCGGAGATCATCGCCACTTCACCGGCTTCGACTTGCACGGTGGTTTGGAGCTCACTGTGGTAGACGGTCGGCTCTTTATCAGTCTTTGATAGATAGCTGATCTCCGGAACGATGCTCAGCATGATCTTTCCGTTATCCAAGATGGTCGGTGTTGCGGTCAACCGGACTCCGGCCTCAATGCTCTTTAACTGTGTTGATGTTGAGTTGTCCGTCGTTTTGTACTCAACAATGCGCGTCTCCCCGGTAAAGAGAACCGCTTCCTTGCCGTCAGCCACGATTATGGTGGGATCTGCATGAATCTTGCCGGCTTTATCAGCTTGCAAAGCTTTGAATTTGCTAACCAAACTGCCGAACAAATCAGTCTGCAAACTCAAGGAATTGTCGGTCAGACCTAAAAAGGCCAGCCAGTTCGGGTTGATGCTCTGCCCCCGACGTACATCTAGTTCGAACTTGTCAAGCCCCCATTTTTTCAGCTCAGAGGTGGATATCTCCGTGACCAAAGCCTTGATCTTGACTTGGCGAACAACCGGCGGCCGATCGATTTCGGCGATAACCGCCATGATTTTGTCCAAGAGCTCCGGTGGTGCGGTGATCACGACCTGGTTGCCTTCGCGTGAATACTCGATATATTTTTCCGCATACGACGGCAGGATCGGAGCAAGATCCTTGGCTAGCAGATGGTTGAGCCTAATGACCCGCGATTCGGCCAGATTATGAAAGACTCGGTTTAGCGGGTCGGGTAGGCCAACTAAATAGTAACCCTCTCCGCGGGTAAAGGTATAGCCACCCGGCAGACACAGTAATCTGAGGGCCTCATCTAAGGGAACATCGTTCAAGTTCAAGGTGACCATACCGCTAACGGTATTGTCCATTAAGATGTTGACCCCGGATTGGAGGGCGAGTTCGTTGAGCGCCTCGCGGAGGTCGGTTTCATAAAACATCACCGATACCCGTGGCATCTCTTCTTGGGCCAGCACAGTTGGTAAGAGCCAAGAAAACATCGCTACCAGGCTTAGGAACACACAGACCACAATGCGTTTGCTGTTCATGAGATCACCTCGGCTGATTAATTGCCTTCCAGGGTTATCGGGATCTGGACTTTCTGAAAGCTTTTGCCATTATCAAGCAGCTCAATCTCCGCAGTATATTCTCCGGCATTCAACGCACCAATATACTCGCCGACCAAAAAACTTTCGTCGCCGGGATAAAGTCGTTCGAGCTCCGCGTTTTTCAGGTCAGTGGTCAGAACTAAGCCATTATTAGCATCGAGCAAGCTTAACTTCGCGCTAGGTAATATGTGTATGCGGCCATCGTTCAGGATATGCAGAGTAAAGGTGACTTTATTCTCATCCTGGTTGACCTCGATCGACTCAGCCGAGAGACTTGGCGTTGTGCCCTTACTGACAATACAGATTACCGGGGTCAGCAGCTCTTCCACAACTTGCGTTAGTTCGGGGTCTCGATAGGCGGTCAGCCGTAGGTTCGCATAGTATCCACCTGGTTCGGCATCGGCCGGAACCTGCAGGGTCAGGATGAAGCGGCCCGGTTGCATCGGCGCCAGCCTGATACTGTCGCCAATCCCGTAAACCTGCAGCCACTCGTGGGCCGAGTAGGCATAGCCAGGCTTGAACTCCGCCGGCGTCACCTTGACGTAGATCTGTTCTTGGGACGCGTTGAAGATTTCGATTGCCCCGGTCTGCCGCTTTTTGGGATCCAAAGAGGCTTCGATCCGTGCCGGTTTAACATTAATTATCGTCCCCACCGCATCATCATGCGGGGGCTCGAAATCGCCCGGTTCGATGGTGACCGTTTCATTTAAGATGCTCTGTCCCCGCTCACCATACTTGAGGATGGCGCTGAAATAATAGGTGCCCGGCGGCAAGTACCGCTCCGGATAGTTGGTGAACAAGACCTTTGCCCCCGGATAGATCCTGGTAACGTTGGTGTTATTAGTGTGGCCGGGCTGAGTCCGCAAATTCAGTCGTTCAATGAGGCTACGGTTTTCGCCGCGGATAGTCACCTCGACTTCGGCCTCAAAATCCACATGCGACGGGTTATTGACCTCGGCCGTGATCAGTTGACGGCCCTGCTCATCTTTCTCGAGTCGGAGAAAACTGAGTTCGCCGCGGACCGGCAATGAGGGGCCGATAACTCGCACAATCACGCGCACCGCATAGCGCACCTGAATAGCGACATGGCTCGTCCCCATCTCCGGCTCCGGCTCGACCATAATGGTGATGATATGGGAACCGCTGGCGCCGAAGGGCACGGTGATCGTGATCGGTACTTCCACACTTTGATTTGCCGGCACGGTCACCATTTCGGCCGGTAAGGAGACCCAAGTCACTTCCGGAAAGATGGCCGGATCGGCTTCCAGAAAGACAAGATTGCCATGATAGGCTTGGGCCGGCTGATAAACTTGCAGCCGTACGTTCTCCTGCCGGCCTGACGGGCTAAGATATAAATTGAAACGACCTGTCTCCCCCGGACGCAAATTTAAATCTACGGTGAGAGGTTGTACACCTATTGCAGAACAAAGCGCAGATGAGAAAGTAATAATTAGCAATAATAACAGCGCACTTAGAATAATTTCCCGTTTCAATTACGACCCCCCAAGCTTAAAAAATAGAGAGTTGGCGGCGTGGTCCGTTCCGCCGCCAACTCGAGTAACATTAGACCGCTGCTGAAACGGTCAAGGTAATTAAACCATTGTACTCGCCGGCAGCTTGACCGGAGATGGTGTCACGCGTTCCGGCAAAGCCGAAGACCTGGAATGGATAAATGCCTTTGCCTTCGAGTTGTACTGATACTGTTTCAGGATGATCGTTTGTCGGCCAGATCTTATCCCAGGCCGCAAGGGCGCCCAAGGCTGCAGTTAATGCATCCTCCCATTCGGGAACCTCGAAATTGTCCCATCCGGTCCAGACAGGAGTATCACCGCTACCAAAGAAGCCAATGGGTCGGCAGGGCACGAGTTGCTCCGGCAACACCCCGAGAATCGGCCAAGTATCATCGTCATATCCTTTGGAGAAAAATGCCCAGTAGGTCGTCGGCAGGGTATAGTCGCCGTTGGTCAGAGGAGTTCCGTCAAAAGTCACGGTGACAGGGGCGTTGGTTTCAACAACGAAACAGTTGGTATCTTTGACCTTGTTTTCACCCGGAGCACCCACAAACCAACCAAAATCCATCAATGGAGGAACATCTTTCCACCAGGTCCAGAAGAGAAAGCCTTTTTTAAACTCGAGCTTCTGTGCGACAACCTTGGCGTACGGACCGACAGTGGCAGTGACATCGATTTCTTTACTATCCCCGTTCGGGCCGGCCAGCGCAACCGAGGCCGCACCAAGAGTTAATATGCCGATCAAGACCAGCGTGAAGATCTTTTTCACAGTATCACTCCTCACAAATTAGAATTAAGCATTAGAGAGCAGAAACAGTGATGGTCACTTTGGCCAAGTAATTACCGGCGGACTGGGCGGAAATGGCACCGAGTTTTGCCGTTCCAGAGAGGATGTACTTGCCATAAGCAGCTCCGGTCCTGGTGAACGAAGTGGACTGACCACCTTTGAACTTGTAGCCGCCAAAATCGTAATCAACCGCGATCGTATCATTGCCGCCGTTTAACGTTAATACGGTAGCACTCAGTTGCACGTCAATGGAGCAGTTCGATTCGATCTCAACATCAGTCTGGGCCTGATCAGTCTCGTTAGCCCGGCCTTCAAAGTTGAAACTCAGACCGCCGCACCCAAGCTCGACTACTTTCGCATACTTACCGACAACGGCTTTAACCGGAATTTCAGCACTTACACCATTTTCCGGGTTACCTGCAGCGGCTAACGCAAACGCACCGAGGCCCAAAACCAAGGACAACGCCAACACAACAACCATGATTTTTTTCATTAATGCATACCTCCTTAGATTTGTTGAATTGATCCGACTAAGGGAGTAAAGCCTAGTTTTTTGCTTCCACCTCCCTAACAGTGCTAGAGGTAAAGGCAGGCTCGTTAGTCCACAATGCTAAAGGAGACCGAGCCGCCGTCATAAACGCCGGCAAAATCATCCCATGTGCTCTGGAGAAGCATATAAACCGTGAACAAGGCCGAACCAGACTGCACGCCGCCGAGAATTACTCCGTCCTTGGTGAGCGGCACAAAGTCGCCATCGGGGTCAAGCGAGACCAGCAACTGCTCGAGCGGAATACGCCGGACCTCGTCAGACCGAGCGTCGGCAACCAAAGCCAGCGGCGTAGCATGCACTTTGAGCCGCCAGCCGGAATAGTTTGTCCTCACTTGGACGGTAATCGGTTCTTTGGCCGGATAGTAGCCTGGACCGGACATCGCCGCAAACTCGATCGGCGAACCGGTGACCTGCAACTGATACAGTTTTGGCTGACAAAGCGTCAGGGTAATTGTCGGCCAATCACGCGAGGACGGAACCAACTCGATCCGGTACTCTCCGGCCGGTAAGTTCAGATCGCGCGGCAATTTTAGCCGGTACTCGGCGGTGGGATTGTCCGCGGCCAACTGAACCGGAAAATGCTTATTCAGTTGAAAAGCTTGTCGGTTGGTGCTGACTAAAAGAGATGCATCATGACCGGTCAAGTCGGTGATTCTGCTGAGCGATCCGACGTGGTAATTAACGCTGATCGACCGACCGGAAACCGCAGCAAAGACGATAACCGCCTCTTCCCGGTTCTGGTCGTAGCCGAGATCAATGCGCAGATCGGCGTTGCTAAAAGACCAGTCCCAGCGGGCATCTGAACCAATAGCAGTGCCGGCCGGTACGGAAAATGATAAGACCGCCAACGGCACAACCAGCGCGAGTGCAATAATTCGGATGAATTGAACACTTGCTCTCCCCTGTAACATTCGTCCGCTTCCCTATCGCCCAGACTTTGAACCTATTATTACCAGTACTGCAAATGATATGCGCCTACGTCCGCTAATATATCCCGATGTGATGAAAAATATTCCAGCTTTGGACAAGTTTTTATCGCGAGCTGATTTCGTGCCCATTTTCCTGGTTCAAGTCCGATTTTCTGTTTTACAAACCGCTTTTGATGTCCTATAATTGTTCAAATAGGGGTGATTTTGTAATGGGAGAGGAAAAGTACAATCCATATTTAATCGCACAATCACAATTTGACAGCGTAGCTGAAATGATCGGGTTAGATCAGTCCACCCGCCAGCTGCTGCGTCAACCAAGCCGGGAGTTCCACTTCACCATCCCGGTGAAAATGGATGATGGGACCACCAAAGTCTTCAACGCCTACCGGATCCAGCACAATGATGCGCGCGGACCGGCCAAAGGCGGGATTCGGTTTCATCCCGATGAGACCGTCGATACGATCAGAGCTCTCGCCATGTGGATGACTTGGAAGTGCGCGGTCGTCGATATTCCGCTCGGTGGCGGGAAAGGCGGCGTGATCTGTGATCCCCGGACCATGTCCCCGGGTGAACAGGAGAGGCTCTGCCGGGGCTATATCAGACAGCTGGCCAAGAATATCGGTCCGGTAGTTGATGTCCCGGCACCTGATGTCATGACCTGTCCCCAACACATGATGTGGATGTTGGACGAGTACGAAGTGATCACCGGCGGCCATTATCCCGGCGTAATTACCGGAAAGCCGGTCGGAATGGGTGGTTCGCTCGGCCGCACCGAAGCGACCGGTTACGGCGTCATTTACTGTTTACGCGAAGCCTTGAAGATCTTAAATATTGATATCGCCTCTACGACAGCCAGTATCCAAGGTTTCGGCAATGTGGCCGAACATGCCGCCCGGCTATATACCCAAATGGGCGGCACGGTAGTGGCGATTTCGCGCTGGGATAACGTAGAGAAAAAATCTTACACGATTTATTCGCCTAATGGTCTGGATCTTGACCGGTTTGCCTCCCTCAAAGAGCCCTGTGGCGCCATCGATAAAGCCAAGGCCCGGGCGTTTGGCTATGAGGTCTTAGACGGCGATGCCTGGCTTGCCCAAGATGTGGACATCCTGTTGCCCTGTGCCCTGGAAAATCAATTAACTCCGGAGACCTTTGCCAAGGTCAGTCCGCGGGTCAAGGTGATCTGCGAAGGTGCCAACGGCCCGACAACCCCGGATTGCGACGAATTGATCAAAGCCAGAAACATCATGCTCATCCCTGACTTCCTTTGCAATGCCGGCGGGGTCACCTGCAGCTACTTTGAGCAAATACAGTCCAATACCAACAGCTATTGGTCGAAAGAAGAAGTTTTGAGCAAGCTGGATGCGAAAATGACGGCGGCCTTTAAGGATGTTTATGAACTAGCGGAAAAAGAAGGGCTCTATCTGCGCGACGCGGCCTATGTGATCGCGATTAAACGCGTCGCCGAGGCGGTGAAGCTGCGGGGCTGGGTCTAAACCAGACAAATTCCCCGACGTAGACGAAAACCCCAAGCCAACGATGGCTTGGGGTTTAATAATGCAATTAAAATGGCTGGGGAGGAAGGACTCGAACCCTCGCTACCAGGGCCAGAACCTGGCGTCCTACCACTAGACGACTCCCCAGCGACACCAGTTATTCTAACATATGCCGGCCCATTTGACAATACCTTATTCCGCCAACAATTCTTTGGCCTTCGCCGCTCCGGCTCGCAAGCGCTTCAACACCTCATCCCGGCCGATCAAGAGCAAGGTTTCGTAAATGCCCGGGCTGACCGCCCGTCCGGTAACCGCCGCCCTGACCGGATGAATCAGTTTTCCTAGCTTGACATCGAACTCCTCCATCAGCTTAGCGAACTCGGCTTCGAGCGCCGCTTGGGTGAACTCAGGCATACCTTCGAGATCAGCAGCCAAACGCTCGAGAACCTGCGGGGCCAACTCACTCCTCAGGTTTTTCAAAGCCTGCTCATCGTACTCGACATCCGTAAAGAAGTAGCTGGTAAGATCGGCGATCTCATTCAGCGTTTTCAGCCGTGTCTGCATCTCAGCGACAATCTTGGTCAGCCGCGCGAGTTCGGCCGGTGATAAATCCCGCGTGATCAACCCGGCCTGTTCCAAAAACGGCCGGCAGAGATCGGTTAAGCGCTCCACCGAGGTCTGGCGGATATAGACCCCGTTCATCCATTGCAGCTTCGCGTAGTCGAAGACTGCCGGGTTCTTGGAAACCCCGTCCAGGGTAAAGTACTCGATCAATTGCTCCTTGGTAAACAAGTTGTCCGTCGCGTTGTACGACCAGCCTAACAAGGCCAGATAGTTGAGCAGGGCTTCCGGGAGATAACCATCATCTTTGTACTGGATCACGGACGTCGCCCCGTGGCGTTTGCTCAGTTTAGTCTTGTCCGGCCCTAAGATCATCGAGATATGGGCAAATTGGGGAACCTCCCAACCCAGCGCTTCATAGAGCTGGATCTGCTTGGGAGTATTCGAAAGATGATCCTCACCCCTGATCACATGGCTGATCTCCATGAGATGATCATCGACGACGACCGCGAAGTTGTAGGTCGGCATCCCATCCGATTTAACGATGACAAAATCATCGACGACCTCGTTTTCGAAGACGACCTTGCCGCGGACCAGATCATCGACGATCGTCCGGCCGACCTCCGCCGCTTTGAACCGGATGACCGGCACCCGGCCCTCGGCTTTGTAGCGCTCGACTTCGGCGGCCGAAAGACCCAAGCACTTGCGATCATACCGCGGAGCTTGTCCAGCCGCGAGCAGCTCCTTGCGGCGTTGATCCAACTCCTCGGGGCTGCAGTAGCAGTAATAGGCCCTGCCTTTATCGATCAGTTCTTGAGCATACCGCCGGTAGATTTCGAGCCGCTCGGTCTGGTAATAAGGGCCATGGTCGCCATCTTTGCCCGGACCCTCATCCCAATCCAGCCCCAACCAGGTCAAGCCGTCAAAGATGGCTTGTACCGATTCTTCGGTCGACCGAACCAGATCGGTATCCTCGATCCTTAAAATAAAATCTCCTCCGTAATGGCGGGCGAACAACCAGTTAAAAAGAGCCGTTCGTGCACCACCGACATGCAAATAGCCGGTAGGGCTAGGAGCAAACCTGACGCGTACCCGCTGCACACAAACACCTCCTCGAAACGTACCGTGAAGTGTTCAACATTCAAACCGCCTGCTCCTGCTCGCCGGGGTCCTAATAGCCAAAAAAGTGCGGATTCCGCACTCTTTTGGTCAACCTCTGCGCATTCAAAAGCGGTTAGGATTTTTTCATTTTCTTCGGCTGTTTTAACTGTTTTTGCTGTTGCTTTTGTTGCGTGCCAAGTTCATTGGCAAACTCGTAGAACTCCTGAGTTTCTTGTTGCCCAGTGTTCTGTTGACCCTGTCTCTGCTGCTTTTTCTGGGCTTTCTTCGCCATTTCTTAACGGCCTCCTTAAAGCGTAAGGGTGCTCTAGCGACTAGAGACACTTATAGTCTGGCAGGCCCAGGAGTCCGTTTATACGCGAAACTTTGCGCTCCGTTTATTTACCTCTGCAAACAATTTTTCCTGATCAATCGTGGTCAGCTCCCCGCCATCGACCAGCACTTTGCCGGCAACCATCACCAACTCCACGTCACTGCCCTTGGCGGCATACACTAAGTTGGAGACGTAGTCATGGACGGGCTGTAGGTGCGCTTTGCCGAAATCAACCACCTGCAAATCGGCTTGGTAACCGGGCTCGATGCAGCCGACCGGGGCAAGCAGTCCAAAGCCCTCCGGCACCGGATTGATCGCCCGTTGTAATAAGTAGCCGGCGGGAACGCTCTCCGGATTACCGGTCGAAACCTTCTGCAAATAGCCGGCCAAACGCAGCTCCTCATACATGTCGAGCTTGTTGTTGCTGGCCGCCCCATCGGTGCCGATGCCGACTCGCACCCCGGCCTGACGCAAGGCATCAAGTCTGGCCACCCCCGAGGCGAGCTTCATATTGCTCGCCGGACAGTGCGCCACCACCGCACCCGCCTCCGCCAGCAGTTCGATATCCTGATCGGACAAATGCACTCCGTGCGCAGCCAGAAGCGGCTGCTCGAGGAGTCCGGTCTCGGCCAGGATCTGGGTCGGCGTCTTCCCGTAACGGGCAAGCACGGTCTGATTTTCGGTCTGTGCCTCCGAAAGATGAATGTGGATACCAACCCCTAGCTCACCGGCTAACTCGGCCGTGTGTCTGAGCAGATCCGGAGTACAGGTATAGGTGCCATGCGGCGCAAGTAAGAAGCTGAGCCGTCCCTCCCCGGCACCATGGTACCGGTTATATAGGCTCACCGCTTCAGCCAAGCGCTCCTTGGCACTTTCCAGATCACCGAGAAAGCCACGGGCCAAATTGGCTCTGATCCCGCTCTCCAGGACCGCCTGCGCGATCTGGTCAACCCCCATGTACATATCGAAAAAGCAGGTCGTGCCGGAGAGCAGCATCTCGGCGATCGCCAGCAAGCTGCCCCAGTAATAGTCGTCGGCGCTTAGGCGCTCTTCGGCCGGGAAGATCTTTTCCGTCAGCCATCGCTCTAAAGGCAGATCCTCACCCAGCCCGCGCAGCAAGGTCATCGGGGCATGGGAGTGCAGATTGACGAAGCCCGGCAGCAAAACCTTGCCACGCCCGTCAATGACCCGCTCGGCATCGATCTCGGCCGGCAGGTCGCCGGAGGCAACCGCGCTGATCTCGGATCCTTCGACCACAACATAGCCACGCTCAATAACCTGCCAGCCACTATCCGAGCCGATCTCCGGCGAGAGGATCGTGATATCGCGAAAAACCGTCCGCATCATTACACCTCCCAACTGGCCAGGTATTTTTGCTGCTCCGGTGTGAGATCATCAATGCTGACCCCCAGGGAAGCCAGTTTATGACGGGCGACCAGGGCATCAATCTCCGCCGGGATGCTGTAGACCTTAGGCGCCAGTTCTCTGTGGTGTTCCATGACGTACTTGACGGCCAAGGCTTGGATGGCAAAACTCAGGTCCATGATCTCGATCGGGTGCCCGTCGCCACAGGCTAAATTGACGAGGCGCCCCTCGCCGAGCACATTGATCTTGCGCCCGTCGGCCAAGGTATATTGGTCGATACCAGGTCGAACTTCGCGAACCGACTCGGCCAACTCAGCCAGCTCCCTCAGATTGATCTCGACGTTGAAATGACCGGCATTGGCGAGCACCACCCCATCTTTCATCACCTGAAAATGCTCTTTGGTGATGATATCTTTACAGCCGGTCGTGGTGACAAAGATATCTCCGACCGCAGCCGCTTCGCGCATCGGCAGCACCGTGTAGCCGTCACAATACGCCTCCAGCGCTTTGACCGGGTCAACCTCGGTGATAATCACCTTGGCCCCTAAGCCGCTCGCCCGCATGGCCACGCCTCGCCCACACCAGCCGTATCCGCTAACCACCACATTTTTGCCGGCGATGAGCAGATTGGTCGTGCGCATGATGCCATCCCAGACCGACTGACCCGTACCGTAGCGATTATCAAAAAGATGTTTACAATACGCATCGTTGACCGCCATCATCGGGAAGCGTAAAACGCCGTCCCGCTCCATCGCCCGCAGCCGAATAATACCGGTGGTAGTCTCCTCACACCCGCCGAGCACCCCGGCGGCCAAGTCGCTGCGTTCGGTGTGGAGCAGGTTGACCAAATCCCCGCCATCATCAATGACCAGATCCGGGCCAAAATCTAGGGTTCGGTTGAGGTGTTCAAAATACTCGTCCTCGGTCGCCCCATGCCAAGCATAGACGGCCAATCCTTCTTCCGCCAAGGCGGCGGCGACGGCATCTTGGGTCGAAAGCGGATTGCTGCCGGTGACGGCGACCTGCGCGCCCAAAGCGGCCAGGGTCTTGGCCAGACAGGCCGTCTTCGCCTCCAAATGCACCGAAATGGCGATCTTTTTCCCGGCAAATGGCCGGGCATCCGCAAACTCAGCAGCCAAGGCCCGCAGGATCGGCATGTTTTGCCAAGCCCATTCAATTTTCTGTTTGCCCAGCCCGGCTAGGCTGGGGTCTCTAATAATCGACATCAACCGCCATCCTTCCCCAGATTATTTCCGCAATGCGGCAGCAATACTATCCGTATAAGGTGGCCGCAAGACCCCGACCTCGGTGATGATTCCGGTGATGTAGCGATGCGGGGTGACATCGAAGGCCGGGTTGAGCACGGCTACATCCGCCGGTGCGATCTGGTGCCCAAAGAGGTGGGTCACCTCGCTGTGATGCCGCTCCTCAATGGGGATCTCGGCCCCGCTTTTCAGCGAGGCGTCGATCGTCGAACGCGGTGCGGCGATGTAAAAGGGGATGCCATGTTCTTTGGCCAAGATCGCGAGCCCATAGGTCCCGATCTTGTTCGCGGTATCGCCGTTGGCCGCGATCCGGTCCGCGCCGACCACTACCAATTGGACGCGTCCCTGCTGCATCACGTAAGCGGCCATATTATCGGTAATCAGGGTCACCGGGATCTGGTCCTGCTGCAGTTCCCAGGCGGTGAGCCTGGCACCCTGCAAAAAGGGACGGGTCTCATCAGCGTAAACCATGATTTCTTTGCCTTGCTCATGGGCAACCCGGATCACCGCTAAGGCGGTGCCATAATCCACCGTCGCCAAGGCCCCCGCGTTGCAATGGGTCAGAATCCCGGCACCCCGTGGGACCAGCTCCGCCCCATACTCGCCAATCTTACGGTTGGTCGCCACGTCTTCATCGGCGATGGCTTGGGCCTCTTGCTCCAAGCGTTGTTGCAGCTCCGACGGGCTCAGATCACGATTGGCTTCATAGACACGGCGCATCCGGTCGAGGGCCCAGAAGAGGTTGACGGCCGTTGGTCGGGTGGCAGCCAACACCTCAATAACCTTGTCCACATAAGCGTCAAGCTCCGCCGCCGGGCGCCCGGCCGCTACAAACTCGGCCAGACCGATCGCAACCCCATAGGCCGCGGCCGCCCCGATCGCCGGAGCCCCGCGCACGACCATCTCTTTGATCGCCGCCGCCACCTCGGTATAGCTACGACAAACGACAATCTCAGAGCTGATCGGCAGTTTGCGCTGGTCGATGAGGCGCAATTCACCCGGCTGAAACTCCATCGTCATCACTCGTGCCACAAACATAACCTCCTAGATTAAAACTGACCTAATTCTCGCGTCGCATGATGGCAGGCGCAGTCAGGATCTTCGCTCAGCCCACTGATCGCCCGCATCAATAACCGGCGGAGCTTTTCGGTATTCCGATCCATGATCTCGACCACCTCGCGATGGGTCAGCGGATGGGGAGAGATCCCGGCCGCCCAATTGGTCACCATCGCCACCGTAGCGTAACACAGGCCGGCTTCGCGGGCCAGAACAACCTCCGGCACATTGGTCATCCCGACCAAATCCCCGCCCAAAACAGCATAGGCCTTGATCTCCGCCGGCGTCTCGTAGCGCGGTCCTTCGGTGCAGACATAAGTCCCCCGGGGAATCAGAGTAATCCCCGCCTCCTTGGCCGCAGCCAAGAGCACCGCGCGCACCCGTGGACAATACGGCTCGGTATAATCCACATGGACAACCCCGGCCGGTCCGCCATCGTAAAAAGTATCCACTCGGTCTTTGGTAAAATCGATGAACTGGTCGAGCAAAACCATCTCGCCCGGGGGCATCTCTTGGTTGAGCGAGCCGACCGCTGCCGTGGCGATGACCTCGGTCACCCCGAGCATCTTCAAGCCCCAAATGTTGGCCCGGTAGTTAATCCGATGTGGCGGAACCGAGTGTCCGGAGCCATGGCGGGCTAAGAAAAACACTTCCTTATCCTCATACCGCCCCTGGAGATAGTTGATCGTACCATATGGGGTTACCAGTTCCGCTTCTTGTACATCCGTGAGGATCGCCGGGTCGTACACCCCTGTACCCCCGATAATGGCTATCCGCAACCTGACCGCCTCCTAAATCATCAGTTTGCCGTCTTGCATGATCACCTGGCCATCGATCTCAATGGTAGCCTTCAGCATAATTCCATCAAGATGACTGGGCACAGAGGTATTGCCGCCGAAGGTCTTATTATCGCCGATGGCGATGTGCGCAGTGCCCAAAACCTTCTCATCTTCGAGCGGGCTGCCGCACAGCTCGGCCTGGTCGTTGGTGCCGATGCCCAGTTCGGCGATGTTGCGCGCCGGTTGGCCGAAAGGCTTGATGATTTCGACGATCCGCCGTGCCCCTTCACCGCCGGTGATGTCGGTGACAAAACCGTCTTTCACAATAAAGGTGATCGGATCATTGGTTAAGATCCCCGCGCCGGACATCGAGCCGTCGACGACGAACTTACCGTTGGCCGTGCCTTCAACCGGGGCGATAAAGGCCTCGCCCGCCGGGAAATTGCTAAATAGCCCCGGTTTGTTGACCAAGCCCGTATCCGGATGCCCGGTCCGTCCGGCGATGCTCAGCGTAATATCGGTGCCGGCCGGCGTGGTTACCCGTGCGGTCTTGCCCTTGGTCAGTATCTCGGCTAGCTTATTGCTCACCTCGGCAATCCGCTCATAATTGCCCTGGAGGGCACGGACCAGCGTCTCCGGCAGGATGCCGGGCAAAGTGTAAATCCGCGCCCCGGCCTGATTAGCCTCCTTGCGGGCAGCGGTATGGGAGAGCGATTTGCTGGTTGGCGCGAGCACCACGGCTGCTTTTTTCATCGCCTCGGCGACCATCGCCGGCGGCTCGGCCCCGTGACTGGCCCGCGGCATGATTTCGACGATCGCCGCCTCGGCCCCTAAGTCCTTAGCGGCCTGCCACAGCAGTTCACCAACCGGGCGCAGCGGCTCGTCCGTGACTACGAGCACCTCCTCACCCTGCTTTACTCCCAAACACGTGGCCAGAATCCGGGCAGCATCCGCCCGGAGATCGGTTAAATCCTTCATCACCATTTCTCCTTATCACAAATTAATTTACAACTAATTCAGCTGCCAACTCTGCGATATCGAGCACTCTGATGGCGGATTTGACATCCTGTAAACCAAAGGTCAACACTTGCCGGCATTCGCCGCAAGCCGTCACCACTGTCTCGACACCGCTGGCCTTGATCTGCTCGAGGCGAGCATGCCGAATACCCAAGGCCAACTCCTGGTCGATCATATGCAAACTGGCCCCGCCCCCGCAGCACAGACTGTCGGCACGATTGTTGGCGAGTTCTACAAATTCCAGTTCGGGAATGCTCTGTAAAATCCTCCGCGGCGGATCGTAGATCCCGAGGTGTCTCCCGAGATCACAGGGATCATGATAGGTCGTCCGATGCGGATAGGGAGCAAACTGCAACCGCCCCTCGCGGACCAAATCAGCCAAGTATTCAGTGTAATGGACCAAGGTAATCCCCAACTCACCTTGGTTATAGACCGGATAATCCTCATGCCAACTGGACAAGCAGGACGGGCAGAGAAAAACCAGCTTCTCGAGGCCTAACTCGCGGATCTTGGCGAGATTTTTCCGCGCCACCTCCCGCGAAACCGCGACTTCGCCGGCGGTGATCAAGGGGTGGCCGCAACAATACTCGTCAGCGCCGAGAAAATATGCTTTAATGCCGAGTTTCAGCATAATCTGGGCAAAGGCCAGCGGGATCGTCACCAGCAACGGGTAAAATGAGGCGACACAACCGACGAAAACTGCGATCTCGGGATCTTGCGGTCGGAGCACCTCCGGATATCCCGGTAAAGACAACGCCCAATAGCTGCGAACTTCATTGGGATTGGCGAAGATATTACCGTGCTCCTTGATCCGCTGCTTCGTCGCCATGATCTGCTTGGGGACCGCCCCTCTTTTGGCCAACTGATGCTTGACCCCCTGCCACAGGTTCATCAGGTCCATATGGGCCGGGCAGACATCAACACAGCGGCGGCAATGGGTGCACTGCCAGAAACGCTCCGCAAACTCGGGCGGAATATTCGCAAACGGCGGATAGGAACTCAAGAGGTTCTGGAGTTGATAGACCTTATTGCGCGGAGTGGCGCTTTCACGACCGATCTTTTGGTAGACCGGACAAACCCGACGGCAGTACCCGCACTGGATACACGTAAAAGCCTCCGCATGTAATTTGGAAAACGAATAATCCTTGTTTTTCACGACCGTGCCCTGCCTATACGGGTGATGAGTTTACGAAAACCCCTCGTTAGCAGCATTGCGGGAGAAAAAACGCTCGGCCTGAGCAGCTTGGTGGCTCGGTATGTTTTCCCCGGATTAAGGATCAGCTGTGGATCCAGCTTTTGCTTGCGTTCCCACATCGCCCGGCGCTCCCGTGCCGAATAGATATGGCGCAAATATGGCGTATTCCAGAGCCCAATCCCGACCGGCTTTCCCTCCGCTTTCAGCGCGATGTTGTACAGCGCGCTCACCAGGCTTAAATCCAGCAAATAACTGATCGTCCGCGCCTCATCCGACCAAAACATCGTTGTCACATAAACTTCTTTGCGATTAATCAAATACCCGTAGGTGATCATCGGTTTCCGTTGGGCCGTCGCCAGCTGCTCGATCCCCCGCGTGTAATGGCTAATCATCGCCAGGGGCACAACCACCTCCGCGCCGAGAAGCGACGGGCCGGTGCGCTGGAGTCGGAAATTGTAGTAACGATCCTGCCAGAATTTTTCGGCCTGCCAGTTGGGGAGTTGCCTGACCCGATACTCCGATTTGAAGGCGCGCATCCGCTGAATTCCCAACTCGACATGGTCGAGCGAGCCAAAGAAACTGGCGACAAAGAAATTACTCGGCAGCATCGCGTCCCAATTGATCCGTTGTAGCTGCTGCCCGCCGGAGGTGGTCGAAACAAAGGTCACATTGTACGGGAGAAACGGCCCCCATAAATAGTTGGTCAAGAAATCCTGCAGCTCGGCTATGTCATGAAAGCCAAAGGCAATGTGGCCTTGGGCTTCCGGGCGGCGCAACAGCTCGATCTCCAACTGGGTCACAATACCTAAAGTGCCCTCGGAACCCAAAAACCACTCGATCGGCAACTCTGAATTGTCACGAGTTAGCCACTCAATCCTGCCGCCGGGCAAGACGACCTCCAAGCCACGGACCTGTTCGAGCAGGTTGCCGTGAAGCAACGCGCCGTACCCGCGTCCGCCGTTATTGAACCAACCGCCAATCGTCCCGCCCGGTGCGCTCGACGGAAAAGTCGCCAAGGTCCAGCCCCGCATTTCGGCTTGTTGGATGAGATCATAAATGATCGTCCCTGCTCCAACCCTGACTGTGCCCGCCGTCAGATCCCATGGGCCAATCGTATTTAACCAGCTGAGATCGCAGACAACCCCGCCCTTGGCCGGAACACTCTGAAATAACGAAGTAGAGCCGGCACCACGCGGGGTTACCGGGATCCGCTCTTCCTCAGCCCAGGCCAAAAGCAACGCAACATCCTCACGGCTGTGCGGCAGAACGACCAGATCCGGCACAGTCTTTAACCAATCACCGGTCAGAAAACCTTCGACCGGCGACATATCGTGCGAATAAGCCAGGCGCTCATAGAGTGAGTCCGTGGCTAATTCACGCAGCTGAGCTGGGAGTTTGGTAAGTAGCTCCGACACTCTTATCCTCCATGTTTGGCGATTTCACCTGCCAGCCAATCCGCCGCCGCTTGACCGCTCATCAGCCGCGCCAACACCCTCTCTAAGGGCTCGGAGAGTTCGATCTCGATCACCCAGCCTTGGCCGTACGGGTCCTGGTTAACCAAGGCCGGATACTCGGTCAACATCGCGTTAACGGCGCTAATCTTGCCGGCAGCCGGCGGCTTCACCCACCCCACCCACTTAGCCGATTGGTAAGAAAAGATCGGCACATTAGGGTCGGTTCGATCGCCTAATCCCGGTAACTTGACAAAAGTCAGGGTGCTGGCCATTTTCTGTGTAAAATCGGTCAGGCCCATCTGTACATGGTTCCGGTTCACAACCCGGACCCAAGCATGATCAGTAGTATAATACAAATCATCCGGACAGTTGTAGCCCTGCACGACCGCCACTAACAATAACCACCCTTCCCAACCACAATTCTAGTATATGACTCGTGCTGCCTGACACCGACAACCTCCCACCACAGACCGCTCCGACAGGTGGAAAGGTAATCGACATGCACAGCTTCGGTAATCTTAAAACTGCCGATGCGCCGTCTACCGGTTGTCTGTTGGCCCGCCGGCCGGGACCACGTTTGCATGCTCCGGCCGACCTCATCCAGCTTAGCGGCAAGCTCGGCATCGATCGCGGCCGGAACCAAATCTCCCAAGACCTCTGCATAGCGCCTGCCGATCGCGGTGACAACCTGGGCGTAATCGAGGTTCAAGCCATCGGGCGGCCCGACGAGCCGCCGCACCTCTTCGCCGATCACTTGGGTCCAGAGCGGCGAATGACAGCGCAAGCCGGCGAGAAAGCCCGGGGCGTCAAACCGGGCGAGGACATTCCCCGAAATCACCACCGCCGGACCGATTTCCCCCGCCCCATTGCCGGATATTTTTCGCCCGGCCAGACAAATATCGGCGATCGGCTGATACACTGCAGGGATTCCGAGATCCTGCAGGGCCAGAGTCACCGGAACGAGGAAACGCCGGTAAAATGCGGCCCGGTTCAGCGTGAAAAAACGGCTGGTGCGCGGCATAATCACCTGGTAAAAAAACTGACCGGGATGGAGATAAACCAAGCCTCCGCCCAGCTGGCGCTGGATTACCGGGATTTGTTTCGTCTCACAATACTCCTGGTCCAACAGTTCGGCAGCATTTTGGTGATAGCCGAGGCAATAAAATGGACGGTCCGGCTCACAAAAGACAACCGCGCTCCTTGCAAGCAAAGCCAGAGCCGTGTAGACCGCCTGTGTTTGCCACCAGGGAATCCGGCCTAAATTGTATATTGCAAAAGAATCGTTCACCTGATTACCTGCGGGCGATGAACTCGGCGATGCGCCGACACCCCTCGATGATGTCACTTTCTGCGGTAGCATATGATAAGCGGAAATAACCTGGGGCGCCAAAAGCTTCGCCGGGAACCGCTGCCACCAGCTGTTCGCTCAATAACTGTGCGCAAAACTCTTCGGAAGTAGTGTAACCCGGAGTCTGCCGCAGATCGATGAATAAATAGAAAGCGCCCTGCGGCAATATCAGTGAAAATCCCTTGACCCGGGCTAATTGCTCAAACATCAGATCGCGGCGCCGGCGGAAAGCCGCTTGCATCATGGCCAGCTCCGGAATATCCTGGGTTAGTCCGGCCAAAGCCGCGTACTGAGAAATCGACGAAGGATTGGAGGTGGAATGGCTCTGCAGATCGGTCATGGCCTTGATAATTGGGGCCGGCCCGGCAGCCCAGCCCAACCGCCATCCGGTCATGCTGAAACTCTTTGAGACCCCGCCGATCGTGATCGTCCGCTCCCTGATCTCCGGCGACAAGGCGGCGATACAGGTGTGGGCACCATCATAGACCAGATCGTCGTAGATTTCATCGGAAACCAAGAGCAAGTTATAGTTGACCGCCAACTGTCCCAGGGCCTGCAAATAATCGCGGGGGTACACCGCTCCCGTCGGATTATTCGGCGAATTGACAATGATCGCCTTGGTTCGCTTGGTGATGGCCGCCTCGACCGCCGCCAGGGTGGGCACAAAACCGGTTTCGATCCCCCCCTCGACAATTACCGGAATCCCCCCGGCCAATTTGACCATCTCCGGATAGCTGACCCAGTAGGGGCTGAAGATAATGACCTCATCACCGGGGTTGAGAATGACTTGGCATAAATTGTACAGTTCTTGCTTGCCCCCAGCACCGATGATGATCTCGGCGGGTTCGTAATCGACTTGGTAGTTGCGGCGGAAACGGTCGGCCACCGCCCGGCGTAACTCGGGGATGCCGGGAGTAGCCGTATATTTGGTCTTACCCGAACGCATGGCTACCTCGGCCGCGGCGATAATCTGCGGCGGAGTGGGAAAATCCGGCTCACCGGTGGCAAAACTCAGTACCGGTTTACCTTGACTTTGCAGCTCCTTGGCCAAAGCATTAATGCGCAAAGTTGCCGACGGGGCGAGTTGAGCCATCCGAGCTGCCATTAACTTTTGGTAGTCCATGCTAATAATTACCTCCAAGGTTGTTAACTTTCCACAGTTGACTTTTCATTTCCTGCCGGCTGATAGCGGCACCGGACCAGCAGCGGACACTCGACACACAGCGGCTGTTTGGCCCGGCAATAGCGGTTGCCGACCGCGACAATGAGAGCGTGATACTCGTTGTAAAGCTGCACATCTGGCGGCAGATGATCCATGAAATAGGCCCGCAGCGTTTCATACTCGATCCCTTCCGGATGTATGCCTAGCCGTGCCCAGATCCGCTTGGTATAAGCATCAACAACAAAAGTTGGCAGGCCACCGGCATACAGCAGGATGCTGTCAACGGTCTCCGGGCCCAAGCCCCAAATGCCGAGCAACTCGGCCCGCAGTTCAGACAAGGGGCGGCGAAAGAGCGCGGTGAGATCGCCCTGGTACTTGTCGAGTAAATGGCGACAGAAGGCCTGCAATTTACGGCGTTTCTGCCGATAGTACAGGGTGGGGCGGATGGCCTCCTCGATCACCTCATCCGGTGCGGTCAGCAGCGCTACCGGATCTAGAAGGTCCTTTTCTTTGAGGTTAGCGATGGCAATTTCGACATTGCGCCAGGCCACCGATTGGGTCAGTATCGCCCCAACGATCACTTCAAATGGCATTTCCGCCGGCCACCAATGGCGCGGTCCGAAATGGTCGAACATCAATTGGTAAATATGTAGCAGATCCTCTCGACTCATCGTGAAAATGACAAAAAAGGCACCCTATGATCACGAGCGCCTGTTGTCAGCGATTAAGCAATTATAATGTATATAATTTCTCGGCCGGGATGACGTTGATACCCGCCGCGTGTAAAATCTGCTTAGCCTCAGCCGGCTCGCTCACCCGGAAAATCACCAGCGCATCCTCGGAAGCCTTCGCGACAAAGGCGTACATGTACTCGACATTTATCCCCTTGGCCTCCAAGACCTCCAAGACGAAACCGAGTCCGCCGGGCTTGTCAGGGACCTCTACCGCGATAACCTCCGTCTCGCTGGCCGAAAACCCGTGTTGGACCAGGGTTTCAACCGCTTTGGCCGGGTCGTTCACGATTAAGCGCAGAATGCCGTAATCACTTGTATCAGCCACCGATAGCGCCCGAATGTTGATCCCGGCCGCCCCCAACAGTTTACTGACCTCAGCCAACCGTCCGGCTTTGTTCTCCAGAAATACCGAGACCTGCCGTACACTCATCTGCTTAGCCCTCCTTTGAAGTGGTATACAGGCTGCGTTTATCGACCACGCGCTGAGCTTTTCCGGCGCCCCGCGGAATGGTTTGCGGTTCCACCAACTTGATCCGCAGGTGCAGACCTAAGGTGCTTTGGATCGCCTGGTCAATTCGCTTGCTCAGGCTCTCAAGGCGGCGAACCTCGTCCAGAGCGATGGTTGACGGTACTTCCACCCATAGTTCGGCATCATCCAAGGCTCCTTTGCGGTCGACCACCAACTGGTAGTTGGGTTCGATCCCTTCGATCGAAAGCAGAACCGCTTCGATCTGCGAGGGGAAGACGTTCACACCGCGGATGATGAGCATGTCGTCCGTCCGCCCCATGACTTTGGACATCCGCCGGAAGATCAAACCACACGAACAAGGTTCCGCCGTTAACTTGGTAATATCACCGGTACGGTAGCGCACCAGCGGCAAAGCTTGCTTGGTAACCGTGGTAATCACTAATTCGCCGGGTTCGCCGTCCGGTAATTGTTCGCCGGTCTCCGGGTCGATAATTTCGCAAATAAAGTGGTCTTCATAGAGGTGCAAGCCGTCTTGACAGGTACATTCGCAGGCCACACCCGGCCCCATAATCTCACTGAGGCCATAGATATCAATCGCCTTGAGATGTAATCGGGCCTCGATCTGGCGCCGCATTTCCTCCGTCCACGGCTCGGCACCGAAGATACCTACCCGCAGCTTGAGTACGGCCGGATCAATCCCCATCTGCTCCAAGGTCTCGGCGATGTATAAAGCATACGAGGGGGTGCAGGCGAGCACCGTCGAGCCGAAGTCTTGCATCAGCTGAACCTGCTTGGCCGTATTGCCACCTGAGATCGGAATGACCGAGGCCCCGATCCGCTCGGCGCCATAGTGCATTCCCAGTCCCCCGGTGAAGAGCCCGTAACCGTAGGCCACTTGAATCACATCATCAGACCCAACCCCCGCATATGTAAGGGCCCGGGCGGCCAACTCCGCCCAAATCTCGATGTCATCTTTGGTATACCCCACCACAGTGGGACGGCCCGTGGTGCCGGAAGAAGCATGGATCCGCACCACTTGTTTCATATCAACGGCAAAGAGCCCAAACGGGTAATTATCCCGCAAATCGGCCTTGGTGGTAAAAGGCAGTTTAGTTAAGTCGGCGATCCCGGTGATGCTTTCCGGTCGCACTCCGCTCGCATCCAGGGCTTGCCGGTAAAAGGGCACACTTTGATAAACGCGATTGACCATGTTCACCAAACGAGCAGACTGAACGTGCTCCAGTTCGGCCCGGTTACGGATTACAGACTCCACTACTCTCTCCTCCCTACTCTCGCCATCTATAGCTGGGTGATCAACTTGAAGACATCGGCTAAAGCGCCTCGGTAATCAGGGGACAGACCGGTCTCCGGCCGGTCGACAAGATAATCTTCGACCAAGAAGGTCTTCATCCCTAGTTTGGCAGCGACCAAATCTTCGTAAGGATCATTACCGACCATTAGGCACTCGGCCGCATTATACCCGGTCTTCTCCAAGATTTCTTCGTAATAAGCTACTTGAGGTTTACAATAATGCATGATTTCGTACGTCGTGACCAGGTCAAAAGGATGGTCGTCAATCCCGATCCAGCGCATTCGCTCCCGCACCGCCGCGGTTGGAAAAACCGGGTTGGTCGCGATCACCAAACCGAAGCCGCGTTTAGCCGCTGCCTCGACGATCTCACGGCTCAGCGGAGTGGGATTGGCGTATAGAACCAGTTCGGGAAATTTATGCGCATAAAAATCATCTAAGACCGGCATCAGCACCTCTTGCGGCACACCGACCCGAGCCAGGAAATCGTTCCAAAAGACCTCCTCATTGGTCAAGTGCGGATTGGTATTCTCAATCATCACATAGGTCGAGGCCATGAGATCCTGGACGAATTTGTTCGGATCGGTCAAATGGGCCACGCTTTGGCCGATCGCTTTGAGGTACTGACGTAAAAAGTCATCGGTATCTAACGGAAGTAGCGTTCCGTCAAGGTCAAATAGTATCGCCTTGATCAAGACAATCCTCCTATAAGTTCTGCACAACCGCCTTGGTAAAATCGGTCGTTGTTGCGGTGCCGCCCAAATCCGGGGTCACCCATTTGCCCTCGCTGATAACCGCGGTAACCGCCTGATGCACGCGTGCCGCTTCCGCGGTATAACCAAGATGTTCGAGCATCAGCGCGGCCGAAAGGATTAGCGCGGTCGGATTAGCGATATTTTGACCGGCAATCTGGGGCGCCGAACCGTGCACAGCCTCAAAAACCGCAGCATCATCGCCAAGGTTAGCGCCGGGGGCCACACCTAACCCACCAACCAAACCGGCACATAGATCTGAAATGATGTCGCCGAAGAGGTTCGGCAAGACCAATACGTCGAACTCGGTCGGATCCACGACCAAGCGCAAGCTCAAGGCATCGACGATAACTTCATCATATGCGATCTCCGGATAATTGGCCGCCACCTCGCGGACCGCCTCAAGGAAAAGGCCGTCGGTGAGCTTCAAGATATTGGCTTTATGACCGGCGGTCACCCTGCGCCGTCCGGTCTGACGGGCAAACTCGAAAGCCCGCTGCGCAATGCGGCGGCTGGCCTTTCTGGTGATGAGGCGAATGCTCTCCGCGGCATCCTCGCCGATCATGTGCTCGATGCCGGCATAGAGGCATTCGGTGTTTTCGCGAAAAATAACCAGGTCAACCCCGGTATACCGGGAGTTGATCCCGGCCATCGTCTTTGCGGGGCGCACATTGGCGTACAAATCTAAAGCCTTGCGGATCCCAACATTCACGCTGCGGAACCCGGTGCCGACCGGAGTAGTAACCGGTCCTTTCAAAGCAACCTTGTTCCGCTTGATCGACTCAAGGGTTTCCTCCGGCAACGGGGTGCCGTATTTCTCCACCGCGCCGGCGCCGGCAATCGCCTCCTCCCACTCAAAGCCAAGCTTGAGGGCGTCAATAACCTGGCGGGCCGCCCCGGCAACCTCCGGGCCAATCCCGTCACCGGGAATCAAGGTAATCTTCCGTACTTCGCCAGCCATCTTAATCCTCCAATGCAAATCCTTTATGCTTACGAATATGGCTAGCCAGACCGCCATCGTTAAGAATTCTAATCATCACTTCGGGTAGCGGTTTGGCGGTAATCTCCACCCCGGTGGTCAAATTGGTGACCTTGCCGGTGCCCAGATTAACCTCCAGCTCATCACCGTCCGAGATTGCGCTGGTATCGACCTCAACGACCGGCAAGCCGGTATTAATTGCATTCCGGTAAAAGATGCGCGCGAAGGAGCTGGCGATCACCGCGGAGATATTCGCGTGAATGATCGCTAGCGGCGCCTGTTCCCGACTGGAGCCACAGCCGAAGTTCCGCCCGGCCACGATGAAATCGCCCGGTTCGACTTTGTTGTAAAAGTCGGGATCCAAGTCTTCCATCACGTGCTTGGCGAGCTCTTTCATATCCAAAGTCTTGAACTTGTATTTCCCGGAAATGATGTAGTCGGTATTAACATCATCGCCGAAGCGATGGGCTTTTCCACGCAAAATCATCGTGTGCACCTCACTTTGTAAAATAGACTCGCGGATCAGCGATCTCGCCGGCGATGGCCGAAGCAGCCACCGTAGCCGGGGATGCCAAATAGATAAAGGCATTGCTGTTACCCATCCGGCCTTTAAAGTTCCGGTTCGCCGTGGAGATGACGTTCTCCCCGTCCGAGGGTACACCATTATGCGTCCCGACACAGGGACCGCAGCCGGGGGTGACCACCGCCGCGCCTGCCTCGACCAGAGTACTGATGATCCCCTCTTTGATCGCCTCCAGCAAGACCGTCCGCGAGGCCGGGGCCACAATCAGCCGCACATTGGGATGGATCTTGCGGCCGGCCAGTATTGAGGCAGCAATCCGCAAGTCCTCCAACCGGCCGTTGGTACAGGTACCGATTACCGCCTGCTGAATCGGGGTTCCGGCAACTTCGGAGATCGGCGAGACATTGTCCACCGTATGTGGTTTGGCCACTTGCGGTTCAAGATTGGAGACATCATAACGCAGGACTTGATGATAAACGGCATCAGGGTCAGGCCAGACCGGATTCCAATCGGTACGCCCATGGGCGGCCAGCCATTCCTTGAGTTTGTCATCGGGCTCCATTAAGCCTGCTTTAGCCCCCATCTCGATAGCCATATTCGAAACCGTCATCCGGGCATCCACGCTCAGTGCGGAGATAGCTTCGCCAGCATACTCGGCCGCTTTATAGGTTGCGCCATCGGCAGTAACCTGACCGATCAAGTATAGGATCAGGTCTTTGGCGAAAACTCCGGGCGGCAAAACACCATTGCATTCAAAACGAATCGTTTCCGGGACTTTGAACCACAACTTGCCGGTAGCCATGGCCGCGGCTAAGTCGGTAGAACCAACCCCGGTCGAAAAGGCATTGAGCGCTCCGTAGGTACAAGTGTGCGAATCGGCGCCGATGACCAAATCACCGGCACCCACATGTCCCCGCTCCGGCATGAGTTGGTGGCACACGCCTTCCCCGATGTCATACAGGGTGATTCCCTGCTCACCGGAGAACTCGCGCATCAGCTTATGCAGGGCGGAAACCCCCTCATTGGGGCTAGGCGCACTATGGTCAATGACCATGGCCACTTTGGCCGGGTCAAAGACCTTGTCTACCTCCATCTCCCGAAAAGCTTTAATCGCCAAGGGAGAGGTCCCATCCTGACCCATTACATAGTCAACCTTGGCTAATACAATGTCACCTGCGGCAGCATCACAGCCGCTGTGCGCAGAGAGAATCTTCTCAATGATTGTCTTGCCCATGTATCCTACTCCTTCTATCCTGAATGGTCTCGCCGGTATTGGTTACGGAGTTACGGTGAGGATCAGCCGTACTTCCTCAGGGTAATTGGCAATCAGCCAGATTTCATCCGGAGTGAGCTCCATCTGGTTGTGATGCCAAGCGTATTGCACCAAGCGCAGCGTCTCGCGCGGATCTTCGACCTCAATGCCCAGCTCGTCAAGGACATAGAGTAAGCCTTTGAGCCCGCCGTATTCACCGGTGGTAATTACCCGGCCAATGCGCTTAAACTCGACCTCCCCGATCCCAAGTTCTTCCGGGCCATAAAGTTCGTAGTTATTGCGGTCTTTGAGCATGCCGTCCGCATGAATGCCTGATTCATGCGCGAACGCATTGGCTCCCACCCCGACCTGGTTAATCGGGATCGGCTGCCCAAATGCCCGCGCCACATAGTTGCAGATCTTCCAAGCCATCTTGAGGTCGACCCGCGGATCAAGGAGCCCCGAGTTGCGTAAACCACGCGACTTGGTCAGAGCTAAGATGACCGAAACCAGATCGGCATTACCGGCGCGCTCACCCATACCGTTAACCGTGGTATTGATGTAAGCATCCACACCGGCCTCAATGGCGCCCATCGCCCCCTCAACCGAGTTGGCCACCGCATACCCAAGATCGTTGTGGCAGTGCAATTCGATCGGCAGCTGCACTTCTTTGGCCAGCCGATAAACGGAATCATAGATCGAAATTGTCCGGTCGTACCCCAACGTATCACAGTATCTGATCCGCGTAGCCCCGGCTTTTTTGGCCGCCAAGGCAAACTCGATCAGATAGTCTTCATCGTAGCGCTCATCGGTTCGTGAAGCATCCTCGGCATTGACCCCGATGATCTCAACCCCGCGCTCTTTGGCCAGGCTGACCGCCTCAACCATCATATTGATGACGTCGGAGCGGGTCATTCTCCCGCCGAACTTACCTTTGGTCATAATCTCGGAAACAGAAATGGAAAGATTGAGGTTTTTCAGTCTGGTCAGCTCCAGGGCTTGCTCAACATCTTCGGCTTTAGCCCGGGTCCAGCCGGATAAGATAATCGGTGAGAGTAAGCCTTTCTCTTGCAGGCGCAGATTGGCCTCGATGTAGTTCTTTTCGTGCTCTAATGCGGGAAAACCGATCTCACTCTGATAAATCCCCATTTGATTGAGGTAGATGTTGACCATGGTTTTCTGCAGCTTAGACAGGCTAATGCGTGCAGTTTGCACACCATCACGGTTGGTGACATCCATTATATATATGCGGTTTTTAGGCTGTTCAACTTCGTACCGCAAACCAGTGGTTTTTGCCTCTTCCATTAGACTCACCCCCCAGGAATTTAGAGATATACTACCATTAAAGGCAGGCTCTGTCAATGTAAAGGACCACCCATTCCGGGTGGTCCTACGAGGCTAAAACAATATTTTATTATTTGATCGCATAGGTCACGTGTGCGGTTACACTAATCTGCTTTTCACGCGTTGAGGTATCGTAGATACCGCTACTGGAAACCATGGTCGAAAGCGGTTCGGTAATCTGAAAGACCCCGGAGCGCATACTGAGCACTTTGCCCAATTGGAGGTCGGTGTTGGCCAACATATTCAAGGCCCGCTCCTCCGCATTGGCCGTGGCGTTGGCAAGCAGATCTTTTTTCAGGTCGTCCAGTTTGGAGTAAAAATACTCGAGGGTGGAATTTTCAATGGTGATGCCCTGATCAACCAGTTTTACAGGGTGCAGCGCCCACCCCTCGACCTTGTCGATCTCGGTCGAGATCAGATAAACGGTCTGTTCCAAATTGTAACCTTGGAAACCTTGCTGTCCGTAGTCTTTATAAGCATTGATCGGCTTAATGGTGATCTCATCCGGTGAGACCCCGTTGCTGGTGAATTCCCGGAGCAATTTTTGCGTCTTCTCTTCCAGTAGTCGATAGCCCAGGGCCAGCTCATCCCGGCCAACCGATTCGCGCATCGTCACCGTCCATTTGACCGTGTCGCAAATAAAGTTTTGGCTGGCGCTGCCGGTGACGCTAATAGTGTGCTCACCCTGGCGGCTCAAGTAAAAGAAGGCTCCTAAAATCGTGGCGGAAATGGTCATCGCAACTGCAAAGATTACTGCTGACTTGTGTTTCATTGGCTTGTCCCCCTTTAGCACCATTATATCATGAACCGGTCGGAACTCTATGGTGAACCAAGCTAACAATATTTCCCTAGCCGCCAACGGCAGAAAAAAAGGAGCCGGCAGACAGCTCCTTGACAATAATTACCGTTTTCTTACGACAACTGCTTGCGCAACAGCTCGTTGACCAGCTTGGGATTGGCCCGACCTTTAGTCTCTTTCATTACTTGGCCGACCAAAAAGCCGAGAGCTTTGTCTTTACCGTTGCGGTAGTCCTCCACCGAAGCAGGGTTAGCGGCAATTACCGCCGCGACGATCTTCTCAAGCTCGGCGGTATCACTGATCTGCGCCAGCCCTTTCTCCTGGACGATCAGCTCAGGATCCTTGCCGGTGGCGAAAACTTCCTCCAAAACGCTCTTGGCCGCGGTTCCGCTGATTGTACCGTTGTCGACCAATGTGAGCAGCTTGGCCAAGAGTTCGGGAGTCACCTTGCAATCTTCGATCTCCTGGCCGGAGGTCTTGAGCAACCTGGTCAGCTCACCCATCATCCAGTTGCTGACGGTCTTCGGATCGTTGTACAAAGCCACGGTAGCTTCGAAGAAGTCAGCCTGAGCTTTGGTGGCGATGATTAAATTGGCATCATACTCCGGCAACCCATACTCGCGGACAAAGCGCTCAAATTTGGCCGGCGGCAACTCCGGCAATCTGGCCCTGACCTCCTCAATCCATTCCGGGCTGACGATGAGCGGTACCAGATCCGGGTCCGGGAAGTAGCGGTAATCGTCGGCCTGTTCTTTAGTCCGCATCGAGTGGGTCTTCCCCGTGGTTTCATCCCAGTGCCGCGTCTCCTGAATAATCGGTTCCCCTTTATCCAAAAGCCTGGCCTGGCGCTGCTGCTCATACTCCAAAGCCTTCTGCACCGCCCGGAAAGAGTTGAGGTTTTTCAGTTCGACCTTGGTCCCGAATTCCGTCGAACCGACCGGGCGCAGCGAGATGTTGGCGTCGCAGCGTAACGAGCCTTCCTCCATCTTACAATCGGAGACCCCGGTATACTGGAGAATTGATTTTAAGGTGGTGAGATAGGCGTAGGCCTCTTCGGGCGAACGCATATCCGGCTCGGAGACGATCTCGATCAACGGGATACCGCCGCGGTTAAAGTCTTCGAGGGAATAATCCGAACCCAAGATATTGTCTCCCGAGTGGACGCTCTTGCCCGCTTCTTCTTCGAGGTGGATCCGGTTAATCCCGATATCCTTGGTCACCCCGTTGACATGGATGGTCACCTTACCATTCTTACAGAGCGGGAAGTCAAACTGGGAGCACTGGTAGGCTTTGGGCAAATCCGGATAAAAATAGTGTTTGCGATCGAACTTGCTATACTCCTGAATCTCGCAGTTCAAAGCCAAACCGGCTTCAATCGCGTAATCCACCGCTTTTTTATTTAATACCGGCAGAGCCCCCGGCATCCCGAGGCAAACCGGGCAGGTTTGACCGTTCGGGTCGGCGCCGAATTTGGTTGAACAACCGCAAAAAAGTTTCGAATCGGTCCGTAACTCGGCATGAACCTCCAAACCGATGACGGTTTCATACTTTTGGCTCATTAGGCTACACCACCTTTCTCCGGCAGCTCAGGTTTTCTCTGGCGGGCATCGACCAGCTTCTCCACCGTATAGGCAACCTGTAAAACCCGGCCTTCGCCAAAGGCCGGTCCCATAATCTGCAGACCATAAGGCAAGCCTTCTTTAGTATAACCGCCGGGGACCGAGATCGCCGGGATCGCCGCCAGATTGGCCGGAATTGTGAACAGATCCGACAAGGCCAAGGCCACGGGGTCCTTACTCTTCTCCCCCATCTTGTAGGCCGGCGTCGGCGTGGTCGAAGAGATCAAGACATCGCACTGCTCAAACGCCCGCTCAAAGTCTCGGACGATTAGGGTACGCACCTGCATCGCCTTGCGATAATAAACATCATAATTGCCGGTAATCAGAGCGTATGTTCCCAGCAAAATCCGGCGCTTAACCATCAAACCAAAAGCTTCGCCGCGGGTATGCTTGTACATGGTCTGCACATCGGGGGCCGTGGAGCTCCGATACCCGAAACGAACCCCGTCATACCGGGCCAGGTTCGAACTGCATTCGGCCGAAGCAACCAGATAATACACAGCCTCCGTGGCTTGGGCATGAGGCAATGACACCTCCACTACCTGGGCGCCGGCTGCCTCCAGCTGCTTAACCGTGGCGAAAATCCCCTCTTTAATCTCCGGATCCAGCCCTTCGGCGAAGAACTCCTGGGGCAGTCCGATGCGCAAACCGCGCACATCATCCTTCAGAAAGCTGGTGTAATCAGGCACTTCCCTCTTGACCGTAGTCGAATCACCGGGATCATGGCCGGCGATCGCATTCAAGACCAGCGCCGCATCGGTAACCGTTTTGGTAATCGGCCCGATATGGTCGAGCGAGGAAGCGAAGGGGACTACTCCGCTACGGGAAACCCGGCCATAGGTCGGTTTCAGGCCAACCACCCCGCAGAAAGCGGCCGGTTGCCTGATTGAACCGCCGGTATCGGTACCCAAAGCGAAAATAGCCTCTCCGGCAGCAACAGCCGCCGCCGAACCGCCGCTGGAGCCTCCCGGCACCCGTTCGAGATCCCAAGGATTGTGGGTGGGGAAAAATGCACTGGTTTCGGTGGATGAGCCCATCGCAAACTCATCCATATTGTGTTTGCCGATCAGCGGCGACATCTGATGCATTAGCTTTTGATAGACGGTACAGTCAAACGGCGGGACATAGTGCTCCAACATCTTTGAAGCGCAGGTTGTCCGCACCCCGGTTGTACTAAAGTTATCTTTCAAACCCATGGGGATACCGGCCAAGGGCGGTAGCTCTTCACCCCGTTGCAGCCGGCTATCGACAGCCCTAGCCATCGCCCGAGCCAGTTCAGGGGTGGTGGTCAGGTAGGCTTTGACTACCGGGTCCACACTTTCCACCCGCTTCAAGACCGCTTCAGTAACCTCGACGGCACTGACTTCCCGGCGGCGCAGCATCTCCCCGAGCTCATGGGCGGTACGATCAAATAAACTCATTTGTGACTCCTCCTTTAGTCCATGATCTTGGGAACGCGGAAGTAGCCGTCTTTCGGGTCAGGGGCGTTGGCTAAAGCCATCTCTTGCGGGAGAGAATCTGCCACCTGATCGTCGCGGAAAACATTGTGTTGGTTAACACCGTACATGGTGGGAGGTACCCCTTCGGTATCAATCGAGTGCAGTTCTGCTGCTAGTTGCAGCATCCCGTTAAGGTCAGCGGTCAACACTTCGACCTCTTCTTCCGACAGCTCCATGCGGGCCCAATGAGCCACCAACAGTACATCATCTCTGGTGATCACTCAGCGTCACCTCCTTGCTCTGACAACAACTGCTTAAACTCTTCTTCGGAGAGAATGGTTATCCCCAACTCCTGGGCTTTGGTCAGCTTTGACCCGGGATCGGCACCGACAACAACATAATCCGTGCGCTTGGAAACACTGCCGCTGACCTTGCCGCCACGGCTGGTGATGGCCTCCGTAGCCTCGGCCCGGGTGAAGCTTTGCAAAGTGCCGGTCAACACAAAAGTTTTTCCGGCCAGAGGCGTGTCCTTATTGTGCACCTGCGGTTGGACAAAGTTAACCCCGGCCTCCCGCAGGCCTTCAATTACCGCGCGGTTTTGCTCCTCGCGGAAAAAGCCAACCAGGCTCTCAGCGATGCGCGGCCCGATCTCCGGAATCGCCTCCAGCTCGGCTTGGTCTGCCTGGGCGAGACGATCCAGATTGCCAAAATGGTCGGCTAAAATCTGCGCCACGCGGGTGCCGACAAAGCGAATGCCCAACGCCACCAGTAACCGAGCAAGCGGCCGCGTTTTCGACTCAGCGATCGCCCGGAGGAGGTTCTCGGCCGATTTAGGCCCAAAGCGCTCCAGACCAACGAGATCCTCCGGCTTGAGCCGGTACAGATCAACCACATCGGTGATCAAGCCGGCGGTGATCAACTGATCAACCACGGCCGGCCCCAGGCCTTCGATATCCAGCGCATCCTTGGAAGCAAAGTGGATGATCCGCTCCCTTTGCTGGGCCGGGCAGGCCAAACCGACACACCTGGTGACGGCTTCGCCCGGTTCGCGCACGGCTTTGGCACCACAGGCCGGACACCGCTCCGGCATCACAAAGGGGATCTCGGCTCCGGTGCGCTCTGCAGTAACGACCCGGACCACCTCCGGGATCACATCTCCGGCCTTCTGAATTATCACGGTATCGCCGATCCGGATATCCTTCGTTTTGACATAGTCTTCATTATGGAGGCTCGCCCGGCTGACCACCGAGCCGGCGATCCGCACCGGTTCCAAGATGGCCAAGGGGGTGATGGCCCCGGTACGGCCGACCTGGACGATAATATCCTTAACCTTGGTCTGGCGTTGCTCGGCCGGAAATTTAAACGCAATATGCCCGCGCGGATTGTGCCCGGTAAAACCTAACTCGCGGTAAGCAGCCAGGGAGTTAATCTTGACCACAATCCCGTCAATTTCGTAGTCGAGCGTACCGCGCTTTTCGGTCCAATAAGTACAATAATCGATAACTTCCTCGATGTTCGCACAGAGTTTGCATTCCGGATTGACCGGCAGGCCCCACTCCTTGAGCAGGCTGAGCGCCTGCCACTGGGTTTCCACCTGCAGCTCCGGCTCGGCGGCTAAAATGCTGTAACAGTAAATGAATAAAGGCCGTCCTGCCGTCACCGCGGGGTCGAGCTGACGGATCGAGCCGGCAGCCGCATTACGCGGATTGGCAAAGCGCGGCTCTCCGGCCAGCTCGCGAGCCTCGTTGAGCTGAGCAAAGTCCTGGGTACGCATGTAGGCCTCGCCGCGAATCCACAAGCGCTCCGCCACCCTGTGACGTAGCTTGAGCGGGACCGACTTGATCGTCTTGATGTTGGCGGTCACATCCTCGCCTTGCAACCCGTTGCCGCGCGTCGCCGCCTGAGTCAGTACCCCATCGGCATAGGTCAGCGCGATCGTCAATCCATCGATCTTTAGCTCGGCCACATACTCGATGGGCTCCTGGCTGCCAAGCATTTTTTTCAGTCTGGCGTCGAAAGCTCTCAGTTCTGCCGCAGAGTAGGCATTGGCCAAACTTAGGAGCGGCACCGGGTGGGTGACCGTCCCAAAGGCCTCGTGGAGCCCGCCGCTTACTCGCTGTGTCGGAGAATCCGGGGTGACCAGTTGCGGAAACTGCTCCTCTAAACTGCGCAGCTCCTGCATCAACCGATCATATTCCTGATCGGTAATTGCCGGGCTGTCCAGGACGTAATACAAGTAGTCGTGATGCCGAATCTCCTCGCGCAGCGCCTCGACTCGCCTTCGCGCAGCTTCTAAATCAGCCATATGCCCTCCGCTCTATTTAGCCGTCGCAAAATCCGAAAAGATCTCCGGCTTATGGATCACATCGATGCTGGTTAACGGCCAATACCGCATTAGCGCTCGGCCTTCGATGAGTTTCTTGGGGATATAACCGACCCCAAAATACCGACTATCCTGGCTGTTGTTCCGATTATCCCCTAAAACAAAGACCGTACCTTCGGGAACCACAAAGGGACCGAACCGCTCATTGATCGGTTCGGAGATATAGTCTTCCTCCAAGGGGCGCCCGTTGAGATAAACCTTGCCGTTTTCGATCATAATCTCGTCACCGGGAATGCCGATAACCCTTTTAATAAATCGGTACTTGGGGTTTGCCGGGTACTTGAAAACGATAATCTCGCCCCGTTTCGGCTCGGAAAATCGGTAAGTGAGTTTATCAACGATTAACCGTTCGCCATCATGCAACGTCGGTACCATACTGGCGCCGTCAACCACATAGGAGCGACCGATAAAAGTCATGATGAAGAGAGCCAGTAAGATGGCGATAACAATTGATTCGACATACTCCATGACCACCGATTTTTCCCCAACCTTACCCATTTTGTGTCCCCTTTCAGTCTCCGTTTTCTGCACCATGCTACAGCTCGACCTCCTGGATGGCCCGGCCTAAAGGCGGGATAACCTGTTTTTTGCGTGATAGGACACCAGGCAGAAAGACGCGATTGCCGCTCACGGCATAGCCAAACGCCTTTTCGACCACATGGATCATTGATCCGACCACCAACAACTCGCTACCATGGCGAATCAGATCGGTAACCATTAAGATAAACAAGTCTAGACGGTTATTCTGTCGGTAGCCTTCCATTTCCTCCAAAAGTTCCTCGCTCCGCTGGAGAAAACGGTCGAGGTTGGCGGTTTCCACCTGGGCCACCCCAACTTGGACGCCGCCGCCGAACGAAAAGACCTTCAGATCACCGGTGATAATCTCTCTGGCCGCGAGATTTTCGGCATCAGTCCCGGCCGCGAACAATTCTTGCCCAAAAGCTGCGACATCGTCAATCCCGGCAATCTCGGCGAGCATCGCCGCCATCGCCCGATCCTTCTCGGCGGTCGTCGGTGATCTAAATAAGAGTGTATCGCTGATAATCGCCGAGAGCAAGAGGCCGGCCAACTCCGGGGTTAGTGCCACCCCCTCCTGCTTAAAGGAGTCGGCGACCAAGGTCGCGGTACTACCCACCGGCTCATTACGCACATAAATCGGGTTAACCGTCTGCACATCGCCCAGCCGGTGATGGTCGATCACCTCACACACCTCCGCATCCTCGAGCCCCGGAACGGATTGGCTGAGCTCATTGTGGTCGACGAGGATCACCTTCTTCGCCGGGCCGGCCAAGAGATTGCCCCGCCCGATCATCCCTAATAGCTTGCCGTCGGCATCAACTACCGGATAATTACGGTGTTTATACCGGAGCATCCGCTCTCTAACCTCGTCTAACAGATCATGCGGCCCAAAAGTCAGCACCTTCCGGTTCATCGTCGTACTGACCGGCAAGCTCATCGTAATCCGCCGGGCGACGGTATACGTATCAAGCGGCGAAGAGATCACGCAGACATCGGCAGCGATGGCCCGCTCTAAAATGCGTGCGGAAACGGGAAACCCGCCGGTGACCACGATACAGGCGCACCCGGCCTCAATCGCCGCTTCCTGCGCATTCTCCCGGTCACCGATGAGCAAAATGTCGCCTTTGGCAAAGTATTCCTTCATGCTCTCGGGACTCATCGCTCCGATGAGCAAACGGCCGGGCAACAACTTCGACGACTGAGGCATTGGCGTCAGCAATCGCCCCTGGACGGCCAGGACCACATTGTCAACCTGGATCGGGTTTTGATCCAACGAAAGCTGCTCCTCGGCGAAATACTTTTTGGCCACATCGCCAACGGTCACGATCCCCACGACGCGTCGCTCCGCATCGACCACCGGTATCGACCGGAGATCCTGCTCCTTTATCAGCCGACCGATCTCAATCAACGGGGTCTCGGGTGAAACGCTGGTGATCTCGGTTTGCATCACATCTATGACGCGCCCCCGAAGATCCGGAACCAACTCCGGTGGTTCAAAGCCGAAGCGCTCCAAGACGTACTCGGTTTCCGCATTTAACTGACCCAAACGCCCGGGAACTGCGCGGAGCGGCTCCCCGCTACGGGACCAGAGTTCATTTTTCAGTCTGCTATAGGCAATCGCCGATACGACCGAATCGGTATCGGGATTTTTATGTCCAATCACCCAAACCTGATTACCCACAACAAGCCTCCTTAACAAAGCATCCCTATTGTACGATGGTCAAGGGAGCCATACTCGCCAATAGCTGCTTGACACCCTCACCCGGAAAAGCAACAACCAAAATGGCATCAGCCCCTTCGCCTTTAACGCTGACAATCGTCCCGGTGCCGAACTTCGCATGGGCGACCTTCACCCCGGCCCTAACTGAGCGGTATCCGCCTGCTGCGGCCGGGCCGCGGCCCGCTCGGCCGGCGCTGCGGCAAAAGCACCGCGCGCGCTCATAGGCTTGATCTCCTCTTTCAGTTCGGCCGGAATCTCCTCGATAAAGCGCGACGGTAGCCGAGTGTCGGTGAGCCCGAAGATGGTGCGCCTAGCCGCACTGGTCAGGTATAGACGCTCTTTGGCGCGGGTGATCCCGACATAACAGAGGCGGCGCTCCTCTTCGAGTTGGTCCATTTCCCAGACCGAGCGCGAATGGGGGAAAATCCCTTCTTCCAGGCCGACCAGAAAGACCACCGGAAACTCGAGCCCTTTGGCGCTGTGCAGAGTCATCAGCGTAACCAGATCGCTATTACCTTCATAAGTATCGATATCCGAGAGCAAAGCCAACTGCTCTAAAAAGAGCCCAACCCCTTCCCCCGGTAGTTCACGATCATACTGCTGGGTGGCGGAG